>DATGDB010000044.1:0-22277 GCA_035311205.1 Gaiellaceae bacterium | reverse complement strand
TCCCGGCAGCCGATGGAGCATTCGACACCGCCGTCGCCGTGTGGGTTCTTTGCAGCGTCCCTGACCCCAGCGCGGCGCTGGCCGAGCTGCGCCGCGTCGTCAGACCGCGCGGTGAACTGCGCTTCTACGAGCACGTTCGCTCCGAGAACGCGGCGTTCCACTGGTTCCAGCGCACGATCGATGCACTGTTCTGGACGCGCCTGCTCGGCGGCTGCGTAACGACGCGCGACACGACCGCTGCGATCCGCGAGGCGGGCTTCGACATCGTCGAGCTCGAACGAGGTTTTCACTCCTCGTCGCTGCTGACGATCACCTCCGCGCCGTACATCATTGGTAGGGCGCGACGCTAGAGGTCAGTCCTCGTCTGTAACGAGGTACGCGGCGCGGCCGTCTGCGCCGGAGGCCCAGCAGGTGACCTGAACGCAGTCCACCGTGTGGAGACTGCCGGTGTCGAACGGCGTCCAGCTGCGTCCGGCGTTCAAGCTGACGTCGCTTCCGGTTGGCCCGACGGCGATGGCGGTGCGCTTGTTCAGCCAGGAAGCGCCCGAGCGGTACTGGTTCGGCGCGTCCAAGACGAGGTTCCAGGAGTCTCCGCCGTCGCTCGAGAGCGCGAGGGCATCCGGCGATGCCTCTGGCGTGTCCAGGTCGCCACCGACCGCCAGGCCGTCCCCGAGGTTGCGGAACGCGAGGGCGAAGATCCCCGCCGTGTCATCGCTGTGCATCGGCGTGGAGCTCACCTCCCAGCTCCTGCCGCGGTCGCTTGAATGGAAGACGCGGGCTTCGGCGGCACCCCCCGTGCCGAACCACGCATCGCGGCTGCCGAAGGACGTGAGGCATTGGCCGCTGGCCGCGAAGGCGAACTCGCCGGGCAAGGCGGGCGGCATATCGGGATCGAGCACTCGCCAGCTGTGCCCGCCGTCTTCGGTCGCGATGATCCTGAACTCGCCGTTGACGGGATCGGAGAGCGCGAGCCCGTGCCGCCGATCGAAGAACGTCATGCAGTCGTAGAACGCGGTCGGTTCGTCGTTCTGGAACGCCAGCTGCCAATGCGCGCCGGCGTCCGAGGTCACGTAGACCCGGGAATCAATCGCAGTGGGGAACGGGATCGAGAGGATCACAGCGTTGTTCCGGTCGAAGGTCTCGATGTCGCGGAATTGCAGAGCTTCGGTCCCGGGCGGCCCCACCTGAGCCCACGTCTGGCCTCGGTCGACCGTCCGGAGGACCGTGCCGAGGCTGCCGCTTGCCCAGGCCGTGTTGGCATCGACCGCCGCCAATCCCCGCAGGCTCGAAGTCGAGCCGGTCGGCGTGTCCTGCCAGGCGAACTCGTCGTCGTCGTGGCCCCAGGCGAACGCCATCGAGGTCATCGCAAGCGCCACCACGGCGGCGAAGAGCGAGATCCGCTCAGCACAGCGCGGAACCTACACGGCTCCGGACCGCTGTGATGCAGCTAGTGCTCGGCTGCCTCAGCCTCGGCCTTCGTGCGGTGCACGGTGCCGTCGGGATGCTCGGGCGGCGCGTACGTGGTTACCAGCCGAAGCGGCTCCGAGCCCGTGTTTATGAAGTTGTGCAGCGTCCCGGCGGGAACGAACACCATGTCGCTCGGGCCTGCGCGGCTGGACCGGCCGTCCAGCACCGCCTCGCACTCGCCCTCGACGAAAAAGAGGATCTGGTCACCCTCGTGCGTCTCCTCGCCGATGTCTTCACCGGGCTGGATCGTCATCACGACAACCTGCGCGTGCTCGCCCGTCACGATGGTCTGGCGGAAGTAGTCGTTCTGCCGCGCGAGCTCGGCGTAGTTCTCGACCGCGTCCATTCCGGCAAGCTTACGGCGTGATCGACCCCAGCACACTCGCTGTGTTCGCGGCGGCGGCGCTTGCGCTCGCCGTGGTTCCCGGCCCCGCCGTGCTCTACATCGTCGCGCGGAGTGTCGACCAGGGCCGCTTCGCCGGGCTGGTCTCGGCCCTCGGGATCGGCGTCGGCAGCCTCGTGCACGTCACCGCCGCAACGATCGGGCTGTCCTCGCTGCTGGCTTCTTCCGCGATGGCCTTCACGGTCGTCAAGTACGCAGGCGCCGCGTACCTGATTCTCCTGGGCATCCATCGCCTCCTGACGCGCGAGGAGGTGGCCGAAGTCGCCGCGACGCCTCCACGAGCGCTGCGCAAGATCTTCCGCGACGGCGTGATCGTGAACGTGCTCAACCCGAAGACGGCCCTCTTCTTCCTCGCCTTCCTGCCGCAGTTCGTGGATCCCGCCCACGGGGCCGCGACGCTGCAGATCCTGGTGCTCGGCCTGACCTTCACCGTCATCGCGCTCTCGTCGGACTCGCTGTGGGCGCTCGCCGCGGGGACGCTCGGCGGGTGGCTTCGTCGCAGCCGCTGGTATCTGGGCGTCAAGCGGTGGGTGACCGGGACGGCCTTCGTCGTGCTCGGCGTCTCGGCGACCCGCGCCAGCTAGAGCTCACCCTCGATCGCCTCTCCGAGCTCGGTGAGCCCGTCTCGGAGCGCTGCGACTCGGCGCTTGCCCAAACGCGCCTCGACGGCGAGCGCGCGCTCGCGGAACGCGGGCCGCGCGCGCTGGAGCAGGCGGTTGCCGCTCGTCGTCAGCTGGAGGAGGAAGGAACGTTTGTCCTCGGGGTTGGGAACGCGCTCGGCGTGCCCGCGCCGCTCGAGACGGCGAGTCCGGAAAAGGACCGTGGAGAGTGGCATGCCGAGCTCCCTCGCGAGCTCGGTGGGGGTGAGGGGGCCCTCGACGCCGATGTAGACGTAGAGCGGATAGTCCTCCGGCGGCAGCTCCGTGCCCTCGAGCGCCGCTGCGATGAGGCGCTCGCGCTTCTGGTTCGCTGCAAAGACGTCGAGGAGAATCGTCCGCTCCGACATGTACTACAACCTTGTGGTAAAGTAGCGCAACGTTGTGGTAAGTGTACGCGTATCTGCGGCTGCCGTTTTCTGCAGCGCGTTCGTGCTCATCGGCCCAGTATCGACGGCCGGCGCGCCGCCGCGAGTACAGGCTCGGATCGCGACCCCGGGGCAGCCGATCGGCGTCGCCTATGCCGATGGCTCCGCTTGGGTGACGAGCTTCGACCGAAACGCCCTGCTCCGCATCGACCAGGCGACGAACAAGGTCGCCGCGGTCGTGCCGGTGGGGCAAGGCCCGATCGGGGTCGTTGCCGGGGCAGGCGCGATCTGGGTTGCGGACTGGAGCGGGGGAGCGGTCACGCGAATCGATCCCGCGACGAACCGCGCGATGGCGACGATCCACGTTGGCCCGTCTGAAGGCCCTGAAGGCATGGCCTTCGGAGCCGGCGCCGTCTGGATCTCGCACAAGGAGGGTGCGGTCACTCGCATCGATCCGGGGTCGAACTCGGTCGTCGCGCGGATCCCGGTCGACCGCGAGGCCCGGTACCTCGCCGTAGGTGCCGGCGCGGCCTGGGTCACCAGCTTCGACCTGGGAACCGTCCAACGCATCGATCCGGCGACGAACCGCGTGGTGAGGACGATCAGGCTCGGGTTCCTGTCCGGCCCACAGGGCGTCGCCCTACGCGGTTCCACCGTTTGGGTCGTGACGAACGCGACAGCGAGGCTCATTCGCATCAACGCCCGGACGAACCGCGTCACCGCCCGGATCAAGCTTCCCGGCTTTCCGGGGCCCGAGGGTGCCGCCACCGACGGGCGGGCCGTTTGGATCTCCAACAACAGCAGCGGTTCCGTCAGCCGTTACGACATGCGTCGCCGCAAGGTCACTGGGACACGGCGGACCGGAAAGCAGCCTCGCGGCATCGCGCTGGGCGGAGGATCCGTCTGGGTCGTGAACTCCGGCTCGGGAACGCTCTCGCGCGTCGCTGCCTCCTTGCGCTGAGTCGGCAAGCTTCGCCGTGTGCAGTTTGTCGACGGTCACGTGGACGAGCACGTGCCCACCGTGCGGACACTCTTCGAGGAATACGCGGCCTCGCTCGGCGTCGACCTCGGCTTCCAGGATTTCGAGCGGGAGCTCGCGGAGCTACCCGGGGAGTACGTCCCGCCGGGCGGACGCCTCCTGCTCGCCCTCGACGCTGAGCCGGCCGGCTGCGTCGCGCTCAGGCCGTTCGAGCCGGGCGTCTGCGAGATGAAGCGGCTCTACGTCCGGCCGGCCCATCGCGGCTCCGGGCTCGGCCGTCTACTCGCTCAGGCGATCGTCGAGGCAGGACGCGACGCCGGCTACGAGCGCATGCGGCTCGACACGCTGCCGTCGATGGCGGCGGCGCGCGGTCTGTACCGCTCCCTCGGCTTCGTCGAGATCGAGGCCTATCGCCACAACCCCATCCACGGCACGACCTACTTCGAGCGTGCCTTGTAACAACTTGTTACTTGCCGCCCGGAGTCGTTCCTTGCGCTCCTCGAGACCGAGGTTTACTGGGACGTCGCGTAGTCGAGCCAGCGCTCGGCGCAGTCCGAGTTGTCACCGTCCTCACGGATTACCCAGGCGGTTGTTCGGCGCCCCGCCGGCCGCACGGTTCCGTGGAAGGTGGAGGCGAGCTTTTTCGGAACGGTGATCTCGATGCCGCTTGGGAGCGTGACGCGAACGAGCTGCACCGAGTCGTCCGCGCGTTCTCCAGGCCGCACTGGTCCGGCGATGACGTCGACGTCCCTGCGCCGAGCGATCGCGTCGACATCCTCTCCCTCGTCGTAGACGCGGAGGTCGACGCGGCAGCCGGTCTCGCGCTCGAACGGAGTCACGTCGCCGACGAGGCCGGCCGGGGCCAGGAGCCTGACCTCGCGGCGGTCACCGCTTCCGCCGCAGCCGGCGAGGGCGAGTAGTGCTGCCGCGACGAGGGCTCGCTTGCCCATACTCCCGAGCATTGTGTCGACCTATGGACTCGTTTCCGATCTGCCGCTGACGATCGAGAGCCACGAGCTCGAGCGGCGCGAGCGCGAGGTGTCGAGTGAGTTCACGCGCGTGACGACGACTGTCCATCTTCGCGGCGGCGGAGAGGAGGGGCACGGCGAGGACGTCACGTACACCCCGGAGGACCACGACCGCTTCGCAGGCCCCGGCGCGGAGCTCCCGCTCGCCGGCGAGTGGACGCTCGACTCGTTCTCACGGCATCTCGACGGCCTCGACTTCTGGCCCGAGCCGCCACAGATGGAGGCGTTCCACGACTACCGCCGCTGGGCCTTCGAGAGCGCGGCTCTGGACCTTGCGCTTCGCCAAACCAGAACGTCGTTGTCGGAGGCGCTTGGCCAGGAGGCCCGCCCGGTGCGCTTCGTCGTCTCCATGCGCCTGGGCAAGCCCTCGACGATCACCCCGGTCCGCCAGTTGCTCGAGCTCTATCCGGGAACGATGTTCAAGCTCGACGCGGTCGCCGACTGGACGCCAGACCTGGTCGCGGAGCTGGCCGAGCTCGGCGCGGTGGACTCGATCGACTTCAAGGGCCAATACAGCGGGACCGTCGTCGACAACCCGCCGAGCCCCGAGCTCTATCGCTTGGTTGCGGACGGGTTTCCGAAGGCCTGGCTCGAAGACCCGGCCCTGACCGACGAGACCGAGCCTGTGCTTCGTCCTCATCGTGACCGGATCACGTGGGACGCTCCGATCCACTCGATCGAGGACATCGAGGCGAGGGACCCGAAGATGACGAACATCAAGCCCTCGCGGTTCGGATCGCTGCGCCGTCTCTTCGATGCGTACGACTATTGCGCGGAGCGTGGCATCGGGATGTACGGCGGTGGCCAGTTCGAGCTCGGTGTCGGCCGCGGACAGATTCAGTACCTGGCGTCGCTCTTCCATCCGGACACGCCGAACGACGTCGCTCCCGGCGGTTACAACTTCGTGCCGCCTGAGCCGGGGCTTGCGACCAGCCCGCTCGAGCCGGCGGCGGAGCCCACCGGCTTTCGCTGGGGATAGCCCGGCACACATTCGTTTCACTTCCGTCACAGACACGTGGCCGTTTCCCGGGTAGCGTCGTTGCCATGCCAGACATCACGACAGCCTGGGGCAAGGCCACGCTCGTCGACGAGGTGAAGCTGCAGCAGAAAGCGGGCGAGAAGCAGTTCGCTTCGCTCGTGCAGCTCCTCGAGGACGAGAAGGGCAAAAGGCTCGTGCGCTTCGCCTACACGACCGACGGGGTCGCCCGGCGCGGGCCCGTGACTTTTCGCGATGCAGACCTGGACCGGCTTCGCAAGGCGCTCGCCGAGCACGAGGCGCTCGCGGCCGCGCTCCGATTCGACAGTGCTTAGACCTGCGCCGCTGCCGTTGCGAGCGGTGGTGAGGCCGCGCGGGCCGCCTCGACGAGGCCCTCGAGGATGAGCGCGCCGTCCGTCGACCCCAAAAGTGGATCGGCGGCATGCTCGGGATGCGGCATTAGCCCCATCACGTTGCCGTGCTCGTTGCAGACGGCCGCGACGTCACCGATCGAGCCGTTCGGGTTCTGCTCGTAGCGGAGCACGATCTGTCGCTTCGCCTCCAGCCCAGCCAGGAGCTCGGCGTCGGCGAACCAGCAGCCTTCGCCGTGCTTGATCGGAATCGTCAGGCGCTGCCCAGGAGTGCACCTCGACGTAAACGGCGTGTCGGCGCCCTCGACCCTCAGAACGACATCTCGACAGAGAAATGAGAGCGACTCGTTCGGTCTGAGCGTGCCGGGCAGGAGCCCTGCCTCGCACAGAACCTGGAAGCCGTTGCAGATCCCGAGTACCAGCCCTCCGGCGGCTGCGAACTCGGCGACGGCATGCATGGCCGGCGAGAAGCGCGCGATCGCGCCGCAGCGGAGGTAGTCGCCGTAGGCGAAGCCGCCCGGCAGCACGACGCCTGCAACGTCGGGCAACCGTTCCTCGGCGTGCCACACCGGAACGCCGGAAGCGCCGAGTTGGTCGAGCGCGTGGAGTGCGTCGCGGTCGTCGTTCGAGCCGGGAAACGTCACGACGGCGATGCGTGGGCCGGATGCGCTCACTTGAGCTCGATCTCGTAGCTCTCGATCAGCGGGTTGGCGAGAAGCTGTTGGCACATCCGCTCGACCTCGGCACGCGCCGCGGCCGCGTCGCTCGCCTCGACCTCCAGGTCGACCACGCGTCCGATGCGGGCGTCGGCGACGGCGAAGCCGAGTTGCCTGAGCGAGCTCTCGACGGCCTCACCCTGCGGATCGAGGATGCCGGGCTTGGGGCGTACGAGGACCGTTGCCTTCATCGGAGCACGGCCTCGGGCTCCTCGAGGTAGCGCTCGAAAGAACGCTCGGTGAGCCGCTCGAAGGCCTCGACGTAGCGGGCGCGCGTCCCGGTGACGACATCGTCGGGCAGCTCCGGGCCGGGGTCGGTCTTGTCCCAGCCGAGGCTCTCGCAGTAGTCGCGGACGAACTGCTTGTCGAACGACGCCTGCGGCCGTCCAGGCTCGTACGAGTCGGCCGGCCAGAAGCGGGATGAGTCGGGCGTGAAGGCCTCGTCGGCCAGGACAAGCCGATCCTCGTCGTCGACGCCGAACTCGAACTTCGTGTCTGCGAGCAGGATCCCGTGGTCGGCCGAGTGCTCGGATGCGAAGCGATACAGGGCGAGCGAGGTTGCTTCCACTTCGGCGAACCGCTCGGCGCCGACGAGCTCGGCTGCGGTCTCCCGCGTGATGTTCTCGTCATGGCCGGTGTGGGCCTTGGTTGCAGGCGTGAAGATCGGCTCGGCGAGCCGGTCGGAATCGCGCAGGCCGTCCGGCAGGACGTGGCCGGAAACTGCTCCGGTGGCCTGGTAGTCCTTCCAACCCGACCCGGTCAGATAGCCCCGCACGACGCACTCGATCGGCAGCATCTCCAGCCGTCGGCACTCGAGTGAGCGGCCGTCAGGTCGCACGGCGAGCAGGTGGTTGGGGCACAGATGCCGGGTGCGCGCGAACCAGAACGCCGAGAGGCCGGTCAGCACCCGACCCTTGTCGGGGATCTCGGTGGGGAGGACGACGTCGAAAGTCGAGATCCGATCACTCGCGACGAGCAGCAGCCGCTCATCGTCGAGCGCGTAGAGCTCCCGGACCTTCCCACTGCCGACGTGGGTCGCGGTTTCAGGCATGAACGGGCTCCTCTCTTCGGGTCAGGGTGTGCAGTCGATCGAACACGACGTCCGCGTGGCGTGTGTACGCGCCGAGGTCGAAAACCTCGTCCAGGGCGCTCGCCTCGAGCCTGGAAGTGATCTCGCCGTCGCGGCGAACGAGGTCGGGGAAATCCTGCTCTTCCTCCCACGCCCGCATCGCCGCCCGCTGCACGAGCTCGTACGCTTGCGCGCGGTCGAGCCCGTTGTCGATCAGCGCGAGCAGCAGTCGCTGGCTGAAGAAGAGTCCATAGCTCGCTTCCAGGTTGCGGCGCATCCGCTCCGGACGGATCACAAGCCCTTCGACGAGCCACGTGAAGCGGTCGAGCATGTAATCGAGCGCGAGGAAGGCGTCGGGGATGACGACCCGCTCGGCGGAGGAGTGGGAGATGTCGCGCTCATGCCAGAGCGCGATGTTCTCCAGTCCCACCAGCGCTGCGCCGCGAACGACTCGCGCCAGCCCGCAGATCCGCTCGGCGACTACGGGGTTCTTCTTGTGCGGCATCGCCGACGAGCCTTTCTGCCCGCGGCGGAACGGCTCTTCGACCTCACGGACCTCCGTCCGGGCGAGATGCCGGATCTCGAGCGCGAACTTCTCGAGCGAAGCCGCTGTTACGGCCAGGGCCGAAAGCACCTCGGCATGACGGTCGCGCTGGATGATCTGGGTCGCCGCCGGCGCCGGCTCGAGGCCGAGGCGTTCGCAAGCCAGGCGCTCGACCTCCGGATCCGTCGCGGAGTATGTCCCGACGGCGCCGGAGAGCTTGCCGACGCGCACGCCCTCGATCGCGCGCTGCAGGCGATCCCGCGCGCGATCGAGCTCGAACGCCCAGACGGCGAGCTTCAGCCCGAATGTGGTGGGCTCGGCGTGGACGCCGTGCGTGCGCCCGATCGTCAGCGTGTCGCGGTGCTCCTCGGCGCGCGCGATGACGATGGCCAACGCACGCTCGAGCTCGTCGAGCAAGAGCCGCCCGGCGGCTTGCAGCTGGAGCGACAGCGCCGTGTCCAGGACATCCGAGGAGGTCAGCCCGTAGTGAAACCAGCGCCCGACGGGACCCAGCTGCTCGCCAACCGTGTCGACAAATGCGGCGACGTCGTGTTGCGTCACCGCCTCGATCTCCGCCACGCGCTCGGGGGTCGGGGGAACCGCACGTTCCCGGATCTCCTCCGCCGCCCCGGCCGGAACGACCCCGATCGTGGCCCACGCGTCCAGGGCGGCCAGCTCGACCTCGAGCCAGCGGGCGAGTCTTCCCTCGTCCGACCAGATGCTGGCCATGGCCGGCCGCGAGTACCGAGCGATCACCGGTTCGATTCTAGAGGTGGCTCATGAAGGCACATCGAGGCAGGAAGTCCGCTTCCGTCAGCTCCCCGGCGGCCGAAGGCCGCCGCCCTGGGCCAGGATCCGCGCCGCGAGGATCGCAGCGTTTCGCGCGCCGTCGATCGAGACGCACGCCACCGGCACTCCGGGCGGCATCTGTGCAATCGCGAGCAGCGCATCGAGCCCGTCGGCCACGCTCTTGCTCGAGCGCAGCGGGACGCCGATCACCGGGAGCTCGCTGTACGACGCGATGACGCCCGGAAGCGCCGCGGCCATGCCGGCGCCCGCGATGATCACTCGGACTCCGCGAAGGGCTGCGATCGACGCGTACTCGGCGACGGCCCTCGGGTCGCGATGCGCTGAGAGGACGTGGAACTCATGTGAGATCCCGCGCTCGTCCAATTCCTGCAGCGCAGGCTCCATCGCCTCACGATCGGACTCGGAGCCGACGAGCACGCCGACGAGCGGCCCGGGCTCGCCGAATTCCTCGAGGGCCGCGAACGGCTCGGTCTGCGTCTCAGGTTGCAACCTTGACCGCCTCACCGGCGATGTCGCTGCGGAACTGCATCCCCTCGAACGAAATCGCGGCGCAGCCGCTGTATGCCCGTTCACGCGCCGCCTCGAGGGACGGCCCCAGGGCAGTGATGTTGAGCACTCGTCCTCCGTTGGTGAGCAGCTGGTCTCCACGCGTCGCCGTGCCGGCGTGGAAGACGAGTGCGCCTACGGCTTCGGCGTCGTCGACACCCGTGATCGGCGTTCCGGAGTCGCCCTGGCGGGGATAGTCCCGCCCGGCCAGGACGACGGTCACCGCGGTCTGATCGTCCGTCGCCACGTCGGCCGAACGCAGGTCTCCGTGCGCAGCAGCGGCCAGCGTGTCGAGCAAGTCGCCCTGGAGACGCGGAAGGATCGATTGCGTTTCGGGATCACCAAACCGGCAGTTGAACTCGAGCACCTTCGGCCCCGAGTCGGTCAGCATCAGCCCGGCGTAGAGCAGCCCCACGAACGGCGAGCCCCGTCGGGCAAGCTCGGCCAGGACCGGCTCGTGCACAGTTGCGACGAGCTCTTCGACGTCGCTTGCTCCGATCCCGGGCACGGGCGAATAGGAGCCCATCCCGCCCGTATTCGGGCCGGTGTCGTCGTCGCCGATGCGCTTGTAGTCGCGCGCAGGTGCGAGAGGCAGCAGGTTTTTCCCGTCGGCCAGACAGAAGAGCGAGATCTCTTCCCCTTCGAGCAGCTCCTCGATCACGAGCGGTTGCCCGAGCCGAGCGACCTCATGTAGCGCCGCGTCGAGTGACCCTTGATCGGGACAGACGAAGACCCCCTTGCCCGCGGCGAGGCCGTCGACTTTGACCACGCACGGCGGCCGGGCAACCGACATCGTGGCGGCGGTCCGAACGCCGGCCGCCTGCATGACCTCCTTGGCGAACCGCTTCGAGCCCTCGATCCGCGCCGCTTCTCGCCCGGGCCCGAACACGGCGATGCCGCTGTGGCGCAATTCGTCGGCAACGCCGGCGACGAGCGGCGCTTCCGGTCCGACGACGACCAGGTCGGCGGGCAGGGAGCTCGCAAGGTCGAGGAGCCCTTCGGCGTCTTCCGCGCGGACCGGATGGCACTCGCCGATGCGCGCGATGCCCGGATTGCCGGGCGCCGCGTGCAGCTCGTCGAGCTGCGAGCTCTGGCTCAGCTTCCACGCGAGCGCATGCTCTCGGCCGCCCGCTCCGATCAGCAGAACCTTCACGGCCGCGCGATCGCCTCCAGTCCGCGCTGTGCAAGGACGTCTTCGCGGGCCGCGCCGGTGCCGATCAGCGAGACCTCGACATCCAGCGCACGCTCGATGTACCCCACGTACGCCCGAGCCTCGTCGGGGAGGCGGGAGACGTCGTCGATCCCGTCCAGCGACTGCTCCCAGCCGGGCAACACCTCGTAGACGGGCTCGGCGTGATGGAAATCGCTCTGGTGTGAGGGAAACTCTCTGCTCTCGGTTCCATCGGGGAGCCGGTAGGCGACGCACACGGGCAGTTCCGCGAACTTCGAGAGCACGTCGAGCTTCGTCAGCGCCAAAGAAGTGAAGCCGTTGAGCCGGGACGCGTAGCGCAGGCCGACCAGGTCGAGCCACCCGCAGCGCCGTGTGCGGCCGGTCACCGTTCCGTACTCGCGCCCCAGCTCGCGGACGCGCTCCTGGTCTGGTCCCTCGATCTCCGTCGGAAACGGCCCTTCGCCGACACGGGTCACGTACGCCTTCGCAACCCCGAGAACGGCGTCGATTCGCTTAGGGCCGATGCCGATGCCGACCGCCGCAGCGGCGGCGATCGGGCTTGACGACGTTACGAACGGATACGTGCCGTGATCGAGATCGAGCAGCGTCCCCTGCGCGCCCTCGAACAGGACAAACCGTCCCTCACGAAGCGCCTGGTCGACGAGCAAGGACGTGTCCGCGATGTAGGGCCGCAGGCGCTGGGCACAACCCTCGTACCGGCCAGAGACCTCTTCCAGGTCGATCGGCTCGGCGCCGTAGACCCGTTCCAGCCAGTGGTTCTTCTCAGCGAGCGCGACCTCGATCTTCTGCCGCAGGATCTTCGGGTCGAAGAGGTCCTGGACGCGGATGCCGAGTCGCGCCGCCTTGTCGCTGTAGGCCGGACCGATCCCGCGCCTCGTGGTGCCGATCTGGAGCCGTCCGAGGCGCCGCTCGCTCGCCTGGTCGAGCGCCACGTGCCACGGCATGATCAGGTGGGCGTTGCCGGAGACGCGCACCCCGTCGGTGGAGAGCCCGCGCGCCTCGAGATCGTCGAGCTCCTCGATGAACACCTGTGGGTCGATGACGCAGCCTGCGCCGAGTACGCACTCCTTCCCCCAGAGGATCCCCGAGGGCATATGCCGAAACTTGTACGTCTCGCCGTCGGCGACGATCGTGTGCCCAGCGTTCGGCCCGCCCTGGTAGCGGCACACCACATCCGAGTGCTGGGCCAGCAGGTCGACGATCTTTCCTTTGCCCTCGTCCCCCCACTGGGCCCCGACGATCACGGTCGCTGGCACGTCTACTGAGTCTGCCGGATTGGTCGGCTACTCGTCACGTCGGCCCTGCGCTCCAGACCCGGTGAGTTCTCCTGGCATCACGGTCGCCCGGAAAACGAGGCTCCATCAGGTGTCAGTCATGACCGGGCGACATCAGCGAGTGGGGGGTGGCGTTGGACGAAGGTCAGCCCCTCCCAGGGGCTCGACACACCGACGTCTGGCTGACCGGCCCTCGCAGGCCGCGAGGGGAGCGCCTCACAGTGATGTTTCGGTGGGACCTCCCTTGCGGACCAAAAGCACACGATGCCCTCGCGCGCAGGTCGCCCACCCCTGGTCTTCCTCGAGCCGGAGCGTTCCCGACACGCGGGCGCCGAGCCACGATTCTTGGAGCAGGTCCGCGAACTGCTCTTCCTGACAGGCCTCGCACACAGCCGTGAACGAGGTCATCCGGCCGAGCAGCACCACTGTCTGCTCCGTGGCGAGCATCGTTTACCCAGGCGCGAGGTCCGCGAACTTGGCGTACCGGTTCAACCAGGCGAGCTTCTCGGTCCCGGTGGGCCCGTTCCGATGCTTGGCCAGATGGACCTCGGCGATGCCCTGTGCCTCGGTCTCATCGTTGTAGTACTCGTCGCGGTAGATGAAGAAAACGAGGTCCGAGTCCTGCTCGAGGCTGCCCGATTCACGCAGGTCCGAAAGGATCGGTCTCTTGTCGTGGCGCTGTTCTACGGCGCGCGAGAGCTGCGACAAGGCGAGAACCGGAACCTCGAGGTCCCGCGCCAGCACCTTCAGGTTCCGCGAGATCTGCGAGACCTCCTGCACGCGGTTCTCCGGGTTCGCTCCCGACGTCATCAGCTGCAGGTAGTCGACGATGACGAGCGCGAGGCTCGGTTCCTTCGACTTCAGACGCCGGGCCTTCGAGCGGATCTCCATCATCGTGATCGAGCCCGTGTCGTCCACGTAGACCGGCGCCTTGGAAAGCTTGTCGCAGGCGGCAGTGAGCCGCGGCCAGTCGTCCGCCGCGAGCTTGCCCGTGCGCAGCCGCTGCGACTCGACCTTCGCCTCGCTGCACATCAGGCGCTGCGTGACCTCGGACTTGGACATCTCCAGCGTGAAGAGCGCCACCGGCAGCTCACGCCGGACGGCGATGTTGGCGGCCATGCAGAGCGCGAGGCCGGACTTCCCCATGCTCGGACGGGCCGCGAGGATGATCAGATTGCCCGGCTGGAAGCCCGACGTGAGCCGATCGAGATCGCGAAAACCGGACGGCACGCCCGTGATCTCCTCGCCGGCCTCATACAGCGCGGTGATCCGCTCGAAGCTCTCCTTGAGCAGGGCCTCGATGTGGGCGAACTCGCTCGTCACGCGGCTCTGCGAGAGCTCGAAGATCAGCTGCTCGGCGCGGTCGACGAGGTCTACCGTCTCGCCCGGGCGCTCCCAGCCGAGCCTTCCCACCTCCTGGCCGACCCGGATCAGTCCGCGCAGGGTCGCCATCTCGCGGACGATGCGCGCGTAGTGCGCCGCATTGGCCGTGGCCGGCACGAGCGCGGCGAGCTCGTGGATTCGGTCGCGGCCGCCGGCACCCTCGAGCTCGCCCCGCTCCTCGAGCGCGTCGATCAGCGTGATCGCGTCGACCGGTTCCCCGCGCGCGTAGAGGGCGAGGGCCGCGCGATAGACCTTGGCGTGACTCTCGCGGTAGAAGTCGGCCGCGTCGAGGATCTCGCTGACGGCCCCGATCGCGCCCGGGGAGAGCAGCATCGAGCCGAGGACCGACTCCTCGGCGTCGAGATTCTGGGGCGGGACCGGGGCCGTCTGCGCCGGCTGGACGACCTCGGCTAGCTGCGCGCTCACCGGCGCATTCATTCCGCGTCTCGCTCTCGGATGCAAACCCGCTGTCCCCTATTACTAGGGCAAGAATCCGGCCATATGCAGGGTGAAGAACACACGTTCGACCCAATCATCCACGACCGGGCGGACGTTGTCCCCACAACGGCGCCGTTCGGGCGAAACGGACTTCCCGCTCCGAGCGGCTTTTTCGTGCGGGCATCCCCAGGCTCCACAGAGCCTGTGGACGAGTCGCTCGTCTTTCGTTACTGCTCGGCGCGCTCGGGCTCGGGCTCGGCCGGTGCTTCGGTTTCCTCGCCCTCGCCCTCGCCCTCGGCCTCGGCCGCCGCTTCGGGCTCCTCGGCCTCCGCCTCTTCGAGCACGTCGACCCGCTCCTCGGCCTCGACCGCGCCCTCGGGCTCAGCCGCGGCGGCCTCGGCTGCCGCGGCGGCCGCGGCCTCCTCCTCGGCCCGTGCGGCGGCTTCCATCGCCTCCATGTCGGCGACGTCGCCGCCTTCGGGGACGACTTGGAGGCGGAGCACCGCGTCTACGTCCGTGAAGACCTCGAGCGGCACGTCGTAGCGGCCGACCCGCTTGATCGGCTCCAGCTCGACCTTACGCCGGTCGATCCTTACCTTGTGGTCGGCCCAGAGGCGGTCGGAGATGTCCGTCGCCGTCACCGATCCGAAGAGCGAGCCGGTCGGTCCCGCCTTGACGTCGAAGCGGAGCACGGTCTGCTCCAGCCGCGCCGCGATGTCGCGCGCCTCCTCGTGCGTGCGCGCCTCCTGGCGGGCTCGGACCTCGTCGCGGCGCCGCAGATCCTTGAGTGCGCCCGGCGTCGCGGCCTGCGCCAGCTCCCGTGGGAGCAGGTAATTCCGCGCATACCCGCGGGCGACGTCCACGACCTCGCCGCGCAGCCCGATCCTCTCCACGTCCTTGAGGAGGATGACCTGCATAGCTAGTGCTCCTTCAGGTGGTGTTGCCGCGCATTTGGCAAGCGAAAAGCAAGCCAGGGCGCGGACTCCGGACGCGTCCATATCGATGAGATATGGGCGGGGCCCGAGGCTACTCCCTGGCGCCGCTTTGCAGCCGCCAAAGGCCCGGATGACATCGCCTGGAGGAGCACCTTACGTGGTCGCGTACGGAAGCAGCGCCATCTCGCGCGCACGCTTCACGGCGAGAGCGACCTGGCGCTGGTGGCGCCGGCAGGTGCCGGTGATGCGGCGGGAGCGGATCTTCCCCTTCTCGGAGACGAACCGCCGGAGCTGGTTCGCGTTCTTGTAATCGACCTCGTCCACCTTGTCGCGGCAGAACTGGCAGGACCGCCGCTTGATCGGCCCGGTCGGCGGCCCCCGGCGACCGCTGCGCTGCTCTCCTCTACGCGCCTTGGCCATCAGTGCTCCTAAAACGGGATGTCGTCGTCGGTTGCGGAGGACGAGAAGTCGGCGTTCTCCTGCTGCGCGCCGGCCGGGACGAACTGGCGCTCGCCGCCCTCGCCCTCGCCGCGGCCGCCGATGAACTGAACGGTGTCGGCGATGATCTCGACGGCCTGCCGCTTCGTGCCGTCCTGGGCTTCCCACTCACGCCAGTCGAGGCGGCCGTCGACGGCGACCGCGCGGCCCTTCGAGAGGTACTGCGCGCAGCTCTCGCCCTGGTTGCCCCAGACGGTGACGTCGAAGTAGTTCGGCTTGTCGCCCCACTCGCCGGTGGACGAGTCCTTCTGGCGGGTGTTGACGGCGATACGGAGCTTGCAGACGGCGGTGCCGCTCGGCGTGTGCCGAAGCTCCGGGTCCTTGGTCAGGTTCCCAACGAGAACGACGCGGTTGATGTTGGCCATGCCTACTCCTCCTCTACGGCGACGGGTTCGGGCTCCGGTGCATCCTGCCGGTCCTCACGCGGCGACGCTACCGTCCCGGCTGGACGGTGCTCGCTCCGCCGCACGGCCATGTGGCGCATGACGCCATCGGTGATCTTGAGGACGCGCGAGACCTCGTCGAGGGTCTCGGGCTCGGCCGAAAAGGTCAGTAGGTGGTAGACGCCGTCGGTCTTGTGGTCGATCTCGTAGGCGAGCTTGCGCCGGCCCCACACGTCGTCGGCGTCCCAGGTCCCGCCGCCGCGCTCGATCAGCTCGCGCGTGCGGGTGACGATCTCGTTCTGGCGCTCCTCCGGAAGCTCCGGATCGAGCATGAGCAGGATTTCGTAGGGCGACAATGTCCTTCCTTCGGTCTAGACGGCCACGCTGCGCGGCAGCGGGGCAGGAAGCGGCGGGCAGTGTAGCATCGCCCTCGTGAAGCGCCGCATCGCGTTGCTGGCCGGCGGAGTAGCCGTGGGGGCCGCCGCGCTCTGGCGCTCGATCCGCCGCCGGCCGCCCGGCTGGGTGGAGATCGAGCCGGATCCTCGTGCCCATGCTCTCCGTGAGCGTCTCGACGAATCACGCGGAGTGGCCGAGGACCGCGACGAGTTCGAGTCGGCCGAGACGACGGTGGATGCCGCCGAGGCGCTCCCCACGGATCCGGCGGAGCGGCGTCAGGCTGTCCATGCCGAGGGCCGCTCGGTCGTCGACCGGATGCGCGCTAACGAGGAGGACTGAACGCGGCGACCCCGGCGGTGAGCCCGCGGGCGATCCGCCATTGATATGCGCTCGAATGGAGCAACCGCCGGTCGACGGGGTTGCTCAGGAAGCCGGTCTCCGCGAGCACGACCGGTACGTCGGCCCAGTTGAAGCCCGTGAGGTCGGAGCGCTCGACGACGCCCAGGTCGCGGGCACCGGTCGCCCGCACCAGCCCGGACTGGACCGCGCGAGCTGCACGCCGGCTCGAGCGGTAGACGTCATCCGTCCAGCCCCGGTGGAAGGCCGGCGTCAGCGTCGAGATCCCGCGCTGCGAGCTGTTCGTCGAGCCGTCGGCATGGATTCGCAGCATCAGGGCGGCGCCGCGAGCGTTGCAGAACCGCGCGCGGGCGATGTTCCCGCCGCGGTAGCTGGAGCCGGTGCGCGTCATCGCCACTCTGTACCCGCGCCGCAGCAACAACCCCCGCGTCCGCCGCGCGATCCGGAGCGCGATGTCGGCCTCACCCGCTGCGCCGCCGCCGTCCTTGATCTTGGTGACACGCGAGCCGGGGCCGATCGGCTCGCGCTGCCGCCCGACCGCCGGAAGCGTCCCGTGGCCGGGGTCGAGGCAGATGAGCGCTGCCGTGAACGCCTCGAGGAGCACGCCTCGATGCTAAGGACGATGAGATAGTCCGCCAGGGGAAACGGGCCACGAGGAGGGGAGAGATGAAAAAACGACTGATGTGGGCGCTGCTCGTGCTCGTAGGGGCGCTTACGACAGCTTCGGCTGCGCCGACGGCGACCATGCATGACTTCGAGCTTCGCGTCCTGTCGAGCCCGGCGAGCATGGTCACCGGTGGCGACGCGCTCGTGCAGGTCACGATTCCGCGGAACGTCCCGCTGCACAAGGCGACCGTGTCGTTCAACGGAGACGACGTCACGTCGACGCTGACGCTCGACCCTGAGGCGCGGACGCTGACCGGGATGGTCAGCGGGATGGACCTCGGCGCCAACAGGCTCTTCGCCGACTCGAACGGTCAGGGCAAGGGCAGGCCAACGGCAGAGCTGACGCTCGTGAACCATCCGAAGACGGGGCCGATCTTCTCCGGCCCGCAGCAGCAGCCGTTCGTCTGCAAGACGCAAAGAACGACACAAGCGTTTGGGAACCCGCTCGGTTATCCGCAGGTGGACAATCAGGCCGGCATCGGCATGCGCCTCCACGAGACGCCGGGCGACGCGACGACCCCGGTGATCGGCTGGAGCAAGGACTGCAGCGCGAACACGATCGTCGACTTTCTGTACCGGACAAAGGCAGGGGAGTTCCGCCCGCTGCCGGCCGGCGAGCTGCCGACGGACGTCGCGATGACGAAGACGCTGGACGGCAACACAGTTCCGTACGTCGTGCGGCGCGAGCGCGGGACGATCAACCGCTTCATCTACGCAATCTCGATTCTGTCGCCGCCGGGCGACCCCACGGCGCCGCCAGACACGTCGCTATGGAACCGTCGCGCGATCTATGCATTCGACGGCGGCGTGGCCATCGGCCACAACCAGGGCACCCTCGGCGGCAGCCATCTGTACGACCCCGGCCTCTCGAAGGGCTACGCGATCATTCACTCGAGCGGCACGCGCACGTCGACACACTACAACCTCGTCCTCGGCGCCGAGACCGCGATCATGACAAAGGAGCGCTTCATCGAGGGCTACGGCGTTCCTCTCTACACGGTCGGAGTGGGTGGCTCCGGCGGCGCGATCCAGCAATACGTGTACGCCCAGCGGCACCCGGGCGTGATCATCGACGCTGCGATTCCGCAGTACTCCTATCCGGACATGGTCACTCAGACGATCCACATCGCGGATTGCGAGCTTCTCGAGCACTACATGGACGTCACGGACGGAGCGAACCCGAAGTGGTCGGTTTGGCCCAACCGCACCTGGATCGAGGGTTTGAACGCCAGCGCGACCTGGCCGAACCCCTACCGCGGTGGACTGCCCGGCAGCAGTGAGTGTGTCAACGGATGGCGGGGGTTGACGCCGCTCGCCCTCAACCCGCACTTTGGGAGCGCAGGCGACGCCGACGACGTCAAGTGGTACGACCCCGCAGTCCTGGCCGCGATCAAGTGGACGCACTGGGACGACCTACGGAACGTCTACGGCGTGGACGCAGACGGCTATGCCAAGGTGCCCTGGGACAACGTCGGCGTGCAGTACGGCCTCCGCGCGCTCAAGGACGGCAACATCACGCCTGCCGAGTTCCTCAAGCTCAACGCGACCGTGGGAAGCTGGAAGAACACCAAGGACATGGTCCAGGAGGGCTGCCCGTTCATCCCGGCCCTCTGCTCGAATCCGGCCCAGTTCGATCCATGGAGCCGCCGCAACATGCGGCTCAGCCCGGACGGCGGCGTTACTCCGGCCCCGCGCCGGGAAGGGAACATGGACGCGGCGAACGCCGCGTACACGTCGGGCATCGTCTTCCGTGGCGACATCGACATCCCGGTGATCGACTGGCGGCACTACCTCGAGCACCGGCTCGACATGCACAACTCGCACCAGTCGTTCGCCTCGCGGAAGCGCATGCTCAACTTCGACGGTGACGCGTCCAACCAGGTGATCTGGTTTACGGACGCGCGGCCCGGCGCGCCGCAGTTCGACCAGACGCCGATGGCGCTCGACGTCATGGACGAGTGGATGCTCACCGGCAAGAAGCCGACCCGCGCCGTCGACTCGTGCTTCACGACCGACGGGTCGCTGATCTACTCCGGCGGCGACGCCTGGGCCGGCATCCTCGACTCCCGGCCGGCCGGAAAGTGCACACAGACGTTCCAGATCTTCTCCACGTCTCGGATCGTCGCCGGCGGCCCGATCGAGGGCGGCGTCTTCAAGTGCGCGCTGAAGCCGCTTGCGGCCGCGCTGGCCGACGGGACCTACGGGTCGTGGCAGCCGACCCCGACGGACGTTGCACGGCTCCAGCAGAACTTCCCGACCGGCGTCTGCGACTACACGAAGCCGGACGTCGGCCGGCCGCCGGGCCTGTAACCGCTGGAAAGCTGGGGGTGGTTTCTCAACCACCCCCAGCGCCAATCCGCACGTCCGTCCCCCGCGTAACGACCCCCAGAGGGCAACTTCACCGACCAGGAGGGGGGACTGTGAAACGACCTCTGTTACTCCTTGCAGTAGTGCTCGGCGCGGTGCTGGTGACGGCGTTCGTGCCCGCCCGCGCAACGGCCGCGCCGAGCGTGGTCGACCAGAACCTCGCGGTTCGCACGGCGGCCTCGGGGCTCGACCAGCCGATCAGCATCGCTTTCCTCGGGCCGAACGACATGCTCGTGCTCGAGAAGGCCACCGGGAAGGTGCAGCGCGTCGTCAACGGCGAGGTGCGGAGCACCGTTCTCGATCTCGCGGTCAACAGCGCATCCGAGCGCGGACTGCTCGGCATCGCGCTGCACCCGCACTTCTTCACCACAGGCAGGGTCTACCTGTACTGGACCGAGACGGTGAGCGGAACGGACAGCGCCGAACTAGCCGATGTCCCGCTGCTCGGGAATCGCGTCGACCGCTTCGTCTGGAACGGGTCGACCCTGACCTTCGACAAGAACATCGTCAGGCTGCGGGCGTTCCAGGCCGATGCCGGACAACCGCTGCGTGGCAATCACGACGGCGGGGTGCTCCGCTTCGGCCCGGACGAGAAGCTTTATGTCGTCATCGGCGACAACGGACGCCGCGGGCAGCTTCAGAACCTCGTCAACGGTCCGTTCGGCCCGGGCATCGACGATGACCAGTTCGGCGGCCCGGAGCCTGACGACGCCCACCTGACCGGCGTGATCCTCCGGGTGAACGATGACGGGACGACGCCGACGAGCAACCCGTTCTTCGGCGCCGGCGCATCGATCGGCGGCCAGGTCGGCGCGAACATCCAGAACATCTTCGCGTACGGCCTCCGGAACAGCTTCGGGATGGCCTTCGACCCCGTCTCCGGCGCCCTCTGGGAGCAGGAGAACGGTGACGACAGCTTCAGCGAGGTGAACCGCGCCGATCCCGGCTTCAACTCCGGCTGGGTGCAGATCATGGGCCCGCCGGAGCGCATTGCGCAGTTCAAGGCCATCGAGACGACGGTGACTCCGTCGCCGCCGGACCCGTTCGCGGCCACCTACTTCGGCCTCCAGCAGATCCGCTGGCTGCCGACAAACATCGCGGACAGCCCGGCCGAGGCGCTCTCGCGTCTCTTCATGCTTCCGGGGGCGCACTACAGCGCACCGGAGATGAGCTGGAAGTTCGAGGTCGCCCCTGCCGGCATCGGCTTCCTCCAGAGCAGTGCGCTCGGGCCGCAGTACCAGAACGACCTCTTCGTCGGCGGGGCGCGGCCGTTCCTCGAAGGGGGTCACCTGTTTCATCTGAACCTGACGGGCAACCGGCAGAAGATCGGCGTCGACGACCCGCGGCTCGCAGACCGCGTCGCCGACAACATCCACAAGTGGGAGATCACCGAGAGCGAGAGCCTGCTCTTCGGCAGGAACTTCGGCGTCGGCACTGATGTTCAGACCGGTCCGAACGGCAACCTGTACGTGGTCTCGCTGTCGGACGGCGTCGTCTACGAGGTCTTCCGGCCGAAGAAGTAACGACTGCGGTCCTCGGCGGGAGCGGCTCGCCCGCTCCCGCCGAGCCGTCTCGCTTCCTAGCTACGCTGCGGGCCTTCTTTCAGCGTGCAGACAGGCCCCGCCAAGACGATCCTCATTTGCGAGGACGACCAGGATTTGCGGCAACTGGTGCGTGTCGTCCTCGGAGATGGATACCGCTTCGTGGAGGCGCCCACCGGCCGCGAGGCGCTCGAGCTGGCGCTCGAGTGCCGGCCCGATCTGATCATCCTCGACCTGATGCTGCCCGGCGCGAGCGGCTTCGATGTCCTCACCAAGCTGCGCGAGAAACTCCCCGACGCCGAGACGCGTGTCATCGTCATGAGCGCGTGGGGTCATGCCGACCAGGCGGCGCTCAACGCGGGCGCTGATCGCTTCGTCGCCAAGCCTTTCGAGGCCGACGAGCTCACGTCGATGGTCACGGAGGTGCTCGCCGAGGCATGAGGAGGATGAAGTCTCTCTCGCTCGGGCTTCGCATGATCTTCGCCAGCGCCGTCCTGGCAGTTCTGGTCGCGGGCGTCTTCGCAGTCCTGATCAACGCCGTCTCCGGGCTCAACGACGCAACGCGCCGAGAAGCGCACGCGAAAGATGTCACGGCGGCCACACTGAGGCTCGAGAAGCTCGTCCTCGACCTCGACACCGGTGTCCGCGGATACATCCTCACAGGGGAGGAGGGCTTTCTGAAGCCGTTCCGCGAAGCTCGCCGCGATCTTGACTCAGGCCGTCTACAAGAGTTCGAAGAGCTGGCGTCGACGACTCCGGAACAGGGCCAACGGGCTCGCGAGCTGACGCAGGCGATCCGGCAGTACGAGCAGGACTACGCGGTCAACGTCCTGAAGATCGCGCGCGCCAATCCACCCGCCGCCCGGGACTTCGTCGCCAGGGACGAGGGACAGCGGCGAACGACCGAGATCCGC
>DATGDB010000043.1:0-8695 GCA_035311205.1 Gaiellaceae bacterium | reverse complement strand
AGCAAATTGTCGCCGGCCCGCTCGACGATGCGCAGCAGCTCCGACATCGAGGCGACCTCCTCCCGCTGCTCCTGGAGGAACCAGTGCAGGAACTGCTCACCGACGAGATTCCCCTCGTCGCGGGCGAGCGCGACAAGAGCGGTGATCTGCTCGGTCACACGCTTCTCCTGCTCGAGGGCCAGCTCGACCGGTTCGGTCGGGCTCCCGAAGTCCGTACGAGGCGCTTCGACGCCAGGAATCGTGACGGGCAGGTCGGCATCTAGGACGAACTGGACGATCATCATCGCGTGATTCCGCTCCTCGACCGCCTGCCGGTAGAAGGTGGCCGCGAGCTGCGGGAGGGTCTCGGCGTCGTAGTGGGCGGCGATCGCGACGTACTGCTGCGACGCCGCAAACTCGTACGCGATCTGCTCGTTCAGTGCCTCTGGAAAGCGGGCCATGGAGCGAATCTAACCGAAGGGAGAGGGCAGCCTGGACCGCAACGTCCTGGAAAGTGAATACGCTTTATTCATGCTGAGACGACGCTTGCGGCGTCTCCTTCAGGCCGTGCGGGCTTTGCCTGCGCGGCCGTCTGAAATGACCGGTCGACACTTCGGGCGTTTCGAGGCTTCCGCATGAGCAGACGCGTGCTCATCGTTGGCGCCGCGGGTCGTGACTTCCATAACTTCAACCTGGTCTACCGCGGCCGGCCCGAGTACGACGTCGTCGCATTCACGGCGACACAGATCCCCAACATCGAAGGGCGCGTCTATCCCGCCGAGCTCGCCGGCGAGCTGTATCCGCGCGGAATTGCGATCCATCCGGAGGCCAAGCTCGAAGAACTGATCCGCGACCACCAGGTCGACGAGGTGGTCTTCGCCTACTCCGACGTGACGCACGAGCACGTGATGCACGTCGCCTCGAAAGCCCTGGCCGCCGGGGCGGAGCTCACGCTCCTGCCGCCGGACGAGACCATGCTGACCTCCTCGAAGCCGGTCGTCGCCATTTGCGCGGTCCGCACGGGCTCGGGCAAGAGCCAGACGACTCGGCACATCGCGGGGCTGCTGCGTGCGGACGGGAAGCGCGTCGCCGTCCTGCGCCACCCCATGCCCTACGGCGACCTGACCAAGCAGGCCGTGCAGCGCTTCGCCGACTACGCAGACCTGGACGCGGCCGACCCCACGCTCGAGGAGCGAGAGGAGTATGAGCCGCACATCGCCGAGGGCAACCTCGTCTTCGCCGGGATCGACTATGCGCCCATCCTCGACCGCGCAGAGCAGGAGGCTGACGTCATCGTGTGGGACGGCGGCAACAACGACACGCCGTTCATCAAGCCCAACGTCCACGTCGTGGTCGTCGACCCGCATCGACCGGGCCACGAGCTCCGCTACCACCCAGGTGAGACGAATCTGCGAATGGCGGACATCTGCGTCGTCAACAAGGTCGACTCGGCGCAGCCCGAAGGCGTCGAAGCCGTGGTTGACTCGATCAGAACGCACAATCCCGCCGCGAAGATCGTCCTTGCCGCCTCGCCCTTCCACGTCGAGGAGAACGGCCTTCAGATTCAGGGCCGCCGCGTGCTTGCGATCGAGGACGGGCCAACCCTTACGCACGGCGAGATGGCGTACGGTGCGGCCGTGCTCGCCGCAAAGGCCAACGGCGCCGCCGAGCTAGTCGACCCACGGCCGTTCGCGGTGGGCTCGATCGCAAGAACCCTGGAAGAGTGGCCGCACATACGGGAGCTCCTCCCCGCCATGGGCTACGGGCGCGAGCAGATGCAGGAGCTCCGTGAGACGATCGAGCGCTCCGACGCCGACGTCGTCCTGATCGGGACGCCGATCGACCTTCGACGGGTGATCGACTTCGACAAGCCCGCGCTGCGCGTCACCTATCGGCTGCAGGAGCTGGGCGAGCCGACACTCGCGGAGCTGCTCGCCGAGCACGGGCTCATCACCGGAACGACCGAAGCCGCCCTGGCTTGACCGTCGTCGTTGCCCTCGGGGGCAATGCGCTCATCCGACCCGGCGACCGCGGGACGGCCGCCGAGCAGTCGCGGCGGCTGAGGGAAGCGGCGGCGTCGCTGGCGCCGATCCTCGAGGAGCCGCGACTCGTCATCACCCACGGAAACGGCCCGCAGGTCGGGAACGAGCTGCTGCGGCAGGAACGCGCGGCCGACGAGGTTCCGCCGCTGCCGTTGTACCTCGCGGTCGCCCAGACGCAGGCCGAGATCGGAGCACTGATCCAGAGCGAGCTCGGCCCTGGCATCGGTCGCCCAGTGGCGTGCCTACTCACCCACGTGGTGGTCGCCCAAGACGATCCGGCTTTCGAGCGCGCAACGAAGCCGGTCGGCCCCTTCTACACGCGCGAACAAGCTGAGCTGCTGGAACGCGAGCGCGGCTGGTCGCTGGCCGAGCAGCAGGGCCGCGGCTGGCGGCGCACCGTTCCCTCCCCCATTCCGCTCGAGGTCGTCGAGCTCGAGCAGATCCGGACGCTCATCGACGCCGGGGTCGTTCCGATCGCCTGCGGCGGCGGCGGCATTCCCGTCGTCGCGCGCAACGGGCGGTTTCACGGCGTCGATGCGGTCATCGACAAGGACCGCGCGTCCGCGCTTCTCGCCGTCGGCCTCGGCGCCGACCGGCTGCTGATCCTCACCGACGTGGCGTCCGTTCGGCGCCGCTTCGGCCGGCCCGGCGAAGAGGAGCTTCGCGAGCTGTCGGCCGACGAAGCCGAAGCACTCCTGCCGGAGCTCGCCGAGGGCTCGATCCGCCCCAAGCTCGAGGCGGCAATCGCAGTCGCCCGCGCCGGTGGTGAGGCGACGATCACGGCGCTCGACCGCGTCGAGGACGCCCTGGCCGGCGACGCCGGCACCCGAGTGACGGCCTAGCAGGGCTGATCGAACCGGTCCGCGGGGTCGGCCGAATGTGCCTCGACCCCGAGTGAAAGGAGCCACACCCTCCATGCGCACTCTCGTACTAGCTGTTCTCGGCGTCGTCGTCGCAGCGTCGGTGCTCCTCGTGGGCAAGCTCGCACCTGGTGCGGGCCAAGCCTCGAGCCACCGTGAAGCGCCGCTGATCGCCGAGGACCCAACGGCCGACAACACCGACCTCTACGCGTACAGAAGCACTGACGCGCCCAACTCCCTCACCGTGATCGCGAACTGGATCCCGGCTGAGGATCCGGCCGCAGGGCCGAACTGGTACCGCTTCTCGGAGCGGGCTCGGTACTCGATCAAGATCGACCGGAACGGCGACGCGAAGCCGGACGTCACGTACCGGTTCCGGTTCAAGAACCGAGACGCCTCGCTGTTCCTCGGCAACACGGTGCAGGACTACACCGTTACGCGCGTGAAGGACGGCCAGGAGCTCGTCGTCGCCCGCGGGGTCACCCCGCCGAACAACATCGGCCCGCGGACGACCCCGAACTACGCCCAGACGGCCGCGAACGCGGTTGCGAACCTCGCCGGCGGCGGAAAGGTCTTCGCCGGCCAGCGTGAGGACGCGTTCTACGCTGACATCGGCGCGATCTTCGACCTGGTCGCGATCCGCAAGGGCACCGGCAACATGGGCGGCGGCAAGGACTTCTTCGCCAACTACGCCGTCCACGGGATCGCCCTGCAGGTCCCGATCTCGCAGCTCGACGACTCCGACCATACGGTCGGCGTCTGGGCGACCACCGAGCGGCCACGGATGAAGATCCGCTCGTACCGCAAGAACGGCGTCCGCCGCTTCCAGCAGGAGCGGGAGTGGGTCCAGGTCTCACGCCTGGGGAACCCGCTGATCAACGAAGTGATCATCCCGACCAAGCTCAAGGATCGCTGGAACCGCCTGAGCCCGGCCACGGATGCGCAGTTCGTCCAGTACTACCGGCAGCCGATCCTGGCCGCCGTGATCAACCAGCTGTACGGCCTCGGCGTCCCGGAACAGAACCGTGACGACCTCGTCGCCGTCCTGCTGACCGGCGTGCCCGGGCTGAACAACACTGGCTCGACGCTCGCCGACATGCTCCGGATCAACCTCTCGATCCCGCCGACGACGATGCCGAACAGGCTCGGCGTCTTCGGTGGCGACGTGGCCGGCTTCCCGAACGGGCGCCGGCTCGGAGACGATGTCGTCGACATCGCGGAGCGCGCAGTCGCCGGGAAGCTCAAGGGCCACCCGGCCGGCGACCTCCTCGGTGACGGTGTCGACGGGAACGACGTTCCGAACCTGAACGTCTTCCCGTACGAGAACATCCCGCCGAGCGGGTTCGACAACGCGAAGGGCCAGCAGAAGCCGTGAAGCGGCTGCTGCTCGCAGGAGCGGTGGCGGCGATCGCCGCCACCGCTCTCCTCGCAGGCGGAACCCTTCGCCGCGAGGACGGCGCCTCGGCGGCGCCGAGCTCCCGCCAGCTCGTCCGTCTGGGCTTCCGCGAGCTCGACGCCGCCCGGCGCACCGGCGAGCCCGGGCACTACACGCGCTCCGAGCAGGCGCTTCGGCGCGCGCTCGACGCCGAGCCCAACGACGCCGAGGCCCTGATCGGGCTTGCGTCGCTGGCCAACTCGCGGCATCACTTCCGTGAGGGCCTGGCCCTCGCGCGACGCGTCCAGGGACTGTCCCCGGACACGGCCCTCGTGTACGGCGTCATTGGGGACTCGCTCATCGAGCTGGGTCGCTACGACGAGGCGTTCCGCAACTTCGAACGTCTCGGTGCAGTGAAGCCCGGCCTGACGGCGTACTCGCGGATCTCCTACGCGCGCGAGCTCCTCGGGTACACGGACGGGGCAATCGCCGCGATGCAGCTCGCCGTGGACTCGGCGGGTGACGCCGGAGAGCCCTCCGCCTGGGCACGCACGCAGCTCGGCAAGCTCTACTTCTCGAAGGGGCGAACCGCAGAGGCCGAGCGGCAGTACCGCCTCGCGCTCGGCAGCTACCCCGAGTACGTCCACGCACTCGACGCGCTCGCCCATGTCGAGGCAGCCCGGGGGAGGTTTGCGCACGCGATCAGCCTCGAGCGCCGCGCCGTGAAGCAGACTCCGCTGCCGCAGTTCGTGGGCGCGCTCGGCGATCTCTACCGCTCGAGTGGCCGCCCCGCAGCCGCGCGAGCCCAGTTTCGGCTCGTCGGAGTCCTCGACCGCCTGTTCGTCGCTAACGGCGTCGCCACGGATCTCGAGCTCGCACTCTTCAACGTCGACCACGGCGTCCGAATCCGGGAGTCGCTCGACCGCGCCCGCCGCGCGCAGCGAGAGCGCCCGAGCATCGAGGCGGACGACGTCCTGGCTTGGGCGCTGGCGCGCAACGGCCAATGCGGTCAGGGGCTGCGCTTCTCGACGCGAGCCCTTCGGCTGGGAACACGCGACGCGCCCAAGTTCTTCCACCGCGGGATGATCGAGCGCTGCCTCGGGCACGAGCTCGAGGCGAAGCGCTGGTTCCGCCGCGCGCTTCGCACCAACCCGAACTTCTCGCTCGTCTGGGCCCCCGTAGCCCGAAAGGCCCTGTCGTGAAGCGGCTGGCGCTAATCCTCGCCGGGCTTGCGTTGCTCGCTCCCGCGGCGGCGCTCGGGCACCCCCTCGGCAACTTCACGACCAACCGGTACGCGGGCGTGGAGCTCTCGGGCAACCGCGTCTACGTGCACTACGCGCTCGACCTCGCCGAGATCCCCACCTATCAGGAGGGAGCTCGCTTCCGCCGCCCGGGAATCGCGCGGGAGCTAGCCGGGAGGCTCCAGCTGAGCATCGACGGCGAGCGGACGCAGCTCCGGGTTCTCGACACGAAAATCGCGCGCAGGCCCGGCGCCGGCGGCCTCCAGACGCTCCGCTTCGACGCCGTCTACGACGGCGGCCGGAGCGGACGATCGGTTGCGTTCCGCGACGAGAACTTCGCCGGACGACTTGGCTGGAAGGAAGTCGTCGTCCGCGCCGAGCGTGGCGCCAAGCTGCTCTCCTCGACTGCGCCGCGCGAGAGCGTCAGCAACGAGCTCCGCTCGTATCCAAGCGATTTGCTCCAGGAGCCCGCGAGCTCGACCTCCGCGCGGGCGACGCTCAGTCCCGGGACGCTCCCCGGTGTTCCTCCCACGCTGGGGAGCCGACCGGCTGCCGCGCACTCGAGCGGCGGCTTCGAATCGCTCATTGCCCGCGAGGACCTCGGGCCAGGGCTGATCCTCCTCTCCCTCGCGCTCGCCCTGTTCTGGGGCGCGGCGCACGCGCTCACCCCGGGACACGGCAAGGCGATCGTCGCCGCTTACCTCGTCGGGTCGCGCGGGAAGGCGCGCCATGCCCTCGCGCTCGGCGGGATCGTGACCGTCACGCACACGATCGGCGTTTTTGCGCTGGGCGTCGTGACGCTCGCGCTCTCCGAGCTCATCGTCCCGGAAACGCTCTACCCCTGGCTCAACCTCCTCTCGGCGCTCCTCGTCGTGGGCGTGGGGCTCAGCGTCCTGCGCAGGCGTCTACGCCGCCGTCGGCACCACCATCACCACGACCACGACCACTCGGCACGCGGCCTGGTCGCGGTCGGCATCTCCGGCGGGATCCTCCCCTGCCCCACTGCGCTCGTCGTCCTGCTCGCGGCGATCTCCCTCCACCGCGTCGGTTTCGGACTGCTCCTCATCGTGGCGTTCAGCTTCGGGCTGGCCTCGGTGATCACCGGAATCGGCCTGCTGGCGATCTCCGCGAAGCAGGTCTTCTCCCGCATGAGCTTCGAAGGCGCGTTCGTGCGGGCACTGCCGGCCGTCAGCGCGGCGGCGATCGTCGCGCTCGGCCTCGTCATGACCGTCCGGTCCCTCCCTACTCTCACCTGAAAGGAGATTCGAATGTTCGGATTCGACGACCTCATCGCCTCCTATTCAGACGGCGCAGCCGTGTGGCTCGTCATCGGCATCGCCATCCTGCTCGGCCTTCGCCACGCGACCGACCCGGATCACGTTGCCGCCGTCACGACGCTCGTCGCCGGCACCCGGGAGAACGCCACTAGAGCCGCGGCAGGCCTCGGCGCCGCCTGGGGCCTCGGGCACGCGGCGACGCTCTTCGCCTTCGGCGTGCCCATCTTGCTGCTCGACCGGTACCTGCCGGAGCCGGTCCAGCAGGCGGCTGAAACCGCGATCGCGTTCGTCATCGCCGCGCTCGCCGTCCGGTTGATCGTCCGCTGGCGCAAGGGGCTTCTGAGCCTGAGCAAACAGCACTCCCACCCCCACCGCGGCCGCACGAAGCTCAGCGCCTTTGCGATCGGCCTCGTCCACGGCATGGGCGGGAGCGCAGGTGTCGGCATCCTTCTCGTCGCGTCGATCGAATCTCAGGCGCTCAGCATCCTCGCGCTCGCGCTCCTCGCGATCTTCACGGCCGTGTCGATGACGATGCTTTCGACCGGTTTTGGAGCCGCGCTCGGAAGCCGGCCGCTGCGGAGCTCGTTCGCTGCGATCGTGCCGGCGTTCGGCCTCGCGAGTCTCGGGTTCGCAGTCTGGTACGGAGCCGCCGCGTGGGCGCTCGCGCCGTACCCGTTCTGAACCACTCGGCTGGGTCGTGCGAATCAGAATGATGAGCATGACCCAGCCTGAGCTCCACGACCTGGCGGCGGCGTACGCCCTCAACGCCCTCGACCCCGAGGATCGGTGGACGTACGAGCGGCACCTCGACACCTGCGAGCGGTGCCGCGAAGAGGTTGCTTCCCTGCGCGAGGGAGCGGCCCAGCTGGCGTACGCCCATGACGCGCCGGCTCCGCGCCCCGAGCTTCGCGACCGCATCCTTCGCGCGGCGCGCGAGGAGCGGCCCGCCCCGGTTGTCCAATTCCCGCGCTGGCTTTTCCCGGTCACCGCGGTGGCCGCCGTCGCCGCATCCATTGCGGCCATCGGCCTCGGGCTGTGGGCGAACTCCCTCCGGGACAAGCAGGCCCCGGAGCGCGTCGTCGCCGTGAACGGGGCGCGCGGAGCGCTGATCGTCTCCGGTGACGAAGGGAAGCTCGTCCTCTGCCTCGATGAGACCCCGGCCAGCAAGACCTATGAGGCCTGGGTGATCCAGGGCAAGACGCCGAAGCCCGCAGGCCTGTTCGCCGGCGGGTGCCGCACGGTCACGCTCACGCACCCGGTCCAGGACGGCAACACCGTCGCCGTCACGCTCGAGAACGAAGGCGGCTCGGACACTCCACATGGAGACATTCTCGCGACCGCCAATGTCTGAATTCGCGTTAGCTTTGGCCCCGGTCATCGGGCGGAGGCGCTTGAAACAGAGGTCCGACGAGGAGCTCTTGGAAGCAATCGCCTCGGGCGACAACGACGCACTCGGCGCCCTGTATGACCGCTTCGGGCGCGTCGCATACGGACTTGCCTTTCGGATACTCCGCGACCAGGCGCTCGCCGAAGACGCGGTGCAAGAGGCGTTCCTCGCCGTGTGGCGCTCGGCGGAGGGCTACCGGCACGAGCGGGCCAAGGCGGCGACGTGGGTGCTGACGCTCGTCCATCGCCGGGCGGTCGATCTCGTCCGCCGAGAGGATCGGCGTCGCGGCGACCCGCTCGAGGAGGCGCCCGAGGCCGGCGGCCCGACCGTCGACGAGGAAGCGGATCTGCGCGACAAGAGGACAGCGGTCCAGGCGGCGCTCGCCCAGCTCCCTCCCGACCAGCGCCAGGCACTCGAGCTTGCGTACTACGGGGGCTACACGCAGTCGGAGCTGGCCGAACGGCTCGGCGTTCCACTCGGGACGATCAAGAGCCGAATGTTCGCCGGCCTGGCCCGGCTCCGAGAGCTCGTCCC
>DATGDB010000042.1:0-14671 GCA_035311205.1 Gaiellaceae bacterium | reverse complement strand
GGCCCGGCTCAGCGTTGCGGGTGCATCGTCCAGTCCCTGGATCCGGATGTGCGCGGTCATGACCGCTCGCACTCCCGCCTCGACAGCTGCTCGGAACGGCAAGAGCATCGCCGCCATCGCCTCCTCGTCCCGCTCGACGCTCGGGAGCTCGAGATGCGAGTCCTCCCGGGTGTCGCCGTGGCCGGGGAAGTGCTTCGCGCAGGCGGCAACGCCGGCGCTCTGAAGCCCAGTGACGAAGGCGGCGACATGCCGCGCGACGAGGCCGGCGTCGGAGCCAAACGACCGAATCCCGACGATCGGGTTCACCGGATCCACGTTCACGTCCGCAACGGGCGCCAGGTTCAGATTCACCCCGACCGCGGCGAGATCCGCCCCGATCGCGGCGGCCACCGTCTCCGTCAGCGCAGGATCGTCGACGGCGCCGAGCGCCCAGTTCCCAGGGTAGGAGCTCCCGCGCGACGCCTCGAGACGAGTGACGTCGCCACCCTCCTCGTCGATCCCGACCAGAAGTTCGTCCCGCTCCAACCGCAGCGCAGATGTCAGCTCCGTCGCCTGAGGACGGCTCTCGATGTTCCATGCGAAGAGGACGACTCCGCCGATCCCGGCATCGAGCCAGCGCCGGAGCCAGTCGGGAACCGCGGCGCCCTGGAAGCCCGCGAGCAGGCAGCCGGCGGCGAGCCGCTCGAGCTCGGCGCTCACCCCCGGACTGCGCCGGCGGTCAATCCGAACCCGATCCTGCGGTGGATGAGCAGGAAGAAGATGAGCGGGGGCAGCGCGGTGAGCGTCGCGGCCGCCATCAGCGGCCCCCAGTCGGTGCCGCGCATCGTCGTGAACCCCGCGAGCCAGACGTTCAGCGTCTGCTTCTCCGGATCGTTGAGGAACACGTACGCGATCAGGAACTCGTTCCAGGCGACCACGAACGCGAAGATGGACGTCGCGACGAGGCCGGGCGCGATCAGCGGCAGCAGAATCCGGACGAATGCGCCGAATCGAGTGCTGCCGTCGACCATCGCCGCCTCCTCGAGGTCGCGCGGAATGCCGAGCATGAAGCCGCGCAGCGTCCATACCGTGAACGGGAGCACGAACGTGAGGTACGTGATGATCACGCCGCTGAGCTCGTTCGTGAGCCCCGCCCGGCTGAGCTGGATGTACAGCGGGATGATCAGCGCGTTCAGCGGGACCATCTGCACGCCGAGGATCACGATGATGAAGAGGCCTCGGCCGTAGAAGCGGAACTTCGCGAGAGCGAGCGCGGCGAGGAAGCCGATGACGAGCGACACCGCGACGACGACGGTGACGATGATGATGCTGTTCTTGACGACGTCCCAGAAGAACTCGCGGTGGATCGCGTCGTCGAAGTTCGAAAAGGTCACGGGCGACGGGAAGAACTGCGGCGTGTCGCTGAGGATGTTCTGGCCCTCCTTGAACGCCGTCGCGATCATCCAGTAGACCGGGAAGATCATGATCGCGAACACGAGCAGGCCGAGCGCGTTCCAGCCCACGCGACTCGCCATCTTGCGATTCATCGCGCCTCCCCCATCCGCACCATCTGCCGGAGGTAGACGAAGGTGGCGAGGAACAAGGCACAAACCATCACGACGGCGATCGCCGCGCCGAACCCGTACTCGCCCAGCTTGAACGCCTCGACGAACGAGTACACGCTCATCAGCCAGTACCCCTCCTCCGGCTCGCTACCGCGCATGAGCCAGACCTGGTTGAAGACCTGGAAATCCCAGATGATCGAGAGGCTTGTGAGGATGACGAAGATGGGCAGCAGCAGTGGGAAGGTGATGTCCTTGAACACCTGCCAGCGCCGTGCGCCGTCGATCTCGGCGGCCTCGACGAGCTCCGCCGGCACCTGCGAAAGACCTGCGTAGACCGTGATCGCCACGAACGGGATCGCGCCCCAGACGACGGTTGCAGTGATCACGGCGAAGCCCGTCGTCGGGTTCGCGAACCAGTCCTTGTTCAAGAAATCGCCGAAGTGGAGCTTCGTCAACGTCCAGTTCAGGACGCCGAACTCGTAGTCGACCATCCAGCGGAAGATGTTCACTGCCACGAGGACCGGTGTGGCCCACACGAGGACGAGGCCCGAGGTCAGCAGGAGGCGCATGAACCGCCCGAGCTTCACCAGCAACAGCGCAATCAGCGTTCCGAAGACCATCGTGAAGCCGACGGTCACCGCCGTGAAGACCACTGTGCGGAGCAGGACCGTCCAGAACTGGTGGTCGTGGAGGATCCGGCTGTAATTGTCCAGGCCGACCCAGGTGCCCTTCCTGGTGATCAGCTCGGCCAGGCCGAACTGTTCGAACGAGAGCCGCGTAAGGAAGTAGAGCGGGTAGCCGAGGACGGCGACCACGATGAGCGCCGCCGGCGCAAGAAGCAGATACGGCGAGGACGCCCGAAAGGCGCTCGCGCCCAATGAACGGCGCCGCCGCCGGAGCTGAGACCCGGCGGCGGTGGCCGTCATGGCCGGGAAGCCGGCTTCGCCTCCCGGCGCTTGGCTCACGACACTGGCTGGTTGAGGATCTTCGTGATCTGGTTGCTTGCGTCCTTCGCGGCCTGCTGGACGCTCTTCCGCCCGGTGATGATCGCCTGGAAGAGGTTCTTCAGCACACGGGCATTCTCCACCTTGACCCAGTTCGGCGCCGTGGGCACGAACCAGCTGTACTTCGATGCGTTCGTGAACGGAGCCAGCTTGGGGTTCTTCGCGTTGACCGAAGCTAGCGTGGTCGTGTTGGGGATCTGCTTCCCGACGGTCGCCAGCGTGCGCATCTGCGCGTTGCTCGTGAAGATCCGGATCCAGTCGTAGGCAAGCGACTTGTTCTTGCTCGTGACCGGCACGGCGACGTCAGAGCCGCCGAGGAACGTCGGCATGTACTTGCCCGCGATGTGGCTCGGCATCGGGTACGCGCCCATCTTCTTCGCGAGCGACGGATTGCCGACCTTCTCGTCGAGTGCGTACGGCCATTCCCAGCCGTTTCCGATGAACGCGCCGACGCGGCCCTTCGAGAACACGAGCGCCTGCTGCGGGTTCGCCTCGTCGGTCGTCTTGTTTGCCCGCGAGAGGGCCTTGACGACCTTCTTCACCTGGTTCAGCCCCTGGATCGCCTCGGCTGAATCGAGGGTGCCCTTCCACTTGCCGTTCTTGAACTCGGCGATCTTCCCGCCGTAGTCGTAGACGAACGACAGGCCTGCGTACCAGTACTGGCCCGGGAAGTAGAGCGCCGAGTAGTTGCGCTGCTTCCCATACTTCTTCATCAGCTTCTGGCCGGCGGCCATGAACTGCGCCAGGCTCTTCGGGGTCGACTTGACTCCCGCGGCCTTGTACTGGTCCTTGCGGTAGATGACCGCCCGCGCGCCCGCGTAATACGGCACGCAGTAGAGGCGGCCCTTGTAGCTGCACGACGCCTTGAGCGCTCCGAGCCAGGTCTTGGAGTTCGGGAAGCTCTTGGTCTGCGTCGTCAGATCTTGCAGGAGCTTGGCCGCCATGTAGCGGGTCGTCTCGGTGTTCCCGAGCTCGACGACGTCAGGCGCGGTTCCGCCCGCGAGCGCTGCGTCGAACTTCGTCAGGTGGTCGCCCCATCCCTGGTACTGGACGTCCACATCGACGCCGCCGTGCTTCGCCCTGAACGCGTCGTTCGTGGAAGTGACCATCTCCTTCCAGCCGTTCTCCGCGTCGTTCTGAAGCCAGATCACGACCTTCGTCGCGTTCTGGCGATCAGGGCTCGAGGAGCCCGCCGACACCGCCACGGCTGACACGAGCAGCGCCGCAGCGAGCGCGAGGGCTCCGATGGACCGTCGTTTCATTGAGATACCCCCAGTGCGTTGCGGCGGCTGTGGACCCGCTCCCCTGGAACGTGGCCGGTCGGGGCCTTCAAAATATAGCCGCCAATTGGTTCATACCACTCGGCCACGGGCGAGAGATTGGCACAAACCAGCGACCGTGTCAAGGTGGCGAACTAGCTGGTGAGCTAGCGGCTGGCGGCGGCCACGCTGGCCGGGCGACGGGCCTCTTGCGGGCGGGTCAGCTCGCTCACCAGACGGTAGCGGTCGCCGCGGTAGATCGACCGCACGTACTCCACGATCTTCCCGTCCGCCGACCGGGTTGTGCGCTCGAAGAGAAAGGCCGGCGAGTGCAGTGGAACACCCAGCGCGGCCGATTCCTCTTCGTTGGTCACGGTGGGCTCGATCGCCTGGCTTCCGCCCACGACCACGACGCCGAAGCGCTCTTCGAGCAGCTCGTAGAACGAGTGCTCCTCGAGATCGCGCGCCGTCAGGCCGGGGATGAGCGACTCCGAAACGTGGAGCGTCTCGATCGCCATCGTCTCCCGATCTGCGTAGCGAAGCCGCTTCACCTGGACGATCTGCTCCGAGGGAGAGACGTGGAGCAGCCGGCCGAGACGGGCGCCCGCCGGGACGGTCTTGAGCTCGAGCGTCTTGCTCGACGGCGCCATGCCGCGCCGCCGCATGTCCTCGGTGAAGGAAGTCATTGTCAGCTCCTGTGCGATCTTGGGCTCGCTGACGAAGGTTCCGGAGCCGTGCCGCCGCTGGAGGTAGCCCTCGCGGACGAGGTCGTCGAGCGCAGCGCGGACGGTTAGCCGCGAGACGCCCAGGTCGCCGCTGAGCTGGCGCTCCGAGGGAATCGCCTCGCCGACGCCCAGCCGCTCGATCAGATCGAGCACACGTTCCCGGGTCTCGCTCTGCTTCGTCACAGGCGCTCGACCGCGGTAGTGGTCAAGGCCATTGGCTCACGTGCCTCGACTGAGGGCCTTCCGAGCAGGAGGCTCTTCCCTGACGCCGGGTCGAAGAAGTGGAAGCGAGAGGGGTCGACGGCGAGGCGAAGCGGTGCGCCGACCTGTCCTCGGGTCTTGGGATCGACCCGGGCGCTGAAGAGGGCGGTCGGCTCAGCGAGCAGCGTGGCCTCGTCGCGGGCTTCCAACAGCTCTGCGGTGATGCGCGGCGCCTCAACGCGGAAGAGGACGTGGGAGTCGGCGCCGAGCTCCTCCAGCACGACCACAGTGGCCTCGATCGTGGGCTGCCGGGACGGCGCAAACGCCGCATCCTCGAAGCTTTCCGGCCGAATGCCGAGCACGACTTCCCGGGTCTTCCTCGGCGGTCGGCGGGCTGGGTCGAGCGGCACGCGGTACTGCCCGAAGGTGACCTCGTCGCTGTCGATCCGGGCTTCGACGAGGTTCATCGCCGGCGAACCGATGAAGGCAGCGACGAACAGGTCCTGCGGTTCCTCGTACAGCTTCTGCGGCCGGTCGACCTGCAGGATTTGCCCGTCGCGCATCACGGCCACGCGCTGGCCGAGCGTCATCGCCTCGACCTGGTCGTGCGTGACGTACACGGTCGTCACCCCCAGCCGCGCGTGCAGCTCTGCGAGTGACGCCCGCATGCCGACCCGAAGCTTCGCATCGAGGTTGGACAGCGGTTCGTCCATCAGGAATGCCTTCGGCTCGCGGACGATGGCGCGCCCCATCGCGACCCTCTGGCGCTGGCCGCCGGAGAGCTGGGCCGGCCTGCGGTCGAGTAGGTCGGAGAGGCCCAGCAGCTGCGCGACCTCATCCACGCGCCGCTTGGCGTCCTTCTTCGGGATGCGCCTGACCTTCAGCCCGTAGCCGAGGTTCTGCCGCACGCTCATGTGCGGGTAGAGCGCATAGCTCTGGAAAACCATGGCGACGTCACGCTGGCGCGGAGGCTTGTCGGTCACGTCCTTCTCGCCGATGAGGATTCGCCCGTGCGTCGCCTCTTCCAGGCCGGCGATAAGGCGCAGCAGCGTCGTCTTGCCGCAACCCGAGGCGCCGACGAGCACCATGAACTCGCCGTCCTCGATCGTCAGGCTGAGGTCGCGGACCGCGCTGAAGCCGTTCGCAAAGACCTTGCTGACGCCTTCGACCACGATCCCCGACACGGTGACGGCCGACAATACCACTCGAGAACCGATCTGAAAAGATTGGTATTGACCACCGGCCCGGAGACCCGTACACTCGGCGGAACTTGAACGACGCTGCCGGCACTCATTCTCCAGAGAGCCTCGACGAGCTCGTCACCGAGGCAGGCGGCGCAGCGGGCACGAACTACGAGCTTCGCTCCACCGTCGAGCTGGTCGAGCTGATGAGCACGACCGAGGAGGCGGTCCCGCGCGCCGTTCGCGAGGCGCGTGGCGCCATCGCCGAAGCGATCGACGGGATCGTCGAGCGGCTCGCAGGCGGAGGCCGGCTCGTCTACGTGGGCGCCGGCACCTCGGGCGGTCTCGCGGCGCTCGATGCCGGAGAGTGCGAGGCCACCTTCTCGACCGCTCCAGGCCAGGTCGTCGCAGTGACGGCCGAGGGATCCGCTGCCGAGGACGACCACGAGGCCGGCGCTGTCGAGATCCGTGAGGTCGAAGTCTCCGATGCCGATGCGGTCGTCGGAATCAGCGCGAGCGGGCGGACGCCATACGTCCTCGGCGCGCTCGAGGCGGCGAACGATGCGGGCGCCTTCACCGTCGCGCTCGTCTGCAGTGAAGGGTCCGAGCTCGCCGGGCTTGCCGATCACGAGATCGCGGTCGTCGTCGGCCCCGAGTTCATCGCCGGATCGACCCGGCTGAAGGCAGGCACGGCGCAGAAGCTCGTCCTGAACGCGATCTCGACGATCTCGATGATCCGGCTGGGGAAGACGTTCGGCAACCTGATGGTCGACGTCGCGGCGGAGAACGAGAAGCTTCGCGCGCGCGTCCACCGTATCGTCCGAACGGCCACGGGCGCGCCGCCCGGAGAGGTCGACGAGGCGCTCGATGCAGCCGGCGGCGACGCGAAGGTCGCCATCGTCAGCCTTCTGGCCGCGGTCGACGCACCGACCGCGCGGGAGCGACTCCGCGAAGCCGGCGGGAACGTCCGAACGGCGCTGGGCCGATGAGGCTCGGGGTCGAAGCGGCGCTCGTCGAGGGCCGGCTCCTTCCCGGCGACGTGGAGATCGCCGACGGCCGGATCGTGCGGTTCGGGCTCTCCACCCAGAACGGCCAGGGAATCGCCGCGCCCGGCCTCGTCGATCTCCAGGTCAACGGGTTCGGCGGCGTGGATTTCCTCGACTCCGACGCGGAGGGCTACCGCCGCGCGGGCGAGGCTCTACTCGAAACCGGCGTGACCGCGTATCTCCCGACTTTCATCACCTCGCCCGAGGATCAGCTGCTGGCGGCCGCCGCGGAGGTTCCCGAGACCGATTCGGGGCCGCGCATCCTCGGAATCCACCTCGAAGGGCCGTTCCTGGCCCCAGGACGTCTCGGCACGCATCCTCCCCTGGCGCGTCGAGATCCCGATCCGGCACTCCTCGAGCGCCTGCTTGCCGGAGGCCGGATCCGCCTGATGACGCTGGCGCCGGAGCTGGAGGGAGCGAGCTCCCTCATCGACCTCCTGCTCCGGCGCGGCGTCATCGTCTCGTGCGGCCACACCGACGCAACCGCAGAGGAGGCGAACGCCGCCTTCGACCAGGGCGTCCGCACGGTGACGCACCTCTTCAACGCGATGCGCCCGCTCCGCCACCGGGATCCGGGAATCGCAGGCGCTGCGCTGGCGCGCGAGGACGTGATCGTCCAGATCATCCTCGACGGCGTTCATCTGGCACTCGAGACCGCGCGGCTCATATGGGCCGCAGCGGCCGGACGGGTCGCGCTCGTCACGGACGCGGTGTCCGGCGCAGGCGTCCAGGACGGCTCCTACAGCCTCGGCGGATTCGAGGTGAAGATCCGCGACGGCGTCGCCCGCGGACCGGACGGGCAGCTGGCCGGAAGCGTCCTCACGATGATCGAGGCGGTTCGCAACCTCCACGCACTCGGAGTGCCGCTGACCGAGGCGCTGGCGGCGGCTTCGACGGTCCCGGCCCGAGTGCTGGGGCTGACCGACGTGGGCCGCCTGGCCCCGGACGGCCCCGCCGACATCGTCGTGGTCGACGACAACCTTCAGATCGAGCGTGTGCTCGTCGCAGGGCAGGAACGTGTCGTCGCCTGACTCCGACGGCTCGGAACCGGCTGACGCCGGCGCCCAGTTCCTCGCCGAGATCCGCGAGCAGCCTGAGGCGCTCCTCCGTCTGCTCGAGTACGAGCAGGACTACGCGGCCGTGGCGAAGCTCGCCCGCGAGCGCGGAGCCTCCACTGTGCGGATGGTGGGGCACGGGTCCTCGGACAACGCCGCCTCGTACGGGGTCTACGCCTTCGGCCTCGCTCCGCGGTGGACGGCATTCCGCGACTCGATCTCCCTGACCGTGCACTACGGCTCGACCTTGGACATGACGGGATCGACGGCGATCGGCCTTTCGCAGTCCGGGCGCACCCCCGACGTCGTGACGTACCTCGACCGGGCGCGTGCGAACGGCGCCTTCACCGTCGCATTGACCAACGACCCGGAATCCGATCTCGCACGCGTCGCCGAGGCCGTGCTGCCACTCGCCGCCGGGCACGAAAAGGCGGTAGCCGCGACAAAGACCTACCTGAACCAGGTCGCCGCACTGGGCCTGCTCGCGTCGCATGTCGCCGGCCGGGGCGAGCCGTTCGCGAACAGCATCCGTGTGGTCGCGGAAGAGCTCACGGACTTCATGCCGGAGCTCGAGCGTCGCGTCGCGCCGATCGCCTCTTCCTTCGCATTCACCGGCCGAATGTTCGTGATCGGCCGAGGCCCCGAGTTCGCGACAGCCCGCGAAATCGCGCTCAAGCTGCTCGAGACGACCCGCATCGCAGCCGAGCCGATGACGGCGACGGATCTTGCCCACGGGCCCGTGGCGGCCCTCGATCCCCTCTTCCCGGTGTGGGCGATCGCCTCCGACGACGAGACGCTGCCGGCGGTTGTCGAGGGTGCCCAACGCGCGCGCGAAGCAGGCGCCGCGCTCATCGCCAGCGGCAGCGCCGCGGACGCGATCCCGGACGCGGCCTACAGCCTGCCGCTCCCGAAGCTGGGCTCCAGGCTGCTGGGCCCGCTCCTCTCGGTCGTTCCGGGCCAGATCTTCGCCTGGGCGCTCGCACGCGCGCGCGGACTGGATCCCGACCGCCCGCGCGGACTGAGCAAGGTCACACTCGCCCGTTAGCGGCGGAGGTCAGGGCTCCGGAATCCGCTCTTCACGTGCCGCACAGACCCACAGCGGACAGGTCCGGTGCCTGGCACCTGGATCCACAGCAGACGCGTCCGCGCCGCTCCTTCACCTATCGGGTTTCGCCCAAACCCGCCTGGAGACACGGGAAGGACGCGTTTCCCACAGGGAGGAGGCTCCAGATGCCGAACACAAGAGTAAGCCCGCAGGCCACAAGGCCGGCCGCGCGACGGCCCGGAAGAAGAGCTAAGACGTCCCGCGAAGGAGAGGCCCGAGGACGGCCTCGACCTCGCGCGCATACTCGGGCCCCCGGAAGGCGTGCACTGGGTGCGACGGGAGCTCGTGCTCCGTGATCCTCCCGGCCCTTCGCACGTAGACCGCGGGATAGATCACGGCCTTCGGATCCATCTCGATCGCGGCGCAGACGGCATCCTGCCCGCCCGCGTCGAGAAAGTGCTCGAGCGGGAGGATGCCTTCGTCGCGGAGACCATCCTCGGAGACGGAGACAACCCGCGCAAGGAACGTCTTCTGGATCCACAGCTCGGGCGCACAGGAGAGCTCGCGAAGCAGGAACGGGACGAGGTCGGCCCGTTCCACGCGCGGCCGCGCACGCTCGATCCCGAGCCGCTCGGCAAGGTGCTCGGCCAGAACCCGCGCGTTGTAGCGGAAGCCGTTCACGGACGTGGAGTTGGGCCCGATACCGTGCTTCCGGATTCCCCTCGACCCTGCAGTGACGTTGCCCGCGAAGAAGACGCCCGGCGCCGAGAGGCTCTCGAAGAAGGGCGAGAGCGCAGGTATGCGGTCGTTCAGGACCGTCGCGACGCCGAGCTCGCGGAGATCCTGCAGCGGCGCCTTGAACCCCGTCGCGAGGATCACATCGTCGGCGTCGAACTCCAGCCGCCCGGGCCACCTCGTACCCTCGGCGACCACGCGGAGCCCGCCATTCGAGGGCTCGATGTGCTCGATCGCCGCATCGACGACGTACGTGCCCGCGCCGCCCCTGACGTACTCCTCGTACGGCTGGAGATAGCGGAGGCGCAGCGGCGATTGCGGGAGCAGTTCGAGCTGCACCGGCCGCGGCGAGACGAGGGTGAGCTCCTTGGCCCACGGCAGCAGGCCGTTACCGACCTCGAAGGCGGAGTTGCGCTTCCCGATGATGACGACGCGCTTGTCGCGATAGCTACCCGCCGGCCGGGTCTCCACGTAGTGGGCAGCCAGCTCGCTGCCGCGGATGGGCGGCACCCAGGGCTGAGTGACGCCGATCGCGAAAACGGCGAACCGGCAGCCGTAATCGCCGTCATCGGTCTCGACGACGAATCCCTCGTCCTCGCGGCGCGTGCCCGTCCAGCGGCATCCGTAGCGCACTCGAACGCCCGCCCGCTCCGTGAACGCCACGAGGGCGGCCTCCATCTCGGCCCGTGAGGGAACGTCGAAGGTGCGATCCATGAACTCCGGAGCGAGCGCCTGTGCGCCGGCGTCTCCGAGCAGGCTGTTGTGGTCGTACCACTCATACTCGCGCGTGCTGCGCTCCACGGGCGCGTCGGGCTTCGTCCAGCTGATCAGCCGTTCGAAGATCGGAAACCGGCGGAACATGCCGCCGGGGGCGTCGTCCTGCGAGATCACGGCGTGCTCGACGCCGAGCCGGGTCAGGCACTGGCTCGTCTGGAGGCCGCCCGGGCCGCTGCCCACCACGACGACGTCGTAGCGCCCGGGCGGAAACGGCCTGTCTACGTTTTCCATTCGGTCGTCGTGCGGAGCCTCCGTGCCTCGGACTGGAGCATCCGGTACATGACCCTCGGGAACTCGACCAGGAAGGGCTCGACCTCGGCGCCCGGGATCTCCAGGCAGCGGAGGAGCGTCGCAGCTTCGACGTCCGCGTTCGGGGGCTCGCCCAGAAGGACGCCGATCTCGCCGAAGAACTCGCCAGGGCCGAAGCGCGCACGCACCTGACCGTCGATCCGGATCAGCGCCTCCCCCTCGATGATCACGTAGAGGCCGGCCCCGCTCAGACCCGTCCGCAGGATCCGCTGGCTCTCGGCGAAGACCTCCTCGTCGAACCGATGCGCGATCGACTCGATCTGCGCATTGTTGAGATCGGCAAAGAGCGTAAGCCGCGCGAGACTGTCGACGATGTCGGGACGAGGCTGCTCCACCGGTGTCGGAGCCTACTTCTCGGCGAGGGCAGGCTCGGCGGCAGGCGCCTCTTCCCTCTGCCCCGGGCGGCTGACCATCAACGCCACGCCGACGACGATCGCCGCCCCGGCGATCAGCGTTCGGCCGGTGATCACCTCGTCGTTGAACGCCCAGCCGAGCAGGACGGCGATCACGGGATTCACGTAGGCGTAGGTGGAGACGGTCGAGGCCGGCGCGACCTTTAGCAGCCAGACGTAAGCGCTGAAGCCGATCAGCGACCCGACGACGACCATGTACGCGATCGCCGCGAGCGCTTCCGGCGTGAAGTGCGCGTCACCGACCTCGCCCGTGCCGGCGCTGACGATCGCCAGCAGGGTTCCTCCCGCTAGCATCGCCATCGCCGCCGACAGGAGCGTGTCGCTCGGAAGCGGAAGGCGGCGCGACCAGATCGAGCCCGACGCCCAGGCGAAGGCGCCGAAGGCGATTACGAGCGCACCGAGCGGCTTCGCGCCTTCATGGCCCGACGGATCGACGAGGAGCGCCAACCCGGCAAAGCCCAACACGAGGCCGACCAAACCGCGCCCGCCGAGCCGCTCGCCCAGCGCGATCCACGCGAGCAGGGCGAACCAGAGCGGGATCGTGCCGACCAGCAGCGCCGCCACGCCGGAGGGGACCTCCTGCTGCGCCCAGGCGAGACCACCGTGGCCGGCGAGGAACAGCAATCCGCCGAAGATGAACGACGCACCCCACTCTCTCCAGCCGATGTCGAGCCTCCCGCTGCGCCGCCACCAGACCCACCCGAAGAGGACGCTGCCCGCGACGAGGTGGCGCAGTCCCATCGAGAGGAACGGCGGCAGATCGCGCACGACGACGGCGATCGCGAGAAACGTCGATCCCCAGACGACATAAATCGTCCCCAGCGCGATCCAGACCCTCACCTTCATCCCAACGACAGGTTTTGCTCGCCTATGCCCCATTTCAAAAGCGTCGATGCTAGAACCCGAATCGTGAGGAGAAGGTCGAGAGACGTGGAATCGCAGGACGTGCCTGGAGCCATCGATCCCAGCGTGATCGAGCAGCGTCAGCGTGCTCGGGCGGAGGCACTCGACGACCTCGCCCACGCCCAGCAGCAACTGCGCGAGGCGGCTCGCCAGATGGCCGAGCGCGAGCGCAAGCTGGCGAAGCGCGAAGAGGAGCTCGAGCAGCGCGTGCACCGAATCGCGCGCAAGTTCGAAGCTCGGCGTTCGCGCCAGCACCGGCTCGACTCCCTTCGCGGGCGCTTCGCCGAGCGCGAGCTCCTGAAGTCGAACCAGAAACGACAGGAGTCGCACCTCGCGCGCGGGGAGGCGCGCGTCGAGCGCCTGGAGGCTGATCTCCAGCACCGCCTGACGGAGATGCAGAACCAGGCTAAAGAGCTCGAGCGCCGCACAAAGGACGTCAAATCCCGGGAGGCGGAGCTCGACCGCCAGGCCGCACAGCTGGACGAGGCCCGGGCCGAGACTGCGCGCATCTCAGCGGAGCTCGAGGCCCGCGCCGCGGAGCTCGACCGGGTCGAGCACGACCTCGGGTCGCGGGAGGAGTTGCTCTCCAGCCTCGAGCCGCGCGAACAGGCGACGGCTGAGAAGGAGGCCGAGCTCGAGGCCCAAGAGCGGAAGCTGCGCAGGGAGGGAGAGCGCCAGGCCGAGACCTCGAAACGCCTCGACCGCCATGCCTCGGATCTCGCCGAGCGTGAGCGTGCGCTAGCGCGCCTGGGGCAGACCCTCCTGGCGCGCCGAGACGGAGAGCACGTCTCCGAGCAGACGGAGGATCTGGAGATCGCGTTTGCCGAGGGCATCGAGGCCCTAAGCGCCGCGTCTCGGTCCATCCGCCGACCCCGCTAGCCTCGCCGAAATGGCCGTGATCTTCGGCCTTTACCTCCTCGTGATCACGGTCGGCCTGACCGTCTACATCGCGATCGGCCTCGCCGGCTCCTGACGCGGTGCGCTTCGTGCGCGACAACTCGCTCTCGATCGTCTTCGGGCTGCTCTTCCTCGGAGCCCTCATCGGCCAGTCGATCGCCGGCTACTCCAATGAGAACGAGCTGCTGACGGCGCACCAGGAGCCCACGATCTCGTACGGCGATTATCTGACGTCTTCGAGCTTCGGCGTCGAGATGCTCGAGAACTGGCAGTCCGAGTACCTGCAGTTCACGCTCTTCATCCTCGCGACGATCTGGCTCTTTCAGCGCGGGTCGAGCGAGTCGAAAGAGGAACACGACCTTGGCCTCGAGACGGACGAGGATCAGCGGGTCGGTCGCCACGCCGACGCAGGCTCGCCGCGCTTTGCGCGCACGAAGGACTGGCGCTACCGCCTCTACGCCAATTCCTTGCTGCTCGTCATGCTCGCGATCTTCATCGGGTCATGGTTCGGACAGTCGGTCACGGGCTGGACGAACTACAACGAGGAACAGCAGCAGCACCAGCAGGCGAAGATCTCCTGGATCTCCTATCTCGGCACGGGCGAGTTTTGGGAACGGACGCTGTCGAACTGGCAGTCCGAGTTCCTCGCCGTCGGATCGATGGCGATCTTCACGGTCTACCTGCGCCAGCGCGGCTCGCCCGAGTCGAAGCCGGTTGGGGCGCCGCACGAAGAGACAGCGTCTTCGGGTTAGGCCCGCCGCTGCGGCGATGAGCGTGCTGCTGATCCGCCCAGGGGTCAGACCCCGGCTTCTCCGCCCCGAAATCAAGCCGGGCACCGCGCGGAGTGGGGTCAGAGCCCTTGCTACACGTGGACTTAGATTTCCGGTCGAGACCCGTCTTAACTAAGACGCTTCGCGCAGATCGTGAGCGAGGTTCGCCGGCGTCAGGTCGACGCCGGCGCTGAGTGTCGAGCGCCACCGTCCGTCCCGGTCGTAGATCCGGATCGGAGCCGAGTGCATGTTCGGGCTTCCGGTCTCCTGCGCGGAGAGCACGGAGAACGCCTTCCACACCGGCCGGAGCTCGGCCGCCGAGCCGTGGAGGTAGCGCAGCCTTCCGGTGGCCCGATAGCGCTGCAGGAACCTGTGAATGCTGCTCGGAGTGTCGCGGACAGGATCGACGCTGATCGCCACCGCCTCGACACCTCGCCTGTCACCTCCCAGCGTGTTCACAGCCCGCGCCATCTGGGCGGCGATCACAGGGCAGGATGCGGTGCAGGCGGTGTCCAGGAAGGTCACGGCGACTGCCTTGCCTTCCAGGTCGGAGGATCGAACTGTGCTGCCCTGCTCGTCCCGCAGAGCGAACGTCGGGAGTGTCATTCCTTCAGGCGCCTGACTCCCGCGGAAATCGCCGCCACCGTCGCCGCGGGCGAACAGGAGCCCGACGGGGATCGCCAGCGCTGCGACGAGGACGCCGAGGACGATCGCGATCCGCACCCTCTGGATGATGCCGACGCGCGTTCCCGCCGGCTGCCCCTAGGGTCTCTTGGCGCGCCTCGTGAGCTCGGCAACCTCGGCCCG
>DATGDB010000041.1:0-6347 GCA_035311205.1 Gaiellaceae bacterium | reverse complement strand
GCCGATTCCGAAGGGCCGTTCTCCGTCTCGGATCTGCCTGGCTCGCTGGACGACGAAGGACGGCTCGTTCTCGCTCGCAGGCTCGTCCGCGAGGGCTTTCTCCGGATCAGCGGGGCGTAGCCGCGTAGCGGAGAGGTCGCTTCGCGGTCTCCGACTTGCACGTCAGCTGGGTGAGCTCGCCGAGCTCTACGGCAACCTCTTGTTCCCGACGTCCGCTCGGTGTGTCGAAGCCGACGATCCAGCGCTCCTCGCCGACCTTGTCGGCGTGCGCCAGCGACAGGTCGTCGAGTCCGGTCAGTCCTTCGTCCTCCCGAATCCGTCGCTCCGCCGCCTGGACCGCGAATGACCAGCACGTGCGACCGCGGTAGTGCGCCAGCGAGATCCGTCCCGCGAGGTACTCGTCCACGACCGTCGGAACGTCGTCTCGGTCGACGCGGCCGTAGTAGACCCCCTGGGGGAGGCAGATCAGGTTTCCCGCGAACCGGTCGCCGCCGACGTGCGTCGACTGCCAGGCCGACTCCTCGTCGAGCTGCTCGCGGAGCCCATCGAAGAGCGGGCGCCCGTGACGCGCGCAGCAGGGATCGTGCTTTCCGTGGGTGCAGGCAAGGAAGAGCGGCTCCTCGACCGGGGTTGCATCGGCCCAGGGGTCGATCCGACGGAGGTCGTCGTGGTGCTCGAGCTCCAACCGGCCTAGACGTTCCTCGCCGAAGACCGAGTCGGCCACGTAGGCGGCGAGCGTGGGATGTCGACGGCGGTCCGGGCGCCGGATCAGGAGGACCCTGGTGCGCGGCCGCCCAGCCCTGAGCTCCCGGAGGCGGGCCTTGACCTGATCGGACAGGCCGCTGCCGGGTAGGGCGTCGTGGCTCCAGAGGCCGCGGTACTCCACGAGGAGCCAGTGGTCGACGCGACTCGCCGTCGCGCCGAGCGGCTCGTCGTTCTCGCGCGACAAGTCTGAGCAGAAGAGCCGGACCGTCGTCACTCGCCGACGACCACGCAGATGACCTGGCCCGTCTTGACGGGTTGGCCGGCGGCGACGGTCAACTCTGAGACTCGCCCCGCCCGGTGCGCCGTGATCTCGTTCTCCATCTTCATGGCCTCGACGACGCAAAGGACCTGTCCGGGCTCGACCTCGTCTCCATCGGCCACCTCGACCGCCAGGACAGTGCCCTGCATCGGGCTGATCACGGCATCCTTGCCCCCGGCACCATGGCTGCCGCTGGCAGCTCGGCTGCGGCGGCGCCGAGCGAGCTCGGCATACGGCGGCTCGGGAACGAGCAGCTTGAGCTCGTAGCGGCGCCCGTCCAGCTCGCCGAGGACGCGCTGCTCGTGGAGTGCGGCGCCGCCGCCGTCCGGCGCCGCAGCTACGCTCGTTGTCTCATGAGACAACTGCTCTGCACGCTGCGCAAGCTCTTCCGACTCGACGACGCCGTGACAGGTCGTTCCGTCGACGAAGCACGGGTGCTGCAGCAGGGCGCGGTGAAAGCCCAGGAGCGTCGTGACGCCGTCGATCCGGTACTCGCCGAGCGCGCGGAGCATTCGGCTCCTCGCCTGCTCCCGGTCGACGCCGTGCACGCAAACCTTGGCGACCAAGGGGTCATACAGAGCGACGACCTCCCGCCCGGCATCGACCCCGGAATCCACCCGCACTCCCGGCCCACCCGGCTCCCGGTAGCTCGTGATCCTCCCGGGGGACGGCAGAAAGCCGTTGGACGGATCCTCGGCGTTGATGCGGCATTCGATCGCATGGCCGCCGAGCTGAACGTCCTCCTGGCGCAGCCATAGCGGCTCCCGAGCCGCGATCAGCACCTGCTCGCGAACGAGATCGAGTCCCGTCACGAGCTCGGTGACCGTGTGCTCGACCTGGATGCGGGTGTTCATCTCGAGGAAGAAGTACTCGCCCTCCCTCGAGAGGAGGCCCTCGATCGTGCCGGCCGACCGGTACCCGACCGCGCGGGCCGCGTCGACCGCGATCTTGCCGATGCGCTCGCGGAGCTCCTTCGAGACGGCCGGCGACGGCGTCTCCTCGACGAGCTTCTGGTGCCGGCGCTGAATCGTGCAGTCGCGCTCACCCAGGTGAATGACGTTGCCGTGGGCGTCCGCAAGCACCTGCACCTCGACGTGGCGCGGATCCTCCAGATACCGCTCGACGTAGACGGCCGGGTCCGAGAAGTAGGCCTCACCCTCGCGCTGAGCCGAGTCGAACGCGCGGTCGACTTCCTCCGCCGACTGGACGATCTTGAGGCCCTTCCCGCCCCCGCCCGCGGAGGCTTTGATCGCCACCGGCCAATTGAGCTCCTCGCCGAGGGCACGAACCTCGTCGGCGCTCAAGACCGGCTCGGTCGTGCCCGGGATGATCGGGACGCCGGCGGCCTGCATGCGCTCGCGAGCGGCCACCTTGGAGCCCATCACCTCGATCGCTTCAGGCGGCGGGCCGATCCAGACGATGCCCGCCTCCTGGACCGCCCGTGCGAACGTCACGTTCTCGGCGAGGAACCCATAGCCGGGATGGATCGCCTCCGCGCCGGCACGGCGCGCCGTATCGATCACGCGCTCCTGCGCGAGGTAGCTCTCGCTCGGGGGCCCAGGCCCAAGAAGGTACGCCTCATCGGCGAACTCGACGTGCAGCGAGCCACGGTCGGCCTCGGAGTAAACGGCGACCGAACTGATCCCGAGCTCCCGCAGAGTGCGGAAGATCCGGATCGCGATCTCGCCGCGGTTCGCAACTAGGACCTTGGAGAACTCAGCCACGGGTCGCAGATTCTCCCGCCTCGGCCCAAGGCGCCTCACGAGTCGGCTCCCCGCCCAGGTCGTCGAGGCCCGAGCGCCACCAGGCGCTCTCGGCCTCTTCGGCCAGCGCCCGCTCCACAGCCGCCACCAACGTGGCGCGCTCGTTCGCATCCTCGGGCTCCGGACGAACTTCCCAGCTCACGGCCGGGAGGCTAAAGGTCTGGCGCCGCGCGGCCGATGTCTCCAGAAGTGAGACGCCCCGCCGCGGCCCTCACCTGTGCTTGTCTGGCGCTGACCACGCCGGTCGTTGTGGTCGCCGCCGCGAAGCGTTCCTGGGCACAGCCCGAGATCAACCTCGTTACGAGCCGCCGCCTCATGGGCGGAGATCCGGCAACGTTCCGCCCCGACGCGCCGCTCACGCGGGCGGCGCTCGACGATCTCGTCGCTGGCCTCACGGCAGCGACTCCGGTCGCAAGCGGCGAGCCCTCGGCCCCGGTCACACTCGCGGCTCTCGACCAGTCGCTCGTCCGTGCGGTCGACCTGAGCGACGACGCCCGGCTCTTCACCGCCGGAATGCGTGCGGCGGGCGTGCGTCCGCCGGCCCGCTTCGGGAGCGAGGTCGTCGCCCGGCTGCTCGGCCTCCGCACGAACCACGACGCAAGACACGACGCGCTCGAGCTTCTGCCGAGCGACGCGGCGACCCGTGCTGAAGCGGCATTCTCCGCCGCGCAGATCCTGCGCTTCCGCGACGGTGATACGAGCCGTGTCGAATCCCTGGCATCGGCGTTCTGGCTTCCGCAGTACACGCCCTGGCAGCGCAAGATCCTGCAGGCCGCGGTCAACCTGATCGGCTACCCGTACGTCTGGGGCGGTACGAGCGCGAGCACGCAGACGATCTTCGGCGTGACTTCCCGAGGCGGCTTCGATTGCTCGGGCTACGTGTGGCGTGTCTACAAGCTTCAGCGCTACCGGGGCGGCGAGGCGCTCGCCGGCACGATCAAGGGGCGAACCACCGCGCAGGTGGCCGGCGAAATCCCGCCGGCCAAGCGCATCGCCTTCGCAGACCTCGAGCCGGGCGACGTGATGTTCTTCGGCAAGGGCGGGCGGCATGCACGTCCGTCCGCCGTCGACCACGCCGGGATCTACCTCGGCGGCGGCTGGATGATCAACTCCTCGCGCTACGGCGTCGCCCTCGCGCCAGTTCAGGGCTGGTACGTGGAGCGCTTCGCCTGGGCGCGCCGGCCGCTCGCGGAGGCCGGACTTGGCTAGCGCCTGCGTTTCCCCCAAACGGGGGATGGCAGCGCTCCCGTCAGCGCCCACAATCGGCGAGGTTCCGCGGGAAAGGACAGCAAGATGCTGGAGTGGAAGGCACGAATACTGACGCTGATGATCGCGTTCCTGCCGTTTCTGGATCGCATCGGCGAAGTGTTCGACAACAACTGGAACTGGTAGCGCAGCACAGGCATGAAACGCCTCCCGCCGCGACTGCTGTTGCTTGTCGCTCCGGTTTGCGGTGTTGGACTCCTGATCGCCGCAGCCGCCGCAGTCTCGTTCGCAACGGCGCCGCAGAGCCCGAGGGAGCTGGCCGGGACGTTCGCGTTCCTGGCAGCTTCGACACTCGCAAGCCGCTACCCCGTCCCGATCGAGGGCGCGGAGAGCGGCGGAGTCACGTTGTCGTTCGTCTTCGGGACGGCCGGAATCGTGCTCTTCGGTTGGGACGCCGGGATCCTGATCGCCTTTGCCGCCCCGGCGACCATGCAGCTCATCGAGCACCGCCCGCTCGAGCGTGTGGCCTACAACGCTTCCGTCTTCGCGATCGGAGCCGCCGTTGCGGCTGCACTCGTCGCGCTCGTCGACGGGTCGGGCACTCAGCACCTGGTCGCGCAGGTTGGTGTCTCGGCCGCGGCGCAGTACTCGCTCAACCTCGTGCTCGTTTCCGGCGCAGTCGCCCGCTCGGCGCGTCGTCCGTTCGGGGCACTCGTCGGATCCTCCTCGCGGGCGACGATCGTGCCATTCACGTTGATGGCGTCAGCAGCGCTGATGCTCGTCGTTCTCTGGGAGCGCTCGCCGCTCCTTTCGGCGGCGCTCGTCGGTCCGCTGCTCGCGATCTCGCTCTACCAGCGCTCGGCGCACCAGGCGCTGCGCGCGATGCGGCTCGCCCTGACGGACCCGCTGACGAGCCTCGGCAACCACCGCTCCTTCCACGAGCGCCTGCAGCGCGAGCTCGCGCGGGCCGAGAGTCGCGGCGTCCCCTTCACGCTCTGCCTGATCGACATCGACGACTTCAAGCGGGTCAACGACCAGTTCGGGCACCCCGTGGGCGACAGAGTGCTCGCACAGGTCGGCGCCCGCCTGCGCCAGAACGGCGAGGCGTTCCGGCTGGGCGGCGACGAGTTCGCGCTTCTGCTCCCCGCCCGGGCAGGAAACCAGGCGCTCCCCGTCGCGGAGACGGTTCTCACGCGGATCGCCGCGATCGAGCTCGACGACGTGGGATCCGTGACCGCGAGTGCCGGCATCGCGAGCTTCCCGCTCCAGGCCTTCGACCGGGACGAGCTGATCCGCCTCGCCGACAGCGCCCTCTACTGGGCGAAGGAGCACGGCAAGAACCGCGTGCACCTGTATCGCTCGGACGTCCTCGAGCTCGCGGAGCTCCGCAGGCTCGCCCACGGGCCGGACCGTGCCGCCCGTTTCCGCGCAGCGGCGAGCCTCGCCAAGGCGGTCGATGCCCGCGACACGTACACGGGCAGCCACTCGACGCGCGTCGCCGAGCTCGGCGCCTGGATCGCGGCACGACTCGGCCTCGACGGCGAGCAGGTGGAGCTGACGCGCCTCGCGGGCAGCCTCCACGACCTGGGCAAGCTCGCGATCCCGGAGGAAATCCTGCGCAAGCCCGGCCCCTTGACCGCGCCCGAGCGGCTCGTGCTCGAGCGTCACTCGCAGATCGGCTTCCGGATGCTCGAGAGCCTCGAGATCGACCCTGTCGCGCACTGGGTGCTCCATCACCATGAGCGCTGGGACGGCGCCGGCTACCCGAACGGGCTTGCGCGCGAGGACATCCCGCTCGGCGCGCGCATCATCTTCGTCGCCGACGCCTACGACGCGATGACCTCCGATCGCGCCTACCGCGGCCGTCTGACACCGCACGAAGCCGTCGCAGAGCTGAAACGATGCGCGGGAACCCAGTTCGATCCGGAGGTCGTCAGGGTCTTCGCTCGTGAGCTCGGCTACGCGCCGGTGACCGCCGCCGCCGCGCGCTAGCACCTACAGAGGAATGTTCCCGTGCTTGCGACGCGGGCGGGGCTCGCGCTTCGTGAGTGACGTCTGCAGCGCATCGATCAGGACCGGTCGTGTCCGTCTCGGCTCGATCACGTCGTCGACATAGCCGCGCTCCGCAGCGACGTATGGATTCGCGAACTGCTCTCGGTATTCGGCGATCAACTCCTGGCGCCGCGCAGCCGGATCGTCCGCCTCCTCGAGCTCCTTGCGGAAGACGATGTTCACGGCCCCTTCAGGCCCCATGACGGCGACCTCGGCCGTCGGCCAGGCGAAGTTGAAGTCGGCCCGAATGTGCTTCGAGCTCATCACGTCGTAGGCCCCGCCGTACGCCTTGCGCGTGATCA
>DATGDB010000040.1:0-3794 GCA_035311205.1 Gaiellaceae bacterium | reverse complement strand
ACGGCGACGCCGATCCCGCGCACGCTGCACATGTCGCTCTCCGGCCTCCGTGACATCTCGGTGATCGAGACGCCGCCCGAGGGCCGGCGCCCGATCCGCACGTACGTTGGCGAGTTCGACGAGGAGCTCGTCAAGCAGGCGCTGGAGCGGGAGGTCGCCCGCGAGGGACAGGCGTTCTACCTCCACAACCGCGTCGAGACGATCGACGAGCGGGCCGCGTTTCTCCAGGAGCTCTCACCGGACCTGCGGTTCCTGGTCGCGCATGGGCAGATGCGCGAGCGGCAGCTCGAGGACCGGATGCTTGCGTTCATGCGCGGCGACGCCGACGTTCTGGTCTCGACGACGATCATCGAGTCGGGCCTTGACATCCCGCAGGCGAACACGCTGGTCGTCGAGCGGGCGGACGCGCTCGGACTGGCCCAGCTCTACCAGATCCGCGGGCGAGTGGGCCGATCCGACCTGCTCGCGCACTCGTATCTCTTCTATCCCGACACGTCGGAGCTCACGCCGGACGCCCGGGCCCGGCTCGCCACCCTCGCCGACCACACCGAGCTGGGGGCCGGTTTCGCCATCGCGATGCGCGACCTCGAGATCCGCGGCGCCGGCGACCTCCTCGGGGCGGAGCAGTCTGGACACGTGGCCGCGCTCGGCTTCGAGCTCTACGTGGAGCTGCTCGCCGAGGCGGTTGCCGAGCTCTCCGGCGAGCGGCGGCCTGCGGCACGTCCGGTGCGCGTCGACGTGAGGGTCGACGCGTATGTCCCGAACGCCTACGTGGACTCGGAAGCGCTCCGGATCGACCTCCACCGGCGTCTGGCTCTCGTGGAGACCGAGGACGAGCTGCGCGAGCTCGAGGCGGCCACGGTCGACCGGTTCGGCCCAATCCCGCCTCCCGTCGAGAACCTCTTCGGCATCCAGGAGGCCCGGATCAAGCTTTCCCGGCTGGGCGCCGACTACCTCGTGTTCCGCCAGGGGAAGGCGACCGTCGGGCCGCTCGTCCTCGGCTCCGGGGAGCTAAAGGAACTGCGACGAAAGGTCGATACAGCCGTATACACGACGGCGCGAAAAGAGGTCTCACTGCGCGAGGAAAACCTACCCGGAGCACTCCGTTTAGTCGATGCTATCCTGGAAACGCGCCAGGCGGCATAAACGGCGCTTTTTCTATGAGACGACGCTCTTTTGCAGGACTTTTTGCCCTCGGCCTCGCTGTCTTCGCGGCCGCATGTGGCACCTCGAACGACTCGACGAACGTGCCTCCCGACTCCGTGGCGGTGGTCGGTGACAAGGCGATCACGAAGTCCGAGTTCGACGACCTCGTCACGTACGCGAAGCGCAGCTATGCCACGCAGAAGCGCCCGTTCCCGAAGGTCGGCACGCCCGAGTACGTCCAGATTCGCGACCAGGCGATAGCGCTCCTCGTCCAGCGCGCGCAGTTCGAGGTCAAGGCGAAGGAGCTCGGCGTCGACGTCAGCGACGAGGCGGTCGACAAGCGGATCGACGAGTACATCAAGGAACGCCACAAAGGCGATCGCAAGGCGTTTGAGGCCGAGCTCAAGCAGCAGGGGCTGAGCGACGCACAGGCGCGCGACATCATCCGCGGCAACCTCGTGCAGGAGGGGATCTACAAGAAGGTCACCTCGGACGTGAAGATCGACGACAAGGCGATCAAGGACTACTACGCGAAGAACAAGTCGCAGTACGGGACGCCGGACACACGTGTCGTGCGCCACGTACTCGTGAAGGACCGCGCGCTCGCGAAGCGGCTCTACAACGAGCTCAAGGCGGGCGGCAACTGGAACACGATCGCCAAGAAGTACTCACAGGATCCCGCGTCGAAGAATCAGGGCGGGAAGATGACGGCGACGCGCGGCCAGCTGGTTCCCGAGTTCGAGGAAGTTGCCTTCAGCCTCGGCAAGGACCAGATCTCGATTCCGATCAAGACGCAGTACGGCTGGCACGTCATCCAGGCGCTCTCGAAGACCAAGAAGGGCACGTCCACGCCCTTCAATCAGGTGAAAGATGCGATCCGGCAGCAGCTGGCTCAGGACGGTAAGAACAAAGAGATGGAGAAGTGGGTCGCCGACATGCGCAAGGATCTGAAGGACGACACGGCGTACCAGGTGGGCTACAAGCCGACGAATCCGAACAGCTCCACCGCTGGCTGAGCCCGAACACCTCTCCGAAGCACTCCTCGAACTCCAGCGACTGACCGAGCGGCTTCGCCGCGACTGCCCGTGGGATCGTGAGCAGACTGCGCGAACGATCGTGCCGCATACGGTCGAGGAGGCCTACGAGGTCGCCGACGCCGCGATCGAAGACAATGCCGCCAAGCTCGAGGACGAGCTCGGCGATCTCCTCTTCCAGACCTACTTCCTCGCGCTTTTGCTCGAGGAGGCGGGCGGCGGCGGCCTGGAGGCGGTGGCGCGCCGGGCCCACGACAAGCTCGTCCTGCGGCATCCGCATGTGTTCGGCGAGGTAGAGGCCCGAACGCCGGGCCGTGTGCGTCAGAACTGGGAGCGGATCAAGCGGGAGGAAGAAGGCCGCGAGGGCATCTTCCACCACGTTCCCGAGACGCTGCCGGCGCTCATCTACGCTCGGAAGCTCCAGCGCCGCGCTGCGGCGATCGAGTTCGAGTATCCGGAGACCGCAGGCGCGATGGCCGACCTGGAGGACGAGCTGCGCGAGCTGAAGGATGCGGTCGAAGCCGCCGGAGAGCGGCCGCCGGAGGTCGAGCCGGATCCGCACGTCTTCCAGGAGCTCGGCGACGTCCTGTTCGCCGCCGTGAACGTCGCCCGCCACCTGAACGTCGATCCGGAGCTGGCTCTGCGGGCCATGTCCAAGCGTTTCGCGGCGCGGGTCGAGCGTGCGGAGGAGCTTGCGGGGTCCGACGGCCGTGTCTTTCGCGAGCTCACGCTGGACGAGAAGGATCGATACTTCGACGCCGCGAAAGAGGAGGGCACGTGAGCTCGATCACAAGCGTCCGCGCGCGCCAGGTCTTCGATTCGCGCGGCAATCCGACGGTGGAAGTCGAGGTGGAGATCGCCTCCGGGGCGCGAGGGAGAGCGGCGGTGCCCTCCGGCGCGTCCACCGGTCGCTTCGAGGCCGTCGAGCTTCGGGACGGCGATCCCAGCGCGTATCTCGGGAAGGGCGTCTCGCGTGCAGTCGAGAACGTACGGACGGAGATCGCCGAGGCGATCATGGGCATGGACCCAGCGGACCAGGCCGGGCTCGACGCGGCGCTCGTGAAGCTGGACGGCACGGAGAACAAGGGCCGGCTCGGAGCGAACGCGTTGCTCGGCGTATCGCTTGCGGCAGCCAAGGCTGCCGCGGCGGAGGCGGGTGTGCCGCTCTATCGCTGGATCGGCGACGGCGGTGGGCACGTGCTCCCCGTGCCGATGTTGAACGTCATCAACGGCGGCGCCCATGCCCGCAACTCGCTTGATCTTCAGGAGTTCATGGTCGTCCCGGGCGGCGCCGAGAGTTTCTCCGAGGCCCTGAGGATCGCGGTCGAGGTCTTCCACACGCTGAAGAAGCTGCTCGACGGGCGCGGCCTCGCGACGGCCGTCGGCGACGAAGGTGGCTTTGCCCCGGATCTGGGCTCGAGCGAGGAAGCCATCGAGGTGATCCTCGAGGCGGCCGAGCGGGCGGGCCATCGCGAGCGGGTCGGGATCGCACTCGATCCGGCCATGTCCGAGCTGTACGAGGACGGTGTCTACAGGTTCGAGGGCCGCGAGGCGAGCGCCGAGGACCTGACGCAGTACTGGGCCGGCCTCGTCGACCGCTACCCGATCGTCTCG
>DATGDB010000039.1:0-21086 GCA_035311205.1 Gaiellaceae bacterium | reverse complement strand
GACCGCGAGTACTCGTACGGCGGTCCAACGGAGTACTACCGATCGTTGATCGGCGTCCCGATCATGGTCGAGGACGATCTCATCGGTGTCGTCGTCCTCGTTCGCCGTGAGCCGAAGCCGTTCACCAACGAACACATCGCGCTCGTCCAGACCTTCGCCGACCAGGCCGCGATCGCGATCACGAACGCTCGCCTGATCGAGGCCGTCGCGCGCCAACGGACCGAGCTCTCTCGATTCGTCTCGCCCCAGGTGGCCGAACTCGTCTCCAGCGGAGAGGGCGAGCAGCTCTTGGCCGGGCACCGCGCCTACATCTCCTGCCTCTTCTGCGATCTGCGCGGCTTCACCGCCTTCGCCGAGACCGCCGCCCCCGAGGAGCTGTTCGACGTCCTACGCGAGTACCACGCTGTGGTCGGCGACCTCATCCCCACCTACGAAGGGACGCTCGAGCACTTTGCAGGCGACGGGCTGATGGTCTTCTTCAACGATCCGCTCGCGGTCACAGATCACGAACTGCAGGCCGTTCGGCTCGCGCTCGCCGCACAAGAGCGGTTCGCGCGGTTGGCTGAGGTCTGGCGTAGGCGCGGTACGAAGCTCGGGCTCGGAATCGGCATCGAGGCTGGCTACGCGACCATCGGCCGCATCGGATTCGAGGGTCGCTACGACTACGGCGTCCTCGGACCGGTGGCGAATCTCGCCTCGCGGCTCAGCACTCGGGCGGCGGCGGGGCAGATCCTGATCGGCCAGCGCCTTTTCGCAGCTGTGGAGGAGGCCGTGGAGACCGCGCCGGCAGGCGACCTCGAGCTCAAAGGCTTCGCTCGCCCAGTCGCCGCGTTCGAGGTCCGCGGGCTGCGCTAGAGACGCGGCTATCGACCTCACGATGAAGCGCAGCGACACCATCCGCATGGCGACCGCCGCCGACGCGTCCGCCCTCGGCAGGCTCCTTCACACGTTCAACACGGAGTTCGAAGAACCGACGCCGGACGCCGACGTGATCGCCGAGCGGGCGGCGCCTCTGATCGAGAGCGGCGAGGTCACCGTTCTCTTTGCAGGGGACGGGCTAGATGGATTTGCGCAGCTTCGTTTTCGTCCCTCGCTGTACACCGGAGCGCTCGACGCCTACCTCGAGGAGCTCTACGTCGTCCCGGAGCGCCGCGGCCACGGCCTCGGGCGAGCGCTGCTCGAGGCGGCGATGGAGCACGCAAGACAGCGCGGCGCGGCGCACATCGACCTCGGCACGAGCGAGGACGACGTCGCCGCGCGAGCGCTCTACGAGAGCGCGGGGTTCACGAACCGCGAGGGCGGACCGGACGGGCCGGCAATGCTCTACTACGAGCGGGACCTCTAGCTCACTTACGCTTTCAGCGAATCCGACGAACGGAGGCCACATTGCCAGGCAAGGCCGACTTCACCGAGCAGGAATGGGAGACGCTGCAGAAGGGCGTGACCGGATCCGCGCTGCTCGTCTCACTCGCCGACCGCGGCTTCTTCGATTCGTTCAAAGAGGCAGGCGCCGTCGCAAAGCACCTCTCCGAAGCGCGAAAGAAGAGCGCGAGCCCGCTCGTCAAGGAACTCGCCGAGGTACACGGGACCGGCTACGGGCTCAGAACGTCGCCCGAGGAGCTCGAGAGCGAAACGACTCAGGCGCTGAACTCGGCGACCAGCATCCTGCAGCAGAAGGCGCCCGACGAGCTTGCGGCCTACCGGGACTTCGTCCTCGAGGTCGCCCAGTCCGTCGCCGCGGCTGCGAAGGACGTCGGCGCCGCCGAGACCGACGCTATCGACAGGATCCGAGCGTCACTCCAGACGGCCTGAGCCCCTCGCCTGCTACGGTGCTTGCGACTAGAACGGGTTCGGCCAGGCGACAACGCCTTCCTTATGCGTTCGTGACGTGGTAAGGGAGGTGTTTCATGACTGGCGGAACCGTCAAGTGGTTCAGCAACGAGAAGGGCTACGGCTTCATCACCCCGACCGAGGGTGGGAAGGATCTTTTCGTGCATCACAGCAACGTGGCCGGCGAGGGCTTCAAGACGCTCGCCGAGGGTGCCGCGGTCGAGTTCGATCGCGTCGAGGGCCCTAAGGGCCCCGAGGCGACGAATGTCGTCCCTATGGGCTCATAGCCGATCAGGCCGGGCGTGCCGGGTTACCCGCGCGCCCGCCTCAATGAAAGGGGTGCGTCATCGCACACAAGGAAACGATCGGAAAGATCGAAATCACCGCCGCGGAGATCCATCTCAGCAGTTTCGACCTGGTCGACCGGCTTGTCGCTCGCGGCTTCTCGCGGCTAACCGCAGAGAGGTTCGTCGAGATCGAGCGTGGCGCCGACAAGGCTGGACGGGCGCGTCCTCATCCGGTCGCCCGTCGCTGATCGAAACATCGCCTCGACAGCGCCAAAGAGGTGCGCTGAACCGGTCAAGTACGTATGATGAACGACTGATCCGCGTCGGTCGGCACCTCTGTCGGCACGTGGAGCGAACGTTTCGGCCGGAAGGAGAACGGATTGGCCCAGCCAGCCAGGGGTGCACGCAGAGTCACGATCAGCGACATCGCGGCGCGGGCTGGAGTCTCGAAAGGCGCCGTTTCGTACGCCCTGAACGGTCGGCCAGGAGTCTCCGACAACACGAGGGAACGGATCCTCGCGATCGCCGGCGAGCTCGGCTGGTACCCGAACCGAGCCGCGCGCGCCCTGTCGGTGGAGCGCGCGGATGCCTGCGGCCTCGTGCTGGCGCGGCCGGCCAAGACCCTCGCGCTCGAGCCGTTCTTCATGGAGTTCATCGCCGGCGTCGAGTCGGCGCTTTCGGCCCGATCGATCGCCCTCACGATTCAGCTGGTCGAGTCCATCGAAGACGAGATCGAGGTCTACCGCCGCTGGTTCGGTGAACGCCGCGTCGACGGCGTGCTCGTCGCCGATCTGCGGGAACACGATCCGCGTGTCGACGAGCTCGTCCGGCTCGGACTGCCGGCCGTCATTGTCGGAGGACCGGTCAAAAACCACGCACTTCCTGCGGTTTGGCACGACGAGGCGGCTGTCGTCGTGGAGGCGGTCCGCTACGTCGCGGCCTTGGGCCACACGCGGATCGCGCGGGTCGCCGGTGTTGCTGAGTTCGTCCATACCGCTCAGCGCACCGAAGGATTTCTCAGTGTGACGCGCGAGCTCGGGCTCGACGGCGACGTCACCGAGACCGACTACTCCGCTGAGAGCGGCGCGCGGGTGACACGCAAGCTTCTGTCGGCGCCGGAGCCGCCGAGCGCGATCATCTACGACAGCGACCTGCTCGCAGTCACCGGGCTCGGGGTCGCGCAGCAGATGGGCTTCGCGGTGCCGGACGACATCTCGATCGTCGGCTGGGACGATTCGCTGATCAGCCAGGTCGTCCACCCGCCGCTGACCGCGATCACGCGCGACATCGTGGCCTATGGGATCACGGCGATCCGGCATCTTCTGGAGGTCATCGAGGGCCGGACGATTGCCGACGTCGAAACCCAGCGCGGCGAGCTGACGCCTCGCGGGAGTACCGGTCCGGCGCGCACAACCAACGGGCCGCGTGGCCCGCGGAGCCGCGCCGCTATCACCTGAACGTCAGAGCTCCGCAACTTAACCGGTTGACACTGAACCGGATAAGTGATGGACTCTCAGCATCGAATTGCAACGTTCGAAGAGGAAGTGGATCGGCGCGAACTTCTGGTCGCGCGCCGGTGGGCCGCGCATGTGGCTGCAGTACCGGCCGGACATTGTCCGGCAAGAGCTCCAGGTTCTTGCGGAGCACGGCTGCACGGTCACACGCTCATTCTGTTACTGGCCCGACTTCGTCCCCGAACCAGAGCGCCTCGACGAGCAGTCGCTCGAGCACTTCACCGACTTCCTCGACGCCCACGCTGACCTGGGCCTCGAGACGATCCCGACGTTCATTGTCGGCCACATGTCCGGTGAGAACTGGGACCCGCCCTGGCGGCAGGGTCGCGACCTTTACCGCGACGTGTGGCTCGTGTCCCAGCAGGCCTGGTTCGTCGAGGAGATAGTCCGCCGGTTCCACGAGCACGCCGTCACGGGCTGGCTCCTGTCGAACGAGATGCCGCTCTACGGCGGGCCCGCGAGCACCGAAGAGGTGACGGCGTGGGCTCGCATTCTCGTCCAGGCCGCCCGGGCGGCGGGCGCGACGCAGCCGATCTCGGTCGGTGACGGGGCCTGGGGCGTCGAGGTCTCGGGTCAGGACAACGGCTACTCGCTGCGGTCCCTCGCCCCGCTAGTCGATTTCTTCGGGCCGCACTCCTACCCGATGGAGGACGATCAGCTTCGTCAGTTCCTGACTCCGGCCTTCGTTTGCGAGCTCGCCGGCACCCTGGGCAAGCCGGTGGTGCTCGAGGAGTTCGGCGTCAGCTCAGACTTCGCCGCGGACGACCACGCAGCCGCCTACTACCGGCAGGTGCTGCATACATCGCTCCTGGCGGGAGCGCGAGGGTGGCTCGCCTGGAACAACTGCGACTTCGACGACCTCCGCCATCAGGACCCGTACCGCCACCACGTCTTCGAGCTCCACTTCGGACTGACCGACGGCCGGGGACAACCGAAGCCCCAGCTGCGGGTGCTGCGCGACTTCGCGGCGCTCGTGAGTGAGCTCGGAGAATGGGAGCGCGTCGCCGGCCAGGCGGCGCTGGTCGTCCCCGAGCACTTCGAGCGGGTCCTGCCGTTCACCGAGCCTGCGTACCGAACGGACATCCGCTCGAACCTGCTCCAGGCGTACATCGCCGCACGGGAGGCGGATCTCCCGATCGAGCTCGTCCGCGAGCGCGACGGGCTTCCGGGAACAGCCCGCCTCTATCTCGTCCCCTGCGCGAAGCTCGTCACCGCGCCGGGCATCGACCGTCTCCGTGAGCTCGCGGACGCCGGGGCCACGATCTACCTCTCCTACTTCGCTGGCAGCACGCCGACCCAGCGCGGCCCGTGGCTCTCATGGCTCGACGAGATCTTCGGCGTCCGGCATCGCCTGCGCCACGGCCTGGTCGACCCGATCGAAGAAGACGAAGTGACCTTGAACTTTGTCGACGACCTCGGCGACATCGCGGAAGGTTCGTCCCTCACTTTTCGCGTCGCCGGCGAGCCCAGCGCCCGCGCCTACCTCCCTCTAAACCCCCAGGGCGCGGAGGTCGTCGCAATCGACGGGCACGGCCGTCCCGCGCTCCTACGGAACCGCCTAGGGGCGGGGTCGGCCGTGCTCTGCGCGTACCCGCTGGAGCACATGGCCGCCAAGTCGCCGGGTGTGAACCCTGAAGACACCTGGCGGATCTACTCGGCGCTTGCGATCGAAGCCGGCGTCGAACGAGCGGTGCGGGTCGACGACCCGCGGGTCCTGGTGGGGCTCATCCGCAGCGCGGAGTCGGAGACCGCCCTCTTCGTCAACTGCGCCGAGCAGCCGATGACGGTCGACCCGATCGTTTCGAGGCTCGAGCTCGACCTGCCGACGGCGTCTCTGGCGCTAGAGCCGTTCGGCGTCGCCGCGGTTCGGTGCGCAGATGCCTCAGACGCGCGCACTCCAATGACCGCGACGAGCGAAGGGAGGGATGCCCGTCCCTGAATTAACCGCGAGTCGGACAGTGTCGTCAAAGACCCTGCGACCCGTACTTGTCCGAACGCGATTGAGGCAGCCCCCGATGTAACCGGAGCCACCGAAGCAACAGTTCAAGCGGTTGCGCCCAGAGAATCAGTCGATCCAAGGAGATGACCAGCATGCGAATTACCAAGAGACGGACGGCCGGTGTCCTGGGCGCCATCCTGGCGCTGGGCGCGGCTGCAGCCGTCGTCTTCATGACCGCCGGCGGAGCGAGCGGAGCGGGGTCCCAGACGGGTACCGCGACAGCTCTCCCCCGCTCACAGACCTTCTATATGAGCGGCAACCAGTGGTCACCGAACAACGACTTGAACCCGGCCAAGAACTGGGACTACATCACCGGTCTGGTCGGGTTCGCGTATGAGACGCCGTTCCGCTACGACCCGCTCAAGGACAAGTTCACGCCCTGGCTCGCGAGCGCTGGCAAGTGGAAGTCCAAGAGCACCTACGTGATGACGGTCCGCAAGGGCGTCAAGTGGAGTGACGGAAAGGCCCTGACGGCGAAGGACTTCATCTTCACGCTCAGCACCCTCAAGATCCCGACCCACGCGCAGAATCCATTGTGGCGGGATACCGGGCTGAAGAGCGTCGCGGCGAAGGGCAATACCGTCGTCTTCAAGTTCGGCGCCAATCCGGGTTACCAGCAGTTCGACTTCTACCGTTACAACGTGGCGATCGTCCCGCGGCACGTCTTCGCCCGTTTCGGAAAGACGGACCTCGCCAGCGGCAACCTGAAGCAGCCGATCGTCGGCACCGGGCCGTACCTGTATCAGTCCGGGATCGGCACCCAGACGCAGACGGTCGTGTGGAAGAAGAATCCCAACTGGTGGGCGACCAAGGCTCTAGGCCTCCGCGTCGCGCCGAAGTACGTCGTCGACATCAAGAACGGCACGAACGCGGCCGCACTGGCCAACTTCGTCTCCGGCAACATCGACCTCTTCAACAACTTCGCACCGAAGTCCGCCATCAGGGGAAGCGCGAAGACCTACTTCTCCAAGGCCCCCTATCACCTCGGCGCGAACACGACGTGGCTGTTCCCGAACACCACGAGGAAGCCGCTGGACGACAAGCAGTTCCGTCGCGCGCTGGCGTACTCGATCAACATGAGCCAGATCATCGACAAGGCGTACCAGGGCCTGGTCGAGAAGGCGAGCCCCACGGGCCTGCTTCCGATCTGGAAGAAGTGGGTCAACCCGAGCCTCGTGAAGAAGTACGGGTTCTCCTACAACCAGGCGAAGGCGAAGTCGATCCTCGCCGCCGCCGGCTACAGGGATAGGAACGGAGACGGGTACGTCGAGAACAAGGACGGATCGAAGATCGACCTCGAGATCATCTGCCCGAACGGGTGGTCAGACTGGATGACGTCGATCCAGATCATCGCGAGCAGTGCGAAGGCGGCCGGTATCAAGATCACGCCGGCCTTCCCGGAGTACAACACGCTCGTCGACGATCGCGGCCACGCGCGGTACGACCTGCTGCTCGGCAATGACCGGCAGTACAGCAACACGCCGTGGACGTACTACCAGTACATCTACCGGCTGCCCATTCTGAGCAACCAGACCAGCATGAACTACGAGCGGTACGAGAACGCGAAGGCCTGGAACCTCACGAAGGGGCTCGACAAGATCCCGTCGAGCAACGTCAAGGCCTACAGGTCTCAGATGGCGAAGCTCCAGACGATGTTCATGCAGGATCTGCCCGCAATTCCGCTTTGGTACAACGGCATGTGGGCGATGTTCAACACGAAGCACTGGACGGGCTGGCCTGCGGCCGGCAGCGACCGGCAGTTCACGCCCTCCACCTGGCGCAACTACTGGCAGATGACGAGCATCGACATGCTCACGCATCTGCGGCCGGCGTAAAGGCCGACCACCTGTGATCAACGAACACCCCTCCCGGCCGCGATCCGGGAGGGGTGTTTCTTGTCAGCGGAAGGTGTGACGAGGAGTCGCGATGGCTCACTACCTCGCACGAAAGGTCGTGATCTATCTCCTCACTTTCTACGTGGCGGTCACGATCGACTGGGCGATACCGCGGTTCATGCCCGGAGATCCGGTCGAGGGGCTCCTTTCGCGCATGCAGGCACAACCAGGCTCCCAGGAGGAGCTCACGGGCTACTACACGAAGGCCTTCGGGTTCGACGTGCCGATTTGGAAGCAGTACCTCAACTTCTGGGCGGCCCTGTTCCATGGTGATCTCGGCCCGAGCGTCGCGAACTTCCCGACGCCCGTCTGGGAACTCATTCGCGGCGCCCTGCCGTACACACTCGCCTTGCTCGTTCCGGCCGTCCTGCTGAGCTTCTGGGCCGGCAACAAGGTCGGCGCCCTTGCGGCGCGCCGGAAGGTGCTCGACAACACGGCGCTGCCCGTCTCGTACGTCTTGACGGCAACGCCGCAGATGTGGCTGGGAATCGTGCTCGCCTGGGTCTTCGCGACCGTTCTGGGCGTGCTCCCGGTCTCCGGCGCCTACGACCTCTCCCTGCAACCCACATGGTCATGGGAGTTCGTGAGGAGCTTCCTCGAGCACTGGATCCTGCCCTTCTCCGCCCTTTTCCTGGTCGCCTTCGGCGGCTGGGCGATCGGGATGCGGAACATGATCATCTACGAGCTCGAGGCCGACTACTCGAACTACCTGGCCTCGCTCGGCGCCCCAACGAAGCTCGTACGTCGCTACGCGTACCGAAACGCGCTCCTCCCGCAGATCACCGGGCTCGCGCTCGCCCTGGGCGCGGTCGTCGCGGGCGCGATCGTGGTCGAGATCGTCTTCTCCTATCCCGGTCTCGGAAGCCTGACCTTGAGCGCGATCCAGAACCGCGACTACTTCCTGATCCAGGGAATCTTCCTCTTTCTGATCGTCGGGGTCCTGCTCGCGAACTTCATCATCGACATCGCCTACGTCTTCATCGATCCGCGGACGCGGATCGGGATGCAGGGTGGTGCGTGATGGCCGTCTCCAAGCCGGGGGCCGGCGTCGTGACGACTGCAGGGGCGCCTGCACCTGCCGAGGCGACTGGGCCGATCTCTCCGCAGGGTGCGCCGGCTGCAGCGCCGATCACGGCGCGGCGCTCGGAGTTCCTGTACTTCGCATTCCGAAACTGGAAATTCGTGGTCGGGCTCGCCGTCGTGCTCTTCCTCTTCGCGCTCGCAATCTTCGGCCCAATGCTCACGCCGCACGAGCCGCTCGAGTTCGGCGGTCCGACCGACCAGGCCCCGTCGAGTGACTACTGGTTCGGCACGACCTCCTTCGGCCAGGACGTGTTCAGTCAATTCGTCCACGGCCTGCGGGCGACGTTCCTTGTGGGCCTCGTCGGCGGCGGCATCGCCTGGCTGATCGGCGCAACCGTCGGGTTCACCGCCGGTTATCGGAGCGGCTGGCTCGACGACGTGCTGAACATGATCACGAACGTCGTCCTCGTGATTCCGACGCTCGCGATCCTGATCATCGTTGCTGCATACGTCAACGTGCACAGCTACGCCACGGAGGCGATCCTGGTCGGTCTCACATCGTGGCCGTGGGCCGCGAGAGCCGTGCGGGCGCAGACCTTCTCCCTGAAGACAAGAGAGTTCGTCGACATTGCTCGGATCAGCGGGAGGAAGACGCGGCAGATCATCGCGAGCGAGATCGCGCCGAACATGAGCTCCTATCTGCTCATGATGTTCATCCTGCTGTTCGGCGGCGCCATCCTGATCGGCGCGTCGCTCGACTTTCTCGGCCTCGGGCCCTCGGAGTCGATGTCGCTCGGGCTGATGATGAACAACGCCTTCCTCTCGAGTGCCCTCCTGCTCGGGTCGTGGTGGTGGTTCATCCCTCCCGGCGTCGGGATCATCTGCATCGTCGGAGGCCTCTACGTGATGAACGTCGGGCTGGACGAGATCTTCAACCCCAAGCTGCGGGAGGTGTAAGTGAGCCTGCGCGTCGACGACTTGACCGTGTACTACCAGTCGCTTCGCGGCGACGTGAAGGCGGTCGACGGAGCGACCTTCCAGATCGCGGACGGAGAGATCATGGGGCTCGCCGGCGAGTCCGGGTGCGGCAAGTCAACGCTCGGCAAGAGTCTCATCCGCTTCGACGCGCGGATGCGGCACGTTAGCGGCAGCGTCGAGCTCGACGGCAAGAAGCTCCCGATCTGGGACGACTCGAAGATGAACGCGTTCCGGTTCAAGGAGGTCTCGATCATCCCGCAGTACGCGCTCAGCGCCCTGAACCCCACGCGCCGGATCGGGACGATGGCGATGGAGCTCCTTCGGTCCCGAAACATCGAACCAGACACGGTGCTGCCAGAGTTCAAGCGCCGCCTCAAGCTCGTCGGCTTGGACCAGGACGTGCTCGACAGATTCCCGATCGAGCTCTCAGGCGGAATGAAGCAGCGGGTGGTGATGGTGCTTTCTTCCCTTCTCGACCCGTCGCTCCTAATCGCCGACGAAGTGACGTCGGCCCTCGACGTCTCGACGCAGAGGGCCGTGTCGGAGCTACTCGTCGAGTTCCGCGACCGCGGCTTCGTCAAGAGCATGATCGTGATCACGCACGACCTCTCTGTGCTGTACCAGATCGCAGACACGATCCTGATCATGTACGCGGGCAAGCTCGCCGAGAAGGCGCCTGCCGAGACTGTCGTGAACTCTCCGAGGCACCCGTACACGAAGCTTCTGCTCTCGTCTTTGCCCGAAGTCGGAGTCAGGTACGCGGACAAGCGCCTCAGCGGCATCCCAGGTCGCCCACCGCCGCTCATCGACCCACCAACGGGCTGCCGGTTCAAGACGCGCTGCCCGCTGGCGTTCGCAAGGTGCGACGAGGAGCCGCCCTTTGCCTCGCTCGAGCCCGGGCATACGGCGGCATGCTGGAAGGCCGAGAAAGCAGAAGCTGCCTAATGCTCGAGCTCGATACCTGCTGCAAGTCGTACCGGACCGGTGCGTTTGGCTCGGGCGAGCTCCTGGCCGTCCACGACGTGAGCTTCGCGGTGAGCCCCGGCGAGGTCGTATCGCTGATCGGCGAGAGCGGGAGCGGAAAGTCGACCATCGGCAAGATGATTCTCCGGCTCATGCAGACGACCCGCGGGTCGATCACGTTCGACGGCCTGGACATCTCCACGCTGAACGGAAGGAAGCTGAAGGAGTACTACGCCGACGTCCAGGGCGTGTTCCAGGATCCGTTCAGCTCCTACAACCCGATCTTCAAAGCGTCGCACGTGTTCACGATGCTGCGAAACGAGTACTTCGCCGGGCTGAGCTCGTCGGAGTGGAATGCGAAGCTCGAGAAGTCGCTCGAGGCGGTGAGCCTCAACCCGGGCGACGTCCTCAACAAGTATCCGCACCAGCTGAGCGGCGGCCAGCTTCAGCGCATGTTGATCGCCCGAGCGTTGCTCCTCGAGATCCGTTTGCTCGTCGCCGACGAGATCATCAGCATGCTCGACGCCTCGACGCGGATCGACGTGCTGAACCTGCTCGGCGACCTCAAGGCGCGGGGCCTTGGGATCCTCTTCATCACGCACGACCTCTCGCTCGGCAACTACATCAGCGAGCGGACGATGATCCTGCGCCGTGGAACCATCGTCGAGATGGGTGCGACCGAGAAGGTCTTCGGGAACCCGCTGCATCCGTACACGAAGATGCTCATCGCGTCGGTGCCACACCTGCACAAGAAGTGGGATCAGGTCGAACGCGAGGTGGGGGCGTCCGATGTCCTGGAGCACGTCCTACGTGAGGAGACGACGGACGAGTCGGCCGACGGCAATGGCGCAGCTCTCTCGTTGGAGCAGGTCGAGCAGGATCACTTCGTAGCTAAGTGAGTACCGGCTCGGGCAGCCGCCCGGCGCCGATCAGGTCCCGGTACCAGTAGAAGCTCGACTTCGGCACGCGCTCGAGCGTCGGATAGTCGACGTAGAGCAGCCCGAAGCGCTTCGAGTAACCCGAGGCCCACTCGAAGTTGTCGAGCAGCGACCAGACGAAGTAGCCGTGGACGGGCACGCCGTCGGAAATCGCGTGCGCGACGGCGCCGAGGTATTGCGCCAGGTACTCGATCCTCTCCCGGTCGTCGATCTGGCCGTCGTGGCCGCGCTCGTCGGGGAAGGCCGCGCCGTTCTCGGTCACGTACAGAGACTTGACGCCATACTCGCGGTGGAGCCGCGTCAGTACCTCGTAGATCCCGTCCGGGTAGATCTCCCACCCGGTGGCCGTGACCGGCGCCTCGTCGGCGTGCACGACCCGTGGTCTGCCGTCCTCGCCTGCCTCCACGATCGTTCGCGAGTAGTTGTTCAGTCCGACGAAGTCGACCGGCGCCGCAATGGTCGCCAGGTCGCCGTCGCGGACCGGCGGTGCCGTGGCTCCGAGCTGCTCGAGCACATCCTCCGGGTAGCGGCCGCGGAAGACGGGATCGAAGAAGAGCCTGTTGCGAAAACCGTCTGCTTCCCAGGCCGCCGTCTTGTCGCCGGGAGCGTCGCTCGCGGGGTAAACCGGCCAGGAGTCGAGCACGATCCCAACCTGGGCGCCGGGGCACTCACGCCGAAGCACGTCGACCGCAAGCCCGTGAGAGAGGAGCACGTGATGCGCGGCGGCGACCGCGGCGGCAGGCTCGGTTCGGCCCGGCGCATGGAGGCCGAGGGCGTATCCGAGCCACGATGAGCAGTACGGTTCGTTGTGGGTCACCCAGTGCCCGACCCGATCGCCAAGCCGGCCGGCCACGAGCTCCACGTACTCCGTGAAGGCTTCGGCCGTCGCGCGCTCGGGCCACCCGCCTTCGTTTTCGAGCGCCTGGGGCAGGTCCCAGTGGTACAGCGTGGCGAACGGCCGGATCCCGGCGGCAAGGAGCTCGTCGACGAGCCGGTCGTAGAAGTCGAGGCCTCGCTCGTTGACGCGACCGCGCCCGTCGGGCAGGACGCGCGGCCAGGCGATGGAGAAGCGGTAGGCGTCCAGGTCGAGTTGGCGCATGCGTGCGATGTCCTGCGGGTAGCGGTGGTACGAATCGCACGCGATTGCGCCGGAGTCGCCGTTTCTGACTTTGCCCGGTGTGGCGCAAAAGGTGTCCCAGATGCTCAGGCCCCGGCCGTCTTCCTCGGTCGCGCCCTCGATCTGGTACGCGGACGTTGCGGCACCCCACAGGAAGTCGGACGGAAATTCGGGCCTGCTTTGCACGCGATCCTCTCCAAGGTAGCTTAACCGGTCAAGTTGCACTGCCCATACTAACTCAGGTGGCGCTCGGGCACTAGCGTGGCGCTCGGGCACTAGCCTTGCCGCGTGCAAATTCAGGGGGAGAGGCACTTCGACGCCGCGCCGGAGGACGTCTTCCGCGCGCTCACCGACCCGGAGGAGATGTCCGCCGCGTTTTCCGCGATCGAGCTGGTCGAGGCCCACGGAACCCATTGGACGCTGACCGTCCGGCTGCCGCTACCGGGCGGAGCCCGTCTGAAGGTCGCCGTTCACGTGGAGGAGATCCGTGAGCCCGAGCACGCGCGCCTACGGGCAGTGGGCAAAAGCCTCGGCGGCCGCGTCTCGATCAACAGCTCTTTCGATCTCGCCCCCGAGGGCGCCGTGACGCGGATGCGCTGGACGGCCCACGTCGACGCCGCGGGCCTGCTCCGGGGACTGGGGAGCCAGGCGCTCGCGCCCGTCGCGACGCACCAGGCCGAGCGCGCACTCGAACGGATTGCCCGGCACCTCGAGGCCGCCCCTAGTAGGAGGGCTTGACGAAACCCAGTCTGTGCCGCAGGAGCACGCTGCTCGCCCCGAGGCGGCGTCCTCAGTCGCCTCCGCATCTCAACCGATACGGGGGCTCCCTGCGTCCTTGCCTCGGAACGACCATCGCACTCCTGCGACGAGCGGCGTTCCGCCAAGCCCTCCTCTAGGTGAGCTCGACGTGGCGGTCGGCAATGCAATCGCCGGCCCAGCGCTCCGCCGTTTCGATCAGACGGCCCGCCAGTTCCATCCGCCGACCGACCTCCGGTGGCACCGAGTCGGCGGGCACCTCGATCCGCACCTGGTGGACCGACGCTTCGGAATGAGTGTTGATCTCGTGCCGCTCCTCGGAGACGATCGAGACCGAGCCCACCTTCTCGAGAACCTGCTGGGCGAGAGCATCGATCTCGGCGGGCGTCGCCGCCCGCCCGGCGAACATGCTGAAGTTCACTCGGACCTCGAGCGCCGGGGGCGTGTGCCCGTGGACGGCGAAGGCGAGGGTGCCGGGCTCGGCGCGCATCTAGTTGCCTTCGTACCCGCTACGCACGAGCGGCTAACGCTCTCGCGGCTCCCAGCGGAAGCGGCGGAGGGCGACGATCAGTCCGGCCACGCCCCAGACGGCGACGATCGCGACGTCGTCGAGCTGATCCCAGACCCGGTCGCCGTGGATCATCACGTCGCGGCACAGCACGATCAGGTGGCTCAGCGGGAGGATCTCGCCCAGCGCGCGCAAGACGGCCGGGAAGGCCTCCTGCGAAAAGAACGCGCCCGAGATGAAGGAGATCGGGAGGTAGATCGCGTTCACGACCGCCGAGGAGCCTTCGGCGCTGCGGATCACCGCAGCGAGGGCGATCCCCAGCGCGGCGAACGATGCCGCGCCGAGCAGGAGCACGATGACGAGGGACAGGATCGACTCGGGCAGCGGGACGTCGAAGGCGATCCGGCCGAGCGCGAGCAGGATCGCCGCCTCGAGCATGAAGATCAGGATGATCGACGCGAGCACGGCGCTGATGTAGGTGGAGGCCGGTAGTGGCGTCGTGCGTAGCCGCTTGAGCACGCCGGCCTCGCGGCGAATGACGAGCAGCAGCGCGAGCCCGGCGAAGGTCGTCGACGCGGCGCCGTAGCCGAGCATCCCGGCCAGGAGATACGTGTAGCCGTTGACTCCGTCGATCTCTTCGTCGCCGTAGGCCGAGCCGAGCAGCAGGAAGAACAGAATCGGCAGCAGGAAGGTGAAGAACGCGAGCTCGCGGCTGCGCCAGAAGAGCTTTTGCTCGGCTCGGAGCTGGTGGAGGAAGATCCTCATTCGGGCTTCTCCTCGGTCAGCTCGAGGTAGACGTCCTCCAGCGTCGCCCGGTGCACCTCGAGCGCCTCGAGGTCGAACCCGTCGCGAAGCGCCTCGCCCGTCAGCTCGTGCAGTGCCCGCGTCGGATCCTCGGTCTGGAAGGTGACCTCCTCGCCGTTCAAGAGGTAGCGGATCACCGTCGCCGACGCCTTCGCGATCAGCTCCGCCGGTGTCCCTGAGGCGACGATCTCGCCCCTCCGGAGCACGGCGACGCGATCGGCGAGCCGCTGGGCCTCTTCGATGTAGTGCGTCGTCAGCAGGACCGTCTTGCCGAGCGAGCGCAACGACCGGATCGTCTCCCACGCCGCCCGCCGCGCGCCAGGATCGAAGCCCGTCGTCGGCTCGTCGAGGAAGATCAGCTCGGGGTCGCCGATCAACGCCACTCCGAGGTCGAGCCGGCGCTGCTGGCCACCCGAGAGCGTCCGGGTCTTGGCGTCGGCCTTCTGTTCGAGCCCGACGAGCCGGAGCACGTCTGCGGGTGACCGCGGCTTCTCGTAGTAGCCCGCGAAGAGATCGAGGTGCTCACGGACGGTGAGGTTGGGGAAGAGCTCACCCGACTGCGGGACGACGCCGATCCGTCCGCGCCAAGAGCTGTCGGCCTGTTGCGGATCTGTCCCCAGAACCCGGACCTTGCCCGCGTCGCGCGTGCGGTGCCCGACGAGGATCTCCAGGGTTGTCGTCTTCCCGGCGCCGTTCGGCCCGAGCAAACCGAAGACCTCTCCGGCGCGGATGTCGAAGTCGATCCCGCGGACGGCTTCGACGCCGTCGTACGACTTCCGCAGGTCCCTGACGTCGACCGCGTTCATCTATCTGCTAGAGAGGTTAGGATATAACTGGTAGATATGTCAAGCCACCTCACTCCAACCGCACGAGTCATCCTCGGAATGCTGCGCCTGGGAGCGGAGACAGGCTACGAGATCAAGCGCGCGATCGACCTCTCCACGCGCTTCTTCTGGAGCGCGAGCTACGGACAGATCTATCCCGAGCTGCACCGGCTGGAGGAACGGGGGCTCGTAAACGCGCGGCCGGATCCGCGCGGCGGCGTGAAGCGGATGTCGTACCGGCTGACGAAGAAGGGCGAGTCGACACTGCACGAGTGGCTAACGGACAGCAACTCGTACACGTTCGAGCTGAGGGACGAGGGCCTCCTGCGGCTGTTCTTCGGCGACCTGCTCACGCGAGAGGAGGTACTCGACAACCTGCGTGCGCGCATCGAGTTCTGCGACTTCGTGCTCGACCGGTTCCGCGAGATCGAGCCGGAAGCGCGCACCGGCTTCATCGAAGAGGAGCAGCTCTACCCGTACCTGGCTCTCTCCTATGGCATCGAGCTGATGGAGTTCATGCGGACCTGGTGCCAAGAAACCTTGGCCCAAATTGAAGCGGGCGAACTTCCACCACCCCCAATTGCGTAAAGCCGCCGCGAAGCGGGGCTTTGCCCCGCTTCGCCGCCCAGGCGGCAGGGTTTACCCCAGTCGGGAAAGGTCGCAAGACCTTTCCCGAGATAGTCGGCGCGGTCCTAGCCGAGCACGCGATCGTGTCGCGGCTTCGGCTCGGCGCGCTGGGGGGTTAGCCGCGCGCACGTGTGGACCGCGCCGAACCTTTACCCCGTTAGGACGTCGGGTGTGAGTTCGGGTTGGAACGGGAAGAACGGAAACGTGAGCGAGAACCAGCTCGATCACGCCGATCAGTCCGAGAAGAAGGCCGCAGTGCTGTCTGCAAGCGAAGCGATTGAGCTGATCTTCCGTCAGGCCGCCGAGGACGACGAGGAGACGGAGGAGCAGCGCAAAGGCGAGAGCGACCGAACCGAGCCGTAGCTTCCTGCGAGACTCGCGCTCGTGCCGAGCTTCCGCTACGTCATCGTTGACGTCTTCACTGACGAACCGCTAAAGGGCAACGCGCTCGCCGTTTTTACGGACGCCCGTGACATTCCCGACGAGCAGCTCCAGCCGCTGGCGCGCGAGATGAACTTCTCCGAGACCGTGTTCGTCTATCCGGCGGAGGACGACGGCCATGCGCGCCTGCGGATCTTCACCCCGACGGTGGAGCTGCAGTTCGCCGGCCATCCGATTCTCGGAACCGCCTTCGTCCTCGCGGCGCCGCTCCAGCTCGGCGAGATCCGCCTCGAGGCCGGCGCCGGGACAATTCCGGTCAAGGTCGAGCGCGACGAGACCGGTCGGATCGTCTTCGGCCGCATGGAGCAGCCGCTGCCCTCGGTGGAGCCATACGAGGACGAAGCGGAGCTGCTCGCCGCTCTCGGCGTCGAGCGCTCGGCCCTGCCGGTCGAGGTCTACGACAACGGGATTCTCCACGTGTACGTAACGCTCGGCTCCGAGGAAGAGGTAGCGGCGCTCGATCCGGACCTGGGCCGCCTCGCGGGGCTCTCGGACGTGCTCGGCTTCAACACGATTGCGGGCTCGGGGTCGAAGTGGAAGACGAGGATGTTCGCGCCCGCCGGTGGAGTGCCCGAGGATCCGGCGACCGGCTCGGCCGCCGGCCCACTCGCCCTCCATCTAGCCCGGCACGGGAGGATCGCGTTCGGTGACGAGATCGAGATCTCCCAAGGTGTCGAGATCAACCGCCCTGCCACGCTCTACGCTCGTGTCCAAGGGTCGGCCGAGCAGGTCGAGCGGGTCGAGGTGAGCGGCGCCGCAGTGACCGTCTCGCGCGGGGAGTTCCGCCTGCCGTAAAGGGTGCGTAAATGCTCTTCAGTAGTTCCGAGAGCGCACGATCGGGGTTTCCGCCGATGCCGGGCGGCTGCGCACCTGCGAGGATCGGGCCGACGGAAGGAGGTGACATGTCGACGATCTCGCGTGAGCCCTCCGCCGAGGCCTCCGACCTCGCCCGGCGGCCGTCGTGGATCGGCGCGCGCAACATGTGGGCGTCGCTGGCGATCGTGTCGATGTGGCTCGTGGTTCTCGTCACGACCATGTTCGCGCCGGATTTCGAGTCCTGGGACGTAAGCGGTACCCACACGGTGATCCCGTCGGGGATCGTGATCGCGCTTTTCGCGCTGTTCGGAACGATGTCGGTGGCGAAGTGGGGCTTCGAGAGGAAGGACCTGGACAGCTGAGCCGGGGGGTCGGGGGCGGTGCGCCAGCCGGGCGCCCCCGAGCGGCGTGACGTCAAGGCCTCCCGCCTAGCTCGACTATTCGGATCTCCCACGGCCCGAGATCCAGCGGCTCCTCCCCGAATTCGGCCTCGACTGGGGCAACGTGCTCGCAGGCGACCCTCGCTTCGAGCCTGCCGCTGCGTCTGCGCAGCGAGGAGAGCACGACGCCGGCGCCGCGAAGTTCCGGCCCGGACTCTTCACGGAGATCACCCTCGCCGGTCCCACGGACGGTGAGAAACGGATGCCGGTAGCGCTCGAGCTGCGCGAGAACGCCGGCCTCGTGCCAGGCACCGGCGTGGGGGAAGAGCGCGAAGCCGACGCTCCACGGGCCGCGGCATTGAGCGGCCGGGATCGCGACTTCCGGTCCCGCGGGGTCGTCACGGTACGGATGCGCGCTCCGGCTAATCAGCCCGATCGATCGAAGCAGGGTCAGCGCGAGCTCACGGCCGCCGTCGACGAGCTCGTACTCCATCACGTGGTCGAGCAGGACGGCGATCCCACCCGCGTCCACGAAACCGTAGGCCGGAAAGGTTGGTAGCGGCACCTCGCCGTAGCCGCCCTCGGCCTCGAGGCCTCGCTCGACGACGGCGAACTGGCCCTCAGCGGCCGACATCGCCGCGCGCTCTGGGAGCGGCACATGGAAGCGCAGGCGATGGTCGTCGCACGGGTTGTCGAGGGAGACGCGGATGCGGCCGAAGGGCTCGCCCGCGCGAAGCTCCACCGCGGTCGCCACTTCGACCGGGACGTCCTGCCAGCGGTAGGACCTGATGATCCTCAGGTCGCCCCGGACCGGCCCTGCGGCGACCTGCTCGATGCGGACCTCATCGGGCGTGGCGACGAGCTCATCCGGCTCGGGCGGCGCGTAGTTGTAGCTGTCACCGGCGTCGTGTCCGTCGACGAGACGGCCGATCCCCTGGACGCCGTTCAGCTCGAAGGTGCCGTCGTCGGAGACGGCGATCCGGACGAGGCCGTTCTCGAGGCTGTCACGGCTCGCGACTACAGGGCTTTCGACGGCTCCAGCTCCTTGTACCGGCCGAACAGCGGTCCAGCCGAGCGGCGGGGCCGAAATGTGAGCCGCCAACGTGCGGCGCGGGCGCGCGACGATCCGGACCTCCCAGAGCTCATCCGCGCCGAGCTGGGTCGCCGTCTCGATCTCCTGGCGGAGCTGCTCGACGTCGAGCCAGACCGGGTCGTCCTCGTCGTCCACCTCCAGCGTCAGCCGACGCTCATCGATTGCCACGCCGTTCAGACGACGGTGGAAGAGCTCACGCCCGTGGAGTCGCCGCGTGAGCCATGGCGAAACGTCGCGGCCTCGAACCTCGTCGGCGTGCAGGAGGGGCTCGTTGTGGTCGATCTCCTGCGAGCCGACGATAGTGCCGTCCGGAAGCTCGAGCGCGACGTCTTCCCAATCCTGCGGGATAGCGCAGTCGAGCTCGACTAGTCCCGGCCGGCGCTCCGGAGATGGGTTGAGGATGACGACCGTTCCCCGCGGGGCGCGCGCCGCCACTTCGGCGGCGGCCTGGTCGGCCAGTCCGTTCGCGATCTGTTCCGCCTCGGCGCAGCGAACGAGCACTTGTGCGGACACTTCGTCGGCCGAGCAGCCGCAGATCGAGTCGTGCGCCGAGTTTTCGATCAACCGTTGCCAGGCGAGGTCGAGGAAACGCTTCGGCCAGGCTCGCCCGTAGAGAGCCTGAAGCGGTTCGGCATAGCGCGTGAGCGCGCGCTCGGCCCTCGCCATCGCCGCCTTGAGATCGATGCGCGCAGAGATCGTGCCCATGAGGAGGTTTGCGTGGGCTCCGGAGCGCAGCTCACCCTGCCAGCGCTGCTCCGCCGCCGCGGCGCTCGCCATGTAGTCCGCGAGCGTCATGACCTCGGCGGCACCGCTCCCTTCTACGACTTCGGCCAGCTCGGCGGCCGGCTCCATGTGGTCAGTGCCGCACATCGCTAGCACGGGCTCGTCCCCGTAGAAGTCCCGCACCGCGTGCTCGACCGCCTCGAGCGCGCGCGCGATTCCACTGGGAACGTCGAGCAGCGCCCGAGCGTTCCAGTAGCCCTGCGGCAGGAACTCGGCTCGAACCGACGAGCCGTCGGGTGCCTCCCACTCGAACACGTGTGACCGGATCGCGGCGGGCACTCCGCGCCAGACGACTGCGTTGTCGATGCCGGCCAGCGTCAGGATCTGGGGCATCTGGGCGACGTGGCCGAACATGTCCGGCAGGTAGCCGACGCGCATCGCGCCCCCTAGCTCATCGCCGCGCCGGAGCCCTTGCTCGAGGTTGCGGATGATCGTCTCGCCGGAGACGAAGAACTCGTCCATGAGCACCTGCCAGGGGCCGACCGCGAGCCTTTTGGCTTCGACGAGCCGCCGGATCCGCGCCTCCGCTTCGGCCCGGATCTCCAGGTAGTCCTCCACCGTCGCCAGCTGGCCGTCGAGGGTAAAGCGGTAGCGGTGGTCGGCCTCCATGACGTCGAGCAGGTGGTCGACGAGACCGACCAGCCGCAGGCGGAAGCTCTGGAACGGGAGATACCACTCGCGGTCCCAGTGCGTGTGTGGGACGACTTTGACGGCCGCCAAGCGACGGGACCCTAAGCGATCGATTCTGCGTAGGTTTCGGCATGACCTTGCGGCGGATCGCGCTCTGCCTGGTAGCGGTTGCGGCTTTCGCCTGCGGCGCCGCCGGGGCCGATCCAGGCTCGCGCTCGCTTGGAGTCCCGTGGGACGGCGCGCTCGTCGGCGGCGTCCGGCTCCAGGCCGAAGGGCTGCACTTCTTCACCTGGGACTCGGTGCGCAAGCGCTCGCCGAACCGCGGTTGGCGCCGCTATGGAAACCGGCGTCTGGTTCGGACGCTCCTGCGCGTGCTTCGCGAGTATGCGGCCGCGCATCCCGGTGTACCGCGTGTCGGGATCGGCGACCTCTCGCGGCCGCACGGCGGAGAATTCGGCGCGCGCTTCGGAGGGCTCGGACACGCCTCGCACCAGAACGGGCTCGACGTCGACGTCTACTACCCGCGCCGCGACCGCCGAGAGCGTCCGCCGAAGCTGCCGCGGCAGATCGACCGTAAGCTGGCGCAGGATCTGGTCGCGCGCTTCGTCGAGGCTGGAGCCGTCAAGGTGTTCGTGGGCCCGAGCACCGGCCTGAAGGGGCCCCCGGCGGTCGTCGAGGAGTTGATCCACCACGACAACCACATGCACGTCCGGCTGCCGGGCGACGGGGTCCGCTCGGCGCCCGCCGGCGAGAGCACGCGCGGGCGGCCAATTCGCTACTTCACGCTCGGCTCGGGGCGGCCGCGCATCCTGGTCGTCGGATGCATCCACGGGAACGAGTGCGCCGGAAGCGTCGTCGCCACGAGGCTGCTCCACGTGAG
>DATGDB010000038.1:0-15497 GCA_035311205.1 Gaiellaceae bacterium | reverse complement strand
CCGGGCAGGATCCGGAAGGTCGGCGGGGTCCCGTGCGTGCGCACGACCCTTGCTTCCTTGCCGTCGATCCACGCACGTGCCCTGACCGGGCCGCGGACAGACGGGGGAACCTCCACCCCGAACCGAGGCCGATTGAAGCTGTAGGCGATCGTGAGCTCGTTGAGCTGCGCACGCCACTTGCCGTCTTCGCGACGCATGATCATCGGCTTGACCCCCTCGCCTCCGTCGAGGGCGACCAACGCCAGGTCGTCCCCGAGCCGCACATCGAGCGCAGTGCGGGCGCTCGACGAGGACACCGACGTGTACTCGTCGCTGAGGCCCTTCAGAACGGTCGGAGACGTGAACCGATCCTTCGAGACCTGCGATGTGATCCGCTTGGAGAGCGATTCCCAGACCTTGTCGCCGCTCTGGCCGGCGGCCGCCTGCGCGAAGGCACGAAAGGCGTCGACGGGCTGTTCTTCGTCGCCGTTGCCGTCGCCGCCGCCGCAGGCAGCGAGGAGCAACACCGACGCGAAAGCGGCCAGCCGCAGGAGCATGGCCGGGACGATAGTGGCGCCGGCGCCCTTGACGCCCGCCCTCTGGCTCCCTACCCTGGCTCAAGCCCGCGACGAAAGGAGGCGCCATGACAACTGAGCTTGATCGCTTCCTCACTCGCAGGGCCACCCTCCGCTAGCGCATTCCGGTCCTGCGAGACCCGCTTCGTCCTTGCAGGAAAGGAGTCAGCTTGCAGTTCCCCAATCTCGAGCGCCTCGGCTGGAACGACGAGATCGCCCGTGCATTCGAAGATCACAGAGAAACCGGCCTCACACCCGGCCGCGTCGCCGTGCAGCACCGCGGCGTCTGGCAGGTCGCCACGGAGGAAGGCGAGCAGCTCGTCGAGCTCACAGGCCGGCTCCACCACGAAGCCGGCCACGGTGACCTCCCGGTCGTCGGCGACTGGGTCGCGCTCCGCGACGGCCTGATCGACGCCGTCCTCCCGCGCGCGAGCAAGTTCTCGCGGAAGACGCCCTGGACCGAGGTGGCCGAGCAGGTGCTCGTCGCGAACGTGGACGTGGCCTTCCTCGTCATGGGCCTCGACGAACGCGACTTCAATGTCCGACGCCTCGAGCGCTATCTGACGACGGCCTGGGAAGGTGGCGCCACGCCGGTGATCGTCCTCAACAAGGTCGATCTCACGAACGACCTGGACGGCCGAATCGCCGAGACCGAGACCGTTGCCTTCGGCGTCCCGATCCACGCTGTCAGCGCCCGCACCGGCGACGGAGTCGAAGATCTCCGGCGGCACCTCGCGGGGGGAAGAACGGCGGTACTCCTCGGTTCGTCCGGCGTCGGCAAGTCGTCGATCATCAATCGACTCCTGGGTGACGAGCGGTTCAAGACCGCAGATGTCCGCTCCGATGGACGCGGCCGCCACACGACTTCGCACCGCGAGCTCGTCCCGGTCTCAGGCGGCGGCGTCATCATCGACACACCGGGGCTTCGCGAGCTTCAGCTGTGGGAGACGGACGACGGGCTCGACCAGGCCTTCGTCGACGTCGCCGATCTGATCGCGAGCTGCCGATTCACCGATTGCGAGCACCGCACCGAGCCGGGCTGTGCCGTGAAGGCGGCGTTGGCGGACGGCTCGCTCTCGCGCGAACGCTGGGACAGCTACCAGAAGCTCCAGCGGGAGCTGGCCCGCCTCGAGCGCAAGCTCGATCCGAAGCTCCGGTCGGATCAGCGAAAGAAGTGGGCGGCGGTCACGAAGTCCCACCGAAACCGGCGGAAGATAGTCGGCCGCTGATTACTCGTACTGCAGCGCCTGCAGGACGTTGAGCCTGGCGGCGCGACGGGCCGGGAAGATCGCGGCCAGGATCCCGACGATGATCGCCGCGATCGCGAAGACGATCAGCTGCGCGATCGGGAGCGTGAAGGCGATGAAGTCGACGCGTGCCACGAGCAGCGCCCCGAGAATGATGCCGAGCACGATCCCGAGCGTACCGCCGATCAGGGCCGTGATCACGCTCTCGTGCCGGATCATTCGGCGAACCTGCCTGCGGGTCATGCCGATCGCCCGGAGCATGCCGATCTCCCTCGTGCGCTCGAAGACCGTGAGGACCAGCGTGTTGACGATGCCGAACAGGCTCACGATCACGGACAACGCGAGCAGGACGTAGAGGATGTTGAGGATCGAGCTCAGCGCGGATATCTGGTTGTCGATGAACTCCTCGCGCGTCTGCACCTTGGCGTTCGGGAAGGCCGAGAGCGTCTTCTCGAGCGTCGCCTTGTTCGCGTCGGTCTGACCGCCTTTCATGATCACGAATGAGAAGAGGTTGCGCGGCTGTTCGTTGAAGCGGTCCCAGGTCTGCGCCGAGATCGTCACCGGCCCGAAGGGAGAACCGCCCGTGGGCGGCTTGAAGATTCCCCTGACCACGAACTGCTTCGTGTCGCCGTTGGCGAACGTCATCCTGATCGGCGACCCCACCTTCAGGTTGTGGTCGTCGGCGTAGCTCTCGGTGACGAAGGAGCCGTTGTCGCCCAGGTTGGCGAGGAGCTCGTTCGAGCCCTCCTTCCAGTCGATCGAGAAGATCCGGCTGGTGGGTGGATCCACCGCCGTGGCGTCGAACGTGCTCCCGAACGCCCGTGCCTGGCCCGCCCGGACGTTGCCGACGGCATCGATGCCGGGTGCCTTCGCGGCCGCCTGCCCCACGCTGACCGGAAGCGGCGAGAAGTTGTTCTGTGCGGTCACGGCGTAGTCGGCCTGCTTCCAGAGCTCGTCGACGGCGTCGCGGAACGTGGAGACGATCCCCGCCGCCAGCACGGAGACGAGCGTCACGAGCGCGAGGCCGATCATCAGTGCCGCCGCGGTGGACGCCGTGCGTTGCGGGTTCCGCTGCGCGTTGTCGCGGGCCAGCGTGCCGCTCACGCCGCCGATCTTCGTCGCCGGCCAGCCGAGCAAGGCAGCGAGCGGCTTGACGAGGCGCTCGGAGAGCAGCGCGACTCCGAGGAAGATCAGCAGCGCGCCGAGGCCCATCCAGAGGAGCAGCGCCGTCGTGCTCAAGCCGGGCCCGAACAGGCCCCAGATGAGCGCTGCGAACCCGAGCAGCGTGAGCAGGATCGAGGCAGGGACACGGAAACGCGCGAAGCGTGACTGCGGCAGGGTCGCGCCCTCGCGCACAGCCGCGATCGGCGGCACACGCGTCGCGCGGAATGCCGGACGCAGGCTGGCCACGAGCGTGACGAGGATCCCCGCGGCCAGCGCGATCACGACGGCGGTCGGGCGCAGGACGAGACCGCTGTTCGGAAGCGTGAAGCCAACCGCGTCGAAGAGCCAGAACAGGCCCTTGGCGAGCCCTACCCCGACCGCGAGCCCGACCAGCGACGCAAGGATGCCGACCACGAGCGCCTCGAGCATGATCGACGTCAGGATCTGGCGTCGGGAGCCGCCGATCGTCCGCACCGTCGCGAACTCCCTTGTGCGCTGCGCAATCGTGATCGAGAGCGAGTTCGCAATCACGAAGCTCCCGACGAACAGCGCGATCCCGCCGAAGGCGAGCAGAAAGCCTCGCAGGAACGAGATGAAGCTGTTCGTCTCCTCCGCGTCGTCATGAGCCTGCTGTGTGGCCGTCTTCACCTGAGCCGTCGGCGGGAGGACGTCGCGGAGCGCCTGAACGAGCTCGGTATCGGAGACGTCGGGTTTCGCGGCGACGGAAATCTCATCGAGCCGGCCGCGCTTACCGAAGAGCTCCTGGGCGGTCGGCAGGTTGAAGCCGGCCAGCGTCGCGCCGCCGATCGTCGAGACCGAGCCAAAGCGGACGAACCCGGAGATTCGCAGCTTCTGCGAAGCGCCCTCGGCCTGGACTCCAACGCGCCGACCGATCTTGAAGTCCTCCTTGTTTGCCGTCGCCTTGTCGATGACGACCTCGCCGTTCTTAGGCCACGAGCCCTCGACCAGCGTCAGCACCTCGAAGCGCGAGTTCTTTCCGGAGACGCTGAAGCCGAGGTTTGGCGCGCCGCCGTAGACGATCGCCTTGCCGTCATCGCCGATCAGCTGGGCCTCGCCGTTGACGCTCCCCTCAGCCGCCGCTACCTCGGGGAGCTTCTGGATCTCGGGTACGACCGACTCGCTCAGCGTGGGCGCATTCGTTCCGCTGCCCTCGCTGACATCGAAGGCCGACTTGCCCGTGACCACCGCATCCGATCCCTTCCGGCTGTCCGTGAAGATCGTGTCGAAGGCCTGGTCGATCGAATCCGTGAGCATGAACGTGCCCGCCACCATCGCGACGCCGAGGACGATCGCGATCGCGGTGAGCGCCGTTCGGAGCTTTCTCCCGAGCAGGCCCTTGAGGGCGAAGCGGACCACCTCTGCATGTTGCCGAAAAGCGGGCGAGCCGCCTCGGTAGCCTCACAGGGCCGTGGCGAGCGCTCTCCCTGACCCATCGCAGCCGGCGCAGAGCGTCGTATCGGCGCGCGCGGTCGTCAAGCGCTACGGCAGTACGGTCGCCCTCGCCGGCCTCGATGCGGACATCGGCCCGGGGATCACCGGGCTGCTCGGCTCCAACGGCGCCGGCAAGACGACGTTCATCTCGCTCATCCTCGGGCTTCGATCACGGGACGCCGGCGAGCTGACCGTGCTCGGCCACGATCCCGCGACGGCAGGGATCGAGGTGAGGTCGCGAATGGGCTACGCGCCCGAGCATCACGACCTGCCCGCAGAGCTGGCGGCGACCGATCTCGTGCGGCATCTCTCGGAGATGCACTTGCTCCCGCAACGCGCCGCCGTGCAGCGCGCCAACGACGCGCTCTGGCTCGTCGGCCTCGGCGAGGAGCGCTTCCGCCCCGTTGGGACGATGTCGACCGGCCAGCGGCAGCGCGTGAAGCTCGCCTCGGCGATCGCGCACGACCCCGAGGTCGTCCTGCTCGACGAGCCGACCGACGGGCTCGATCCGATGCAGCGGACCGAGATGCTCGACCTCATCCGCCGGATCGGCACCGAGTTCGGCATGGACATCCTCATCTCGTCCCATCACCTCGAGGAGGTGGAGAGGATCTGCGACTCGGTCGTGATCGTGGAGGGCGGCGAGGTCGTGCGGGCCGGGACGCTCGCGGATCTCCGCCGTGGCCCGGGTGGCCTAGTCGTCGAGGTGGACGAGCGGGCTGGCGAGCTGGCGTCCATCCTCCGAGCGCGCGGCTTCGACGTGACCGTCGAGGGCGGCGTGCTGCTCCTCGGCGGGGTGGACGGTGTCCACGACGCCGTTCGCGACGGTGTCGCGGATCTCGGCGTCGGGCTCCGCAGGCTCGGTGAGCGCGGACGGACGCTCGAAGACGTCTACATGGGCGGCGGCACGTGACAGCCGGACAGGACGCGCGGCTCTTCGACCTGGGTTATCGCGCCTACGACGGACCCCGCGAGCGTCCGGCGCGGGCGATCCTCACGCTGGCCCTCTTCACCGTGCAGAGGGTTCTCGGGCTCGGGCGCGGCACCCGGCACAAGGTGCTGCCTGCGATCACGCTCGCGATCGCATACCTGCCTGCGTTCACCTCGGTCGCCTTCTCCGTGCTCGCGAACAACATCGTCGCCACGGACCTCATCACGTACGGCGACTACATGTTCATCATCGGCAGCGCGCTCGCGCTCTTCGCAGCGCTCGTCGCTCCCGAGGCGCTCTGCCCAGACAGGCGCTCGGGAATGCTCGGGCTCTACCTCGCCGGCCCGCTGGACAGGAACCGCTATCTGCTCGCGAAAGGACTCGGCGTCCTCGCGGTCATGCTCCTGATCACCGTCGGCCCGCTGCTCTTCATGCTCGCGGCGAACGTGATCGCCGGCTTCGGGCCAAGCGCGGGCGAGACGCCGAAGCTCCTCCTGCGCATCGTCTCCGCAGGACTCGTGACCGCCCTCCTCTACACGTCCCTGTCGATGGCTGTTTCGAGCTTTACGACCCGCAGGGCCGCCGCTGCGGTGGGTGTCGTGCTGCTCCTCCTGGTGCCGGCCAGCATCGTCCGTCCTGCGATCGACGCCGGCGCGCCGAACGCGCTCGACCTGCTCAGCTTCCCGTTCGTCGTCTTCGACCTCTCGTACCGGATCTTCGGCGAGCAGCCCGACAACGGTGCGCCGGTCAGAGAGCTGGCCACCTGGGTCGTTGCGGCGGGAGTCGGCGCGGCCATCGCTGCCGGAGCGCTCGTGTGCTGGATCCGTTATCGGCGGATCGAGGCGTTCCGGTGAGCGCGGTCGAGCCTCGCGTGGTAGCCGAGAACGTCTCGAAATGGTTCGGCGCGCTCGTCGCCGTCTCCGATGTGACCTTCGACGTCGGCGCCGGAGTCACCGCGCTCCTCGGCCCGAACGGTGCGGGCAAGTCGACGATGTTCCGCATGCTCTGCGGGCTGGCGCGGCCCTCGAAGGGCACGGTTCGTGTTCTCGGGCGCGACCCGCGTGCGGACACCGGCGTGACGCGCATGATCGGGCTCGTTCCCCAGCAGGAGAGCGTGTTCGAGCCGCTGACCGCGCGCCAGTTCGTTGCACTATCGGCGCGGCTCCATGGTCTGCGCGATCCCGAAGCGGCGGCGGGCGCCGCGCTCGAGCAGGTGGGCCTCGACCCCTCCGACCGGCGGCGGCTTCCCGCGTACTCCAAGGGGATGCGACAGCGGGTGAAGGTGGCGCAGGCGATCGTTCACGACCCCGCAATCCTCGTTCTCGACGAGCCGCTGACCGGGCTCGATCCGCGCCAGCGGGCGGAGCTCGTGGCGCTGTTCCGGCGCCTCGGGAGCGAAGGGCGCTGCGTGATCGTGTCCAGCCACGTGCTCGACGAGGTGGAGCGGCTGGGCTCGCAGGTCCTCGTCATGTCCCAGGGCCGGCTCGCCGCAGCCGGCGACTTCCGGGAGCTGCGAGCGCTGATGGACGACCGGCCGATGCGGATCCGAGTGCGCACCGACCGCCCGCGCGAGCTCGCGGGCGCTCTGCTCGAGCGGGGAACCGCCGTGGGCGTACGACTCGATGGAGACGAGGTGCTCGAGCTCGACACGAGGGACGCCCGCGCCCTGGCCCACGCGCTCGCCCCGGTCGCCCGCGACAGGAAGGCACGCCTGTACGAGGTCAACCCGCTCGACGCCGACCTCGAAGGCGTCTTCCGCTACGTGGTGGAGCGATGAGCGCGACCGGCGCGGCAGTTGCGGCCCCCACGCGTCCTGCTCCGCTGACCTCGTTCCTCGCGCTGTACAGGCTGCTGCTGCGCGCGCAGATCACCGTCCCGCGCCTGCTCGGAATCGCGGCACTCGGCGCGATCGCCGTACTCATCGGCGTCTTCGCCCGCTGGCACGACGATCCGGCCCAGGCGGCCACCGACGCCGTCTCGTCCTTCGGGCTCGGAATCCTGGTCCCGCTGGCGACCCTCTGGCTCGGTACCTCCGCCATCGGCGATCTGGTGGAGGACCGCCTCCTCGTCTACCTCTGGCTGAAGCCGGTGGCGCGCTGGCAGCTTCCGGCGGCGGCGGTGCTCGCAACGGTCACCGTCGTCGTGCCGCTGACCGCGCTGCCGCTTGCCGCTTCCGCCGTCGCCGCGGGAGCCAGCGACGTCGCCATGGCGGCGCTACTGGCGGCTGCCCTTGCGGCGTTGGCCTACGCGGGCCTGTTCGTCGCGGCCGGGCTCTGGTTCCGGCGAGCCGTCTGGTGGGGGCTCGCGTTCGTCCTGCTCTGGGAGAACGTGGTCGCATACGCGGCAGCGGGCGCCGCCCGCTTCACGGTCATCGGCTGGGCGTCCTCGATTCTCGGTCTGGCGCCGGACGTCGAGGTGACGCTCGACGCCGGAAGCGCTGGCGCCGCGTTCGTCGTCCTGCCGGCGATCGCCGTGGCGGGCTGGCTGATCGCGACGTGGCGCTATCGCCGCAACGACATCGACTGACAGTTCGGTTGGTCGCGGCTCCCTGTACGAGAGCCGCAACCAATGTGGGACCTCCGAGCGCCTCTTAATCGTCGTCGCCGTGGTGGCGGATCTTTCGGACGAACTCGAGACCGTCGATCGTGTCGTCGATGGGACCAAAGGGCTGGAACCCTGAGTTGTAGGGGGTTCCGTTCAGACGGTACGGAACGACGAGGCCGCTTTCGTCCACGACCCGCTTCTCGCGCGTTTGGGCCAGGAATGGGCCACTCTTGAGGCTCACTGCCTCGGCCTCATCTCGCCCAAACGTCCACTGGGTGGCGGCCCTTCCCTAAGGGCCTGTAGGACCTCGTTGCGAAGCCGCTCGAACCGTGGCAACTCCTCCTCATCCTGCACTTCTTCGAGAACGGCCTCGAGCGCCTCGAGCTCCTCCCTATTGAGTTCGATGTCCATGCTCTTCTCGCCTCGGTCGGGGTCGCGATTCGCCTCGTGGCGAATCTTCCCGGATGCAGATTGAGCAGCGAGCGAGCGCTTGCGTGCGAGCAGCTCGGCGAGCTCAAGCGCCTCGTCTTGCGAGAGCCCGGGGCGGGCACCGAGCGCGAAGGCCACGTGCGCCATTCGGCCCGAGGCTAACACGGAGCAGGGCGGATCCTGCAGGCGTAATATCTGGCCAGTCCGAAGGTGACAGAGCAAACGGACACAGCGATGATTGCTGGTCAATTGGCCGAGCTCACTCGAGCTGTTGCGGAGATGGCTGACCAGCTCGGCGTGGTTCGCGAGCGTGCGAACACCCAGCAGGAGCGGATTGACCTCGCCGCGCGAGAACTGGCCGAGGTCAGTGCCCGTCTGCAGGCTGCCGCGACCGCGCTCCGAGAGTCAATCTGATTGCCGCCGGCAAGGGCTTGCGACGGAAGCGTTACTCGACCCTTGGCCGAAATGGCCACTAGCCGCCGCGCCGCCGACCTGAGATCCTCGAGCCGGGGCCGGCTTAGGAGGCAAGCGACCTAGGCGTTCAGCTCGCCGCCGGCCCCAGGAAAGCGGGGGGCGGGGCTCGCGGGCTGGCAGCGCAGTAGGCTCCAGGCCGATGACATGGGATCCCGAGGAGCGCGCTCAACTTGAAAGGGTGCTGGAAGCGCTCGACGAAGCCGCCGGAACCTCGAGCGGCTTGTGCTAACGAAGAGCAGGCCCGAGCTTCTCGAGGAGCTAGGACGACTCAAACAGCGAAGCCTCAGGACAATCCTGCTCGCTAGCGTGCTGATCGAACAGCAACGTCGAGGCGTTCGTTCGGGCATTGATGAGGCACTCGCCCGACACGACCCGAACGGCCAATAGTCGCGGTCGAGCGGAAGGTCTAGCTCACTCGGGGCCGGAGGCGCTGCAAGCGCCGCGGCGTTCGGGTCGCCGCCGGCCCGCGGGCCTCTAGTCGGCTAGGGCCGCTTCGGCGCTGTGGTTGGTTTCGACGTAGCGCGCCGATTGATTTTGCAGCGCAATCCTTCGTGGACTCTGCGGGAGTACACACAGTCAGGGCCTGCCGGAGCAGGCCCTGATTCCGGTCTTTCCGTCTGGTTGGTCTAAGGCTTGAACACGAGGTTCAGGTTGGATGAAACGCCACGGAAACCACCGCCGACCGTATAGATCCTGCCGCCGTGCGAGACGACACCCATCTCGGCGCGCCCGGACGGCGCGCGGCCGGCGAACGCGGTGGGCTACCGGATCACGCGCTCGCGCCCGATCGGTGACGGCTCCTTCGACCGCTGGTGGCCGCGCTGTCTCGATGACGCAGACGTGCGCTATCGCAACCCGCACACGACCCGGCATTCCTTCGCCACCCGCTACCTGCGCGGCCTGGGCGGCAAGCCGGGGCGGCTGGAGACGTTGCAGCTCGTCCTCGACGACGAGTCGATCCGAACGACCTCGGACCTGTACGGGCACCTGGACATGCGTGATGTCGCGCTCGACTTCGGACTGATCGAGGCCGGATGAATCCGACCGCGCCGAACCCAGTATCCAGACGGCTTAAGGCGCGGACCGGATTCGAACCGGTGTACGAGGCTTTGCAGGCCTCTGCCTAACCTCTCGGCCACCGCGCCTAGAGCGACGTTCCATGGTAACCCGGACGGGGTACGACATTTGGGATGGCGACCCTTTTCGACAGCGAGTACACGTCGCTCCAAGCGGTGAGGGAAGACGCCGCCCAGTGCCGCAGATGCCACCTTTGGGAACGCGCGACGCAGGCGGTCTTCGGCGAGGGGTCCCCCAAGTCAGAGATCGTCTTCGTCGGCGAGGTCCCCGGCGACCAGGAGGACAAGGTCGGTCGGCCGTTCGTCGGCCCCGCCGGGCAGCTGCTCGACGAAGCGCTCGAGCAGGCGGGGATCGACCGCAAGCTCGCCTATGTGACCAACGTCGTCAAGCACTTCAAGTGGCAGGCGCGAGGCAAGCGCCGCATCCACCAGAAGCCCAATGCAGCGGAGATCGCGGCGTGTCGAGTCTGGCTCGACGCCGAGCTCTCCCTCCTGCAGCCGAAGGTGCTGGTCTGCCTCGGCGCCGTCGCGGCTCAAGCCCTGCTCGGACGCCAGTTCCGCGTCAGTCGCGATCGCGGCCTTCCGGTGGAGTCCGATCTCGCCCCGGTCGTCATGGCGACTGTGCACCCGTCGTCGATCCTCCGCTCGGACGACCGAGAGACGGAGATGAGGCGCTTCGTGGACGATCTTCGCCAGGTGGCGAAGGCCCTTCGAGCCGCCTGAGCAGGAGCGCGACGACCGCCGCCAGCACGAGCACGACGAGCCACGTCACATTGACGGTTGGGTGGAGCATGTTCGGAAGCTTGAAGCCCGCCCAGCCTCGCTTGACCACCTGCTCGTTCCAGTCGTCCTGCGCCGCAACGCCGAGGCCGTAGACGAACATCAGACCGATCACGTACGCGACGAGCAGGCGCGGACGCAGACGCGACAGCTGAAGGGCGGCAAGGACCAGGAGCACGCCGTCCATCCCTTCGTGGTCGCCGAGATGAACCGCCGGAGCCAGCTGGCCGTCGCCGCCTCGGCGAAGCTCCTCCCCGAGGAACACGTCGCCCGGGGCGTTGAACCCGAGGACAGCGAAGATCCACGGAGTGGCCGCGACGACCGCGAGGACCGCGATCACGAGCCGGAGAGGGTCGAGCCGGCGACGGCCGACCGGCTCCCAGGGCGCACGAATGCTCAGCGCGAAGGCGATCACAACGCCCAGCGCGGGGAGCACGTTGATGGGCTTGGCGTCGAGGTCGTGCTGGTCGACCACGCCCGGCCCCGCGGTGACGGCGCAGAGAGCCGTCATGAGCACCGCGGCCCAGACGGCGCCTCGCGTCCGCAGCCGGGCCGCCGCCAGCCACGCGATCGGGATCGCGGCCAGCGACACCGGATAGTTGACGAAGACCAGCAAGCGGCTGGCGCCGTCCCGGAGCCCTTCGTTGCCGACGTTGTAGAGGTCGTCGGCGGGGAGCCGCCAGTAGGTGACGAAGACGGCGAGCCCGACGGCTGCGAAGAGGGCCCAAACGGCCCCGACCGCCGCGAACCACCTGCGCCAGCTCACCCGACCATCATCCCTCGCAGGCGCACGCCGGACTAGATTCGGCCCGTGCGTGAGTGGAGCGCCGAGGTCACCGTCGACGCGGAGCTCGCACGACGGCTGATCCAGGAGCAGTTCAACTGGGAGGTCGGGTCCCTTCGGCTGCTCGGAGAGGGCTGGGACAACACCGTCTGGCTCGTCGACGAGCGCTGGACCTTCCGCTTCCCGCGGCGGTCGGTCGTCGTATCCGGCATCGAGAACGAGATCGCGGTCCTCCCGCAGCTCGCGCCGCAGCTCCCGCTTCCGATCCCGAACCCGACGTTCGTGGGCCGCGCCACGCCGGCCTTCGAGTGGCCCTTCTACGGCTCGCGGTTCCTTCCCGGCCGTGAGCTTGCGGAGGCCGGGCTGGACGACGAGGCACTGATTGCCTTGGCGCGCCCGCTCGCCGAGTTCCTACTAGCTCTGCACTCGACCGAGCTCGACGCAGAGCTTCCGGTGGATCCGATCGGGCGCGCGGACATGGCCGTACGAGTGCCCCGAACCATCGACTTCCTTGACGAGGTCGAGAGTCTCGGACTCTGGCACCGCCCGCCCGTCGTTTCCGACCTGCTTGCGGAAGCACGTGATCTGCCTGCTCCGCAGTTCACGGCGATCGTGCACGGCGACTTCCATCTCCGACACCTGCTCGTGGGCGATCGGGGCGAGCCGACTGCGGTCATCGACTGGATCGACCTCTGCCGAAACGACCCGTGCGTGGACCTCGTCTTGTACTGGTCGGCCCTGCCGCCGAGAGGACGCGCCGAGTTTCTCGAGGCCTACGGGGCGCTGACCGAAGAGCAGCTCCTCCGCGGACGCGTTCTGGCGCTCTTCCTCTGTGCCGTCCTTGCCGTCTACGGCCACCACGAGGGCTTGCCGAAGCTCGAGCGCGAGGCGATAGCGGGTCTCGAGCGCACGAGCCGGGAGTGACGGTTCTCATCTTTCTCTCACCTGCCGTCCGTACCGTCGCGGTGGAATGACCAAGGCCGTCGAAGCCGAGGGCCTGCGCAAGCAGTACGGGGAGCTCGTTGCGGTCGAGGAGCTCACGCTGAGCCTCGACGCCGGCGAAATCCTCGGCGTCCTCGGTCCGAACGGCGCAGGCAAGACGACGGCAATTCGCGTGCTGACGACGATCCTCGGCCCCGACCGGGGAACGTTCAGTGTCGCGGGTGTTCCGCACACACGTCCGGCCGAGATCCGTCGGCGGATCGGCGTCCTCCCCGAAAGCGCCGGCTACCCGGACCGGCAGACCGGCGACGAGTACCTCCGCTTCCACGCCCGGCTGTACGGGCACAGCCGGGCGAGCGCCCGCGAGGTTGCCTCCGCCCTGCTCGACGAAGTGCGCCTCGCGGAGCGGGGCCGCTCGCTCGTCGGCGGCTACAGCCGGGGCATGCGCCAGCGGCTCGGGATCGCGCGGGCGCTCGTCAACGAGCCGCAGGTGATCTTCCTCGACGAGCCGACACTCGGGCTGGATCCGGCGGGCCAGCGCGAGGTGCTCCTGCTCGTGCGCCGTATGGCGCGCGAGCGCGGCGCGACCGTCCTGCTCAGTACGCACCTCCTCGACGAGGTGGAGGAGGTCTGCACGCGCGTCCTCATCCTCAACCGCGGCCGCATCGCAGGAGAGGGCACTGTCGCCGAGGTGGCTCGTCGCGCCGCCGCGCCGCGGAGCGCGATCCTGCGCGTCACGCCCGAGCGGGCAAGCGAAGCCGCCCGGGTCCTCGCAGCCGCGCCGGGCATCGAGCACGTCGAGTCGACGAACGGCCTGCCCGGAAGCCTGACCGCCACGCTTGTCCGCAGCGACGGGAACGAGGCTCTCCGCGCGCTGGCCGAAGCAGGCGTTCCCGTCCTTGCCTTCGAGCTCGAGGGGGCCCGCCTGAGCGACGCCTTCCTTGCGATGACGGAGCCCGACTGACGTGAAAGGGCTCGCCGTGATCGCCGAACAGGAGCTGCGCGATCTCTGGATCGGTGGCCGCGCACTCCTGCTGAGCCTCGCCTTCAGCCTGCTCCTGAGCGTTCTCGCCTATCTCGTCGCGACCAACACGGCCCTGAACTACCTCGAGCAGCGCGAGTCCGTGAACCTCACGCTGCAGGTCGCGATCGCGATCGGCGCTCTGCTGGCGCTCCTCGTCGGCGCGGACACGATCAGCGGCGAGCGTGAACGCGGCACGCTCGAGACCTTGCTCCTCACCCCGGTGCCTCGTACCGGCATCACGACCGGCAAGCTGCTCGGGGCGCTGTCGCTCTGGATCGCCGCCTTTGTGATCTCGATCCCCTACGTCTGGTTCCTGGGACGCGGGATCGGCATCGTCGGCGTCTCCCTCGCCGCTGGTCTCCTTGTCGGAACGCTGCTGGCCGTGTTTCTCGCTTCGCTCGGCGTTCTCGTCAGCGCCCTGTCGGCGTCGAACCGCGTCAGCCTCTCCGTCAGCCTCTTCCTGCTGCTGGCGCTGTACGCGCCGACGCAGTTTCCGACCCGAGCACAGCAGGGTTGGGCCGGAGAGCTCCTGCTCCGAATCAATCCCATCGCCGCCGGCGAGCACTACGTCGGCAAGCTCGTCATCGACGCGCACTCCTGGAGCCGCGATGCGTCGTGGCTCGTCTCGCCGATCATCGCGGCAGCCGCCTTCGCGGTCGCAGCCGTCGTGGCCGCGCGGTGGGTCCGCCTACGGGGAGCGGCGTCGGGATGACCCGCATCGTCGTCCTGTGCTGCGTCCTGGCAATCGTGGCCTGCTCGGCGCCTTCGCTCGCCAGCGCCGCGGTCACGATCTCGCCAAGCCGCACCCAAGTCTCGACGTCGATCGGACGCGACTTCACCTTCTCGACGCGCGTGGACAACAAGGCCTCCACCGCGACGAAGCCGCTCGTCGCGCACCTGAACGTCCTCAGCCTGCGCCCCGGCGTCTATGTCGACCCGGAGGACTGGTCGTCTCGCCGCACGGTCTTCATCGGCTCGATTCCGGCGCGGGGCTCACGCTTGATCGACTGGAAGGTGAAGGCGGTGAACAGTGGCGACATCGGGATCTACGTCGCCGTGCTGCCTCAGAGTGGCAAAGCGGAGCCGCCCGTCACGAGCCCGACGATCCACGTCAGCATTGCGCAGCGACGAACGCTGAACTCTGGAGGCATCCTCCCGCTGGCTGCGGGCATCCCCGCGGCGCTCGCGGCCCTAGCCGTTGGGGTGCGGTTCAGCAGGAAACGGCGCTGATAATCCAGCCAATCATCCGCTTGGGACGACGCGGGCCGGCGAGCCGAGGCGTACAGTCGTCCCAGCAGCGTCCGCTACGGAAGGAAAAGGCAAATGGCGTGGTTCTGGTGGCTTCTCTTCGCTCTGATCGCGGTGATGTGGGTTGCCGCGCTGATCGACATCATTCGGCGGCGGCATTCGATGTCGGGCGGCAAGCTCGCTGCTTGGCTGCTCATCATCATCATCTTCCCGGTCCTCGGAGCGATCGCCTACTTCCTGGTCCACGGTGCCGGCGGCCCCTCCGCGCCGCGTGACCCAGGGATGGGCCGCCAACCGGGTATGTGAGCCTTCACGGCCGGCGATAGAACGCGTCGAGCGTTCGGACGACGGTCGGATCGAGCAGGTTCAAGCCGTGTTGTCCCCCGGGCCGGACGAGGACGCGTACCGGGCCGCGGACACGGGGCGCAAGTACCCGCATCTCCGCGGGCGAAACGAGCGGGTCCTGCTCGGAGACGACGAGCAGCAATGGAACCCGGATCCGACTCGCAACCGGCAATGGTTGAGCCCGTGCGAGCCCACAAGGGCGTCGATGTCGGTCTCGCCGGAGAGGCTGACGACGCCGTCGACCGGCGGCCTGATCGTCGGAGCCGCGGCCACGACTGCAGCCCCGCCGAGCGAGCCTCCGACGAGGAAAACGCGTTGCGCACCTCCGCGTCGCGCACCTCCGCGTCGCGCCTCGGCGACGGCGCCAGTGTCCGCGGCCGAGAAGGGATCGCTTCGAGCGGTCACGAAAAGAGTGGGGAGGTCGAGCCGCCGAGCCTCGTAATCGAAGGCGAGAACGCGAAGGCCGTTCTCGGCGAGGTACCGAGCGAACGGCGCCCACGACT
>DATGDB010000037.1:0-7044 GCA_035311205.1 Gaiellaceae bacterium | reverse complement strand
GGCGAGGTCAGGAGTTCGCCAACGACTTCCACTCCTCGAGACGCTGCTCGATGAGTGCCGCCCTCTCGGCGGCGTCGTTGCCGTCCAGCACGGCCTTGTCACCTGGGTCGGCACGGACGTAGATCCCGGAGGTCCGTGCGTGGAAGGCGTCGGCGTCTTCCGAGCGCGTCGTCCAGTAGCCGCCGGCGCGATCGACGCTCTCGAGCTTGATCTCACCGGTCCCCTCGAGTTGAGGAGCGTTCGGCTGACGGGGACGTTCGCCCTTCCAGAAGTAGAAGATGCTGGCCGGATCGACCCGTTCCTTCGACGCCTCACTCCAGTAGCGCGCGGACAGCGTGCCGTCGGCCTGCCATGACCGTCCCGCGACCTCGAGCGCGCCGGCGCGATCACGGCTGATCGTGAGGAGCGAGACCGCCGACGGCTCGAGTTCCGTTCTGGCGGTGAGGGACAGTTGCCACCAGTCCCCCACCAGGCGGCTGATCCGGCCTTCCGCGTCGATCGCTTTCCGCAGCTTCTCGTTGATCTGGCGCACGATGGCCGGCGTGGTGTCGGGGTCGTACCGGACCGAGGTCAGACCCAGCAGGTCGCTGGGGAGCTTGGCGCCGTTCGCGTGGAGGATGAACGTGCGGCGCATCCCGAGCGCACCCCCGAACAGGCCCGCTTCGAAGACGACGTTGTCGCGCGGTGAGGCCTCGCCGGAGGCTGCGTCAGGCGACGCTCCCTTCATCGTCCAGTCGTCCTGGGCGAAGACGAACGCGGCGAAATCGACCTCGCGGGTGAGCTCGACGAGCCGGTCGAGGGTCGAGACACCCGGGTTGAAGACCGTCGTCCATGGGTCGACGTCGGCGATGTCCCGGAGCCCCCGGGTGAGCGCCTGTAGCAGCTTCTCCTGCTGCCCGGACGACCCGAGGAAGATTCGCGGCTTCATCAGTCGATCAGGCTACTGCTCCGAGAGGGTCGATCCCGCACGAGAGGGCATGCAGGCGGCAATGCGGCCGAGTTGCCACCACGTGTGCTCTCGTTTCTCGCCGATTAGTGCATCTGGCGCAACCTCTTCATGGCACGTCCGAGAGCCTGGCCGCCCGCGAGCACGGGCCCGAACAGGTCGCCGTGCTGTTCGACCCGCTCGAGCGCCTCGCGCATCCCGAAGCGGCGCGGCGTCACGTCCTCTGTCAGCTCGTCCCAGCGAAGCGGCGTCGAGACCGGCGCGCCCGGCTTCGGCCGCACCGAGTAGACCGAGGCGATCGTCTTCCCCCGTGCGTTCTGACGGTGGTCGACGAGCACGCCCTCGCGCTTGCGCTTGAGCCATTCGGTCGTGACCAGCCCCGGGTGCCGCTGCTCGAGCCCGCGCGCCACGCGCTCCGCGAACGCGTAGGTCTGCTCGAAGGTCGCTCGGCGTGCAATCGGGACGAGCACGTGAATCCCGTCGGCGCCACTCGTCTTGACGTACGACTCGAGCTCGAGCCGCCCGAGCTCCTCGCGGATCAGGTGAGCGACGTGGATTGCGAGCGCGAAGCCGCCGTCGGGCGGGTCGAGGTCGAAGAGCACGAAGTCCGGGCGGTGCGGCTTGTCGACGCGCGAGTACCAAGCGTTCATGTCGATGCAGTTCATCTGCACCATCCAGAGCAGCGCCTCCGGCGAGTTGACGAGCGGGAAGTCGACGAGCCGCGACTCGCCTTCGCGCGGGTAGGTGCGGTAGGTGCGCGTCGGGATCCAGGAGGGCATCCCCTTCGGCGCTTGCTTCTGGAAGTACGCGTCCCCGGCCACCCCGTAGGGCGAGCGCTTCATCGTGAACGGCCGGTTGCGCAGGTGCGGGAGGAGCACCGGCGCGATCGCGCGGTAGTACTCGAAGAGGTCCTGCTTCGTGATCCCTTCATCGGGGAACAGGACGCGTTCCGGGCTCGTGAGGCGGACCGACCGCGGCGCCACGAAGCGGGTTGTACCTGTCCGGTGGTCGCATGTCGACGCGCGCCGGTCGACGCTCTCCCGTAGGGTTCGTCCTAGGAGGGTTGGCGTGGCGGAACTGGTCGAGAGACGCGACCTCACGGATCCGTCGCAGCACGGTTGGGCGGTCGACTACCTGATCAGGCGCGACGACGGCGAAGAGCTCCATGCAGAAGTTCGGTGCTGGGATAACGCGCACGCTGAGGCTCGACGGTCGGCAAACGCGGACGCTCTCGCGGCGATCGAGGATCGAGGCCTCGCGGCCGTGCTCGAGTATGCCGAGGTTGTGGAATCGCCCTCGAGACGCGGCGCTGTGCTGATTTCGATTTGGTTCGATCCTGCTGACGAAGGCAAGCTGCGCCGCCGGGTCAGTTACGAACGCGGGCCTGAGTAAGTTCCGGGATCGGCCCCAGCTTTACCCGCGCGCCTTACCCGCGTCGTTTGAGCGTTCCTTCGCGAACCGCAATGCCGCTCGGAGACTGAAGCCCTCTTCCGGACTCGAACCGGAGACCCCTCCTTACCATCGAGGTTCGTCGGCGTCACGCGGGGACTCGCACGATCACTCGCGACACAGTTTCGCCAGGAAATCAGCCGAATCTCGAGGGTGCGTATGCGTCGCGAGACGTCGCGCGTGTCGTTTCTGATGTGTCCGGATGTCATGGATCCAACTGCTCGTCACGGTTCGATCTGCTCGAGCGCTTCCTCGACGTCGTAGCCGAGCGCGAGCGAGATTTTTGGGGCGCACGCGACGACTCGTGCGGCCCCCGTGACCGGCGTCACCGCCTCCAGGGTGGCAACGATCTCTTCGCTCGTTGCCCCGGCTGCGAGGGCGAGCGCTACTGCGTGCTGGAACGAGGCAGTTGCCGCATCGACGGCAATGGTTGCGGCGACGCGCACGAGCGCCGCGGTCCTCTCGTCGAGCGCCGATTCATTGAGCGCGTTCTCCTCGGACAGGATCACCTCGACGAGCGCATCGTCGTGGAGGGCGAGACGACGGAGGTGCTCCTTGTACTCGTCCATAAGCGCTGGCTCATATCCGACCTGCTGCCGTCTGCGTACGCCTCACCCTTCCAGGGTGAGATTCGCCGGCGGCGGGAGGACCGAGCCTTCCAGCAGCCCGACCTCGACGGCACGCTCGATCGCGTGGCTGCGCGACGAGACACCCAGCTTGCGGTAGACCGAGACCGCTTCGGTCTTGACGGTGTTACGCGAGACGAACAGCCTGCTTCCGATCTCCGGGAAGGTCAGATGGGTAGCGAGGTAGGGAAGCAGGCGGAGCTCCGCAGCCGTCAGGCTCATCGCCCAGGCACCGGCCGACCCGGAAGTCGCTGCCACGCGCTCGCGCAGCTCCCGTGCATCCTCGACGAGGGAGCCCATGGCCGGGCGGAGCTCGAGCACCCGCTCGGTCTCGGTGAGAATCGTGCGGGCGGCGGCGGCCTCCGCGAGCGCGAGATGAGCCCGCGTCAGCTCGAGCCCGACTTGGACGGTTAACCAGGGAATGCCGTGGTCCAGCCGTGGCCGCAGACGGTGGGCCCGTGTCAGCGCCGTGCGGGCATCTGCCTGTCTCGCCTCATGGAGTGCGACGCGTGCCGTCGCCACATGGGCGATCGCGCTCGTCGAGTAGTCGGCGAGGCCGGTCTCGTCGACGAGCGCCTGTGCCGCTCGTGCATGTTGCTCCGCCTCGCCCCAGGCTCCCTGCCTGGCCGCGAGGAGCGCGAGCTGTGCCTGTGCCACGAAAACGTCTTCGAAAGCGTCGGCGGCCAGCCCCCTCTCGACAGCCGCAGCGAGGTCATCCGTCCCACGATCGGTCGCGCCAAGCAGCGCACGTGCAACGCCTCGAATGAGGAGCGCGACAGGGATCCAACCGCTTTCCGGCGCGAGCTGATTCAGGGCCAGATCGGCGTCGGCGAGCGCCTGGTCAACGCCGTACGGCATCATGTGCGCGCGAAGGGTCGCGACCCAGGGCTCGATCGTGGCGCTGCCATCCGAGAGCGGGATCGTCGAGGTTGCCCCGTCGGCGAGAGCGAGCCACCGCTCGGCCTCTTCAGGCCGCCCCGTCAGTGCACGGAACCACGCTCCGTAGACGGCGAGTGCGGGATACTCCAGCAGCTCATCCTCGCCGAACCACCCGAGCCACTCCTCGGCAGTCTCCCTCCGGCCGTCGTAGTAGAGCGGCAGCACAAGGGCGTCGAGCAAGCCGGCCACCGTGCTCGCCTCGCCCGCAGCCTGCCCGTAGACGACCGCCTCCTCCGTCAGACCGTTGGCGATGCACCAGGCCATTGCTCGCCTGTTGAGGTCGGGCAGCACAGTTGGCTCGGCGCGCTCGAGCTCGTTGCGCAGCTGCTGGCCGAATAGGTGGTGATAGCGATACCACTCGCCACGCCGGTCGAGGGGCACGACGAATCGGTTCGAACGCTCGAGCGCCTCGAGCCGCTGTCCCGACCCCGTCGTCTGGAGCACGGCGTCGCAAAGACCGCCGGACATGCGATCGAGGACGGACGTGTAGGTCAGGAACTGCGCCTCGGCCTTTGGCAGCCTAGAGAGAAGCTCGAGGCGGAAGTACTCGGACACGAACCGGTCATCGCCCCCGAAACCTTCGACGCCAGCTGAACTCGCCGCCCCCGCCTGGATCGAAAGCGCCGCGAGGTACAGGCCGGCAGGCCAGCCCTCCGTCCGTTCAGTCAACTCGGAGATCTCGCTCGCGTCGAGTTCGACGCCCGCAGCTTCCAGCAGCAACGCGGCCTCCTGCTCGTCCAGCCGGAGATCCGCCACGCCGATCTCTTGCACCCATCCTTGCGCCCGCCAGCGCGCAAGCGGCAACGCCGGCTCTTCCCTGCTCGCGACCGCCATCTGCGAGCCGGCGGGGACGTATTCGAACAGCTCGGCGAGCACATCCAAACAGGACGGATTGGCGACGGCATGCAGATCGTCGAGCACCAGCACCAGAGGGCGCTCGAGTGCAGCCAGGGTGCTCCCGACACGCGGGACGCGTTTCGACCAGGTGGATCCCCCCGGGCCGGACAACGCGTCGAACACCTCGGGCGGGATCGGCTCGACCCGGTGAATTGCGGCTGCGATGTACCGCATGAAAACCACGGGGTCGTCGTTTCGCCCGTCGAGCGCGACCCACGCGAACGGACGCGGATCAGCCTCTGCCCACCGCGCAAGAAGAGTCGTCTTGCCGTACCCGGCAGGCGCGACAACTGTCGCGAGGGGCACGCTTGCCCCGAACAGCCGTGCGATCAGGTCCGCCTTCGCCACGGTGCCGGGCCGAAGCGACGGCGCAACGAGCTTGGCCTCAACGATGTCGAAAGGTACTTCGGTGACCGTCACCGGCCTCGATGCTAGGGACGGAGATCGAGCCTGACAAGCCGCACACGGCGGGACTGCTGCACGCGGAGGCTCGATTTCATACCGTCGGGATGACGAGGCCGGTCGAGCGCAGTTCTACGCTCGGCGTGTGATTTGTCCCCACGTCTAGGGGGACCGATCGCATTCTTGCCTCGCGATGACCCCAGCAACGGGAGGGACAAATGACCGTTTCCAGTGAGATCCTTCGCTCCATCTCGACACCCGAGCAGCTCGAAACACGGCTCGGGACGCTCGAACTCGTCGACGGCGTTCCGACGCGCGAGACCGCCGAGACCGTGTACGACCACCTCGACTTCGCGCACGCCCTGAACGTGTACCTCAACGGCTTTCCTGGAGCGTCGACGCAGGCGCTTCACAAGGGCCTCCACGACGCGGGGGTGGAGGACAACGCGATCCTGATCTTCTCGGAGTTGATGGACTCGAACTCGTTGTTCCTGACCGCGAACGCCGACACGGTCTACTTCATCGGCTTCGTCGATCTCGCGTCGGGGCCGATGGTCATCGAGACGCCTCCGCAGGCGCTCGCGCTGTTCGACGACATGTGGTTCCAGTGGATCGTCGACTTCGGCCTCCCGGGCCCGGATCGCGGCGAAGGCGGCCGTTTTCTGCTCGTCCCGCCCGGCTACGAGGGCTCCCTGCCCGACAGCGGCTTCCACGTCCGGCACTCGCGCACGACGAGGGCGATCCTGCTCGGCCGCTCGTTCATCAACGAGAACCCGGGCATGGACCCCGCTCCGACCGTCGAGGTGATCAAGAGCACGCTCAAGCTCTACCCGTATGCCCAGGGCGGCTTTGGGACGAGCATCGGGACGCTGCTCGAGGGCCACTTGCACCCCGATCCGCCGGTGGACATTCCCGAGACGAAGTTCGTCGAGGGCACCGGGCTCGCCTTCAACACGATCCCACCGAGCGACTTCGGCTTCTTCGAATTGCTGAACGAGCTCGTCCAGGAGGAGCCCGCGGCCAGCAACACCAACATCGAGCTGATGGGGGACCTGGCCGCGATCGGGATCGTCAAGGGCAAGCCCTTCGAGCCGGACGAGCGGATGCGGGGGATCCTCGAGGATGCGGCTGCCGTCGGCAGCGCCACCTCGCGGACCCTCGTCTTCGACGCGCGGGCATCTGAGGGATTCGGGTATTACGACGACGAATCGGCGTGGGGAATCCCGCTCTGGGTCGGCGGATACAGCTTCGAAACTCCGCCTCCGCTCGTCACCGAGAAAGGAATCGAGCCGCTGCCTAGGACCGGCGCCCGGACGCTGAACGCCCGGACCTCGTTCTTCTACGCCTACACGGGGATCACGCCCGCGATGTGCATGCGGCTCACCGGGGTCGGGTCGCAGTACGTCGTCGCCTTCAGGGACAGCGAGGGGGACCCTCTCGACGGCGCCAAGACCTACCGAGTGAAGCTTCCGCCCGACATCCCGGCGGCCCGCTTCTGGTCACTCACCCTCTACGACAATCAATCACGCTCGATGCTGCAGACACCGCAGCGCTACCCCCGCGCCGGGAGCCAGTCCTACCCGACTCCCGCCGCGACCGCGGACGACGATGGCTCGACGACCGTCGTGTTCGGCCCGGAGCCGCCCGAGGATACTCCGGAGGGCAACTGGATTCAGACGGACCCCGACAAGGGGTTCTTCGCGATCCTGCGCTGCTACAGCCCGCTCGAGTCGTACTTCGACAAGTCCTGGCGGCCGAGTGAGATCGAGGCCCTGGTCTAAACCG
>DATGDB010000036.1:0-14330 GCA_035311205.1 Gaiellaceae bacterium | reverse complement strand
TTCGCCGTCGATGAGCCAGATCGGCGGCTAAAAGCACGGGGGAAACCATGTTTCCCCCGTGAGCCCCCTTCTTGGAGGTTCATGAAATGTCAGCGGCCCCGGCAAAGCCGGGGCCTCTTATGGAGGTCCTCCGGCGGCATTGACATCACGAGGCTTACTTGACTCCGAGCCGGACGCGGTAGCCCAGTACCCAGGCGGTGTGGCGGTCGCCGAGCACGCGCTTCACCGTCTCCTCGAGACCGACTAGCCCCAACTCCTCCTCGCTTACGCCGAGCGCTGCCAGCTCCGGCACCAGACCGAGGGTGCGCGCAAAGCCGATGATCTCGTCGCTGCCGAGCTCCAACGTGACGTGGAACACCGCCTCACGGGCGAAGCGGAAATAGCCGCTCTCCTTGATGCGTTGGAGATGTTCGTGCTTCGGCGTACGCGTCCACCCAGCTCGGAGCCTGTGCTCCTCTCGGAACCGGCGTCGCAGCCGGAGGTACTCGGTGTACGCGGCGTCGATGTCCGGGTGCACGAGCGGCGGGACGTCGTAGTCATACGCGGCGAAGACACCGCCGGGCCTGAGCAGGCGCGCCGCTTCACGCAGCGTCGACACCGGCTCCATCCAGTGGAACGACTGGGAGCAGGTGACGAGTTCGGCGTACGCGTCTGGCAACCCGGTCTCGTTGGCGAAGGCCTTGACGTAGCGCACATTGACCGCGTCCGTGTTCGCCTCGGCCACGGCGAGCATCGCGGGGTTGGCCTCGACCCCGACGACGTCGTGCGCCCGCTCGGCCCAGGCACGCGTGGAGAGGCCGGTGCCGCTACCGAGATCCACGACTCGGCGGGGCCGAGCATTGGTGGCATAACGCACAAGCGCGTCGAGGAGGACCCCGGGCGGTCGCGGTCGATAAGCGTCGTAGTGCTCGGCGAAGCCGGCTCTCAAGTAGCCACTTTGAGTGATCGCTTCGAGGGAGAAGTCGCTCATCGCGCCCGATCCGGGTGCCTGAATAGAATCAACCCATGACCTCGGTTGCCGCCGCCGAACGCCGAGTCCTCCCCCGCGGCTGGCTCGACCTGTTCAAGCAGGTCCTGATCTGGTTCGGGTTCGTCCTCGCCTACCAGGTCGCGCGCGGCATCGCCGACCGCAGCCCGGCGGTGGCGTTCAAGAACGGTCGCGACGTCATCGACATCGAGCGCCGCGTCAGCGGCCTCTGGGAGCTGACCTTCCAGAGCTGGACCGAGTCCTACGAGCTTCTCGGCCGCCTGACATCCTGGACGTACTGGCTCTCGCAGTTCGCGGTCGTCGGGCTCGCGCTGCTGTGGGTCTACTTCCGGCGCTACGACCACTTCATCAAGTTCCGCAACGTACTGATGCTGGCGAATGTGATCGGGCTCTTCGGCTACGTGCTGCTGCCCACGGCGCCGCCGAGGATGTACCCCGAGGTCGGGTTCGTCGACACGCTCGCGTCGATGGGGACGCCCAACCACGGCTCGACCCTCGTCGAGCTGGCGTCGAACCCCTACGCGGCGATGCCGAGCCTGCACGCGGCCGACGCGCTCATCGTCGGGATCACGCTCGCGATCCTGGTCCGACCGATCTGGCTGAAGGTCCTCTGGCTGCTCTGGCCGATGTGGGTCTGGTTCTCGGTCATGGCCACCGCAAACCACTTCTGGCTGGACATCGCGGCAGGCGTCGCCGTCGCAGCCGTCGCCGCCGTCGTGATCCACCGGCGCGTGGTCGTGCGCTCCGTGGCGCGCGCCGGCGCCGGCTAGTGGCGCGCGATAGCGCGGCGGCCCGCGTCAAGACCGGATACACGGCGGGGGCTCGCCGGCTGGCGTCCCGTGCGATCGTCGGCCTCGCGCGCACCCGCATAACGCCGGACGCGCTCACCGCGCTCGGCCTCTCCATCTGCGCACTGGCCGCCGTGGCCGTCTACTTCGAGTACCGGAACGAGATCCTCTGGTACTGGGTCGGCGCAGCGCTCTTCTGGGCCGGCTCGCTGCTCGACATCCTCGACGGCGCGCTCGCGCGCCAGAGCGGCAAAGGCACGCCGTTCGGCGCGTTCCTCGACTCGACCACCGACCGGCTGGGCGAGGCGATCATGCTCGGCGCCATCGGGCTTGTCTTCTCCCGCCACGGGAACGAGATCGCCCTGGCCGCGGCCTTCGCCGCGCTCGCCGGCTCCTTCCTCGTCAGCTACACCCGCGCCCGGGCCGAGGCGCTCTCCCTCAAGGGCGACGTCGGGATCGGAAGCCGCGCGGAACGGGTCTTCGTGATCGTCAGCGGGCTCTTTCTCGCGCCCTGGGGCCTTCTGCCCTGGGCCGTCTACCTGCTCAACGTGACCGCGTGGGTGACCGTCGTCCAGCGGATCGTTTACGTCCGCGGGCAACTCCGCGCGCGCTGACAGGTATAGTGCTAGCACTTGAGTGCTAGCAAGAGAGATGTACTCGTCCGGATGCCGGGGGAGCTCAAGGAGCGGCTGGCCGCCGACGTCGCCGGCACGGGGCGCAGCTTGAACGACATCGCGGTCGGGATCCTTGCCGACCGCTTCGCCGTTCCATTCGAGCCGAGCGGCCGCAGAGGCACTGCGCCGAAAGGGAAGGGCGACGTGCTGTTGCGCATGCCGGCGGCGCTCAAGGACAAGCTTCAGACACGGGCGGCCGAGCGCGGCCGCCGCACCAACGACCTGATCGTCGAGATCCTGGCCGAACGCGTCGGCGTCGCCGGCTCGAGAAAGGAACCCATGTCATCCACAGACGGAAGCTCACCCAGGAGCGAGGACCGCGTCAGAGTCGCGATCGTCGGCGTCGGCAACTGCGCCAACTCGCTCGTCCAGGGTGTCGAGTACTACAAGGACGCCTCACCCGATGAGTTCGTGCCTGGGCTGATGCACGTCGACCTCGGTGGCTATCACGTGAGTGATATCGAGTTCACGGCCGCTTTCGACGTCACGACCGAGAAAGTCGGCAGCGACCTCGCGGACGCGATCTGGGCCCGGCCGAACGACACGTACAAGTTCGCCGACGTCCCCAAGACGGGCGTCAAGGTCTCACGCGGCATGACCCACGACGGGCTCGGCAAGTACCTCTCGGAGGTCGTCGAGAAGGCGCCCGGGGACACGGACGACGTCGTCCGGATCCTGCGCGAGACCGGCACCGACGTCGTCGTCAGCTACCTGCCGGTCGGCTCCGAGGAAGCGACGAAGTGGTACGCCGAGCAGGTTCTGAATGCAGGCTGCGCGATGGTGAACTGCATGCCGGTCTTCATCGCGAAGGGCGGCTACTTCCAGAAGCAGTTCGAGGAGCGCGGGCTCCCGATCATCGGCGACGACATCAAGTCGCAGGTCGGCGCGACGATCACTCACCGCGCCCTGACGCAGATCTTCCGCGACCGCGGCGTTCGCCTCGACCGCACGATGCAGCTCAACGTCGGCGGCAACTCCGACTTCCTGAACATGCTCGAGCGGGACCGGCTGGAGTCGAAGAAGATCTCGAAGACGAACGCCGTCACCTCGGTGCTCGACTATGACCTCGGCGCCGAAAACGTCCACGTCGGGCCTTCGGATTACGTGCCCTGGCTCACCGACCGCAAGTGGGCCTACATTCGGATGGAAGGAACGACCTTCGGGAACGTCCCGCTCAACCTGGAGCTCAAGCTCGAGGTCTGGGACTCCCCGAACTCGGCCGGCATCGTCATCGACGCTGTCAGGCTCGCCAAGCTCGCATTGAACAACGGCATCTCGGGCGCGCTCGAGGCGCCGAGCGCCTACCTGATGAAGTCACCGCCGAAGCAGATCCCGGACGCCGAGGCTCGGGACGCGGTCGAGCGCTTCATCGCGCAGAACGCGCGTACCAAGTCGCGCGCCAAGGCCAAGGCGTAACGCTGCTGAGTTCCGAGGGCCGGCGCGCGGCCGGCCCTCGGATTCGACGTAGACTCGAAGTCTGTGGGTCTCCGGATCTGCCTGGTCACGCCCTTTTCCTGGTCGCAGCCGCATGACGTGAACGAGCACGTCGCGGGCGCCGCAGGAGCGCTGCGCGACCTCGGCCACAAAGTCACCGTCCTCGCTCCCTCCAACCGCGCCGCGGATCTGCTCGCCGGCCGACGGGCGCTCCAGGACGGCGCGCGGCCCGACGTCATCGCGCTTGGCCCGGCCGTGCCGATCTCGCGGCGCAGCCGAATCGGATTGCCCGTTGGCGTCCGGGCGAACCTCGCGCTCGCGCTCGCGCGCGGCGACTTCGACGTGGTCCACGGCTTCGAGCCGGGCTTGCCGAGCCTCTCGTACCTCGCGTTGCGTGACACCCGCTCGCTGGCGGTCGCCACGTTCTTCTCACCGGATCGCCTCGGTTACCCCCCGGGGCGCACGCAGCGCAAGCGCCTGCTCGCGCGCGTCGACGCGCTGCTCTCGACCTCCAGTGAGACCGCAGCCGCGGCGGATGTGCGCTTCCCCGGCAAGTACGAGGTCGTTCCACTCGGCATCGACACCGGCGTCTTTGCTCCTGGAAGAAAGCGCAAGCTCGCGGTCTGTGAGTGGCGTGTGGGCGAGCGGCCGCTTACGCGCGCGGTGATCTCGGTCTTCAGGGAGCTTCCCGACTGGGAGCTCCTCCTGCTGCGAACGAAGGCCCTGTCCGGAAGACCGTCCATTCCGCCCTCCCTGCGCGATCGCGTCCGTGTGCGAACGGCCGCCTCCAGCGCGGCGCGCGCGGCGCTCCTCAACGAGGCCCAGATCTTCGTGCCTGCAATCAACGGGATCGACCGGGTCGAGCTCGAGGCGCGCGCGGCCGGAAACGCGATCGCGGCGCCGCCGGGCGTCAGCGAACAGCCTGCCCTGGCCGCAGCGGCCCTGGCGCGCCTGGCCGAAAACGACAAGCTGCGTAGGAGCGGCCAGGAGGAGGCGCGCCGGTCTGCCGAGTCTCAGAGCTTCGTCGAGCTGGGGAGCCGGCTCGACGAGGTGTACCGAGGGCTCTCAGGCCGGCGGCGCGCGAGGTCGCGGAGCCAGGATCCGCTCTCGAACCGGCCCTGGATCGACTGCGACCTCCACATGCACACATCGTGGTCGCACGACTGCCTCGTCGAGCCCGAAGAGCTTCTCGACCATGCCGAGGAGGTGGGGCTCGGCGCGATCGCGGTCACCGACCACAACGCCTTCGGCGGCGCGCTCGAAGCCGTCGAGCTCGGACGCGACCGCCCGCTGATCGTCATTCCCGGCGAAGAGGTCAAGACCGCCGGCCAGGGCGAGGTGATCGGCCTCTTTCTGAAGGAGGAGATCCCTCGCGGCCTCTCGTTCGCGGACACGATCGCGGCAATCCGCGAGCAGGGCGGCCTCGTCTACCTCCCCCACCCGTTCGACCGGATGCACGCGATCCCGGACGCGGCGACGCTGCACAAGCACCTGGCCGACATCGATGTCTTCGAGGTCTACAACGCGCGGCTGCTCTTCGAGCAGTACAACGACGAGGCATTGCGCTTCGCACGCAAGTACAACTTGACGATGGGGGCCGGGTCAGATGCGCACGTGCTGCAGGGGGTAGGAACCGGCGGGCTGCAGATGCGGGCCTTCCGCGATCCGGAGGAGTTCCTCGTCAGCCTCCGATCGGCAGAGATCCTCCGGCGCCCGCGCTCGCTCGCCTACCTCCAGGCCCTGAAGTGGAAGGCTCAGGTCAAGGAAAGGGTCCGCTAGGAGAGAACCCAGTCCATGCCGCCTGTGCCAGTGCCCACCGACGAGATCCACGAGCGCTACCTCAAGAAGGCGATCACGGAGATCAACGATCTCGGTGACGAGATCACCCGATCGGACGAGGCCCGGGTGCCGGCGCTCGGCTCCGGGCACCCGCTCGCGGACATCATGCTGCTGAAGTTCCGGCCGCAGCACTCCGAGATCCAGGAAGGCGTCGCCTTCTACGGGCGCGCCGGGCAGGCGATCCTCAAGTCGCTCCAGCGGCTCCACGTCGACCCGATGGCCGTCTACGGCACGAATTGCTTCAAGTTCGACGGGGGCGACGAGGAGCAGGCTGCCGCCTGGCTCACACGTGAGCTGCATATCGTCCAGCCGAAGCTCGTGGTCGTGATGGGTGAGGAAGCGCTTGGGTTTCTCAACTCTCTGGACTTCCCGCTCTCGGCCGAGCTCGCGGACCGCACCGGCGAGCTGCAGCAATGGACGCCGACGATCGAAGCGCTCCTTGTTCCCGACATCGACGCCTCGCTCGACGAGCAGGCGGCGAAGACACGCTTTTGGCAGGCGCTGAAGACGCTCGGCCCGTGGTGGGCCGAGCTACCGCCCTACTAGGCCCGCGAGTCGGCGCCTTCGCGCTGCTGGCCGTTGCCCTCGGCCTGTACTACGCGTTCACCGAGGATCTCGTCGAGCTCTCGAAGTGGTGGGAGCTGGCGTTCATCGCCCTGTGTCTGATCCCGGCCGTCTTCGGGCTCGTCTACCTCGTTCTCCCCTACCGCCGCGCCGACGGTCTCCTGCTGCTTTCGGGGGCCTTGCTCGTCCTGACCGTGATCCTGGAAGCCGCCGACCTCAACGCGCTCGCCAACTTCTCGAAGCTCGCGCTGATGACCAGCTTCGGCTTCTGGTTCCTCGGCTACTTCGAGACCGTTCTGTGGGTCGCGCTCGTCGCGCTGATCATTCCGTGGATCGACGCGTTCTCGGTCTGGCGCGGGCCGACGCGGCACATCGTCGAGGAGCAGCCGCAGATCTTCGACAGGCTCTCGTTCGCCTTTCCGTCGCCGGGAGGGCTGACCTCCGCGAACCTCGGGCTCCCTGATCTTCTGTTCTTCGCCTTGTTCCTCGCAGCGGCTGACCGCTGGAGCCTGCGCGTCGGCTGGACGTGGGTGGCGCTCACCCTCTCGCTCGGGCTGACGATGTTCATCGCCGTGGTCTGGGACGTCGGTGGGCTGCCCGCGCTGCCGGGACTGGCGTTCGGCTTTCTGATCCCGAACGCAGACCTCATCTGGAGGGAGTTTCAGAAGTGGCGCAAGCGGCCCAGATAGTCGGCGCGCTGCTGATCCTCGCCGCATATGTGGCGGCGCAGTTCAGCGTGCTCAATCAGCGTTCGTATGCATACATCCTTTTGAACCTCGTCGGCGCCGCGGCGCTCACGGTGCTCGCGTGGCACGAGGATCAGTGGGGGTTCCTGCTGCTCGAGGGCGTGTGGGCTCTGGTTTCGGCTTGGGCGCTCCTGGAGCGTCTGCGGAGGCCGGCGCCGGCTTCCTAGGGAACACGGCAAGGTAGTCCGCGCGGGCCAGGACGCGCGGTTCGTCTATCGCGGCTGGCGCTAGACGGCGCGCTCGAGCAGCGCCACCGTCTCCACGTGCGGCGTGTGCGGGAACATGTCCACCGGTCGCGCGCGGCGAAGCTCGTAGCCCCAGTCCGCGCCGAGCTGCTTGAGATTCCCGGCGAGCGTGGTCGGGTTGCAGGAGACGTAGACGATCCTCGGCGCGCCGATCCGACCCAGCCGCCGAACAGCCTTGCCGGAGAGGCCTGCCCGCGGTGGATCGACGACGACGATGTCCGGCGCGCCCGATCTGTCCTTCAACTCTTCGATCGCCTGGCCGACGTCGCCCGCGAAGAACGCCGCGTTCATGATTCCGTTAAGGTCGCCGTTCTCGAGCGCGCACGCAATCGACTCCTCCGAGAGGTCGACGCCCCAGACGGTCAGCGCGTCCCCTGCCATCGTCAGCCCGATCGTCCCGATCCCGCAGTAGAGATCCCAGACCGTTTCCTCGCCGCTCAGCGCCGCGTAGTCGACCGCAAGCGAGTAGAGCCGCTCCGCCATGGCGGTGTTGGTCTGTAGAAACGCGTTCGGCCGAATCCGGAAGCGCAACCCGCAGAGCTCCTCCTCGATGGCGTCTTCGCCCCAGAGCGGCGTCGTCGGAAGATTCGTGACCTCTGCCGGTGTCTCGTTGACCGCGTGGTGAATCGCCCGCACCTCGGGAAAGCGGCGCAGCGCCGCCACGAGCCCGTCGGCATCGTGGAGCTCGCCGGGCGCCGTCACGAGCAGGACGAGCACCTGGCCCGTGTTCCGACCTTCGCGATAGACGAGGTGGCGCAGGTAGCCGGTCCCCTCCGCCTGGTCGTAGGCGCGCAGACCGGCCTCTCGAGCCCAGTCCCGCACGGCCAGCCTGACCGCGTTGCCGAGATCCGTGGTCAGCCAGCACCGTTCGATGTTCAGGACCTCGTCCCAGCGACCCGCCTTGTGGAACCCCAGCGTCGGGCCGTCCGGCGTCTCCGTGAACGAGTACTCGAGCTTGTTCCGGTAGTGGAAGACCGACTCGGCGGGAACGATCGGCTCGAGGGGCGGTTCGGGGATCCCGGCGATGCGCACGAGCGAATCGCGAACCTGATCTGCTTTCGACTCCAGCTGCGCCTCGTACGCGAGGTCCTGGAAGCGGCAGCCGCCGCAGGCGGGGTAGTGCTCGCACGGCGCCTCGACGCGGAGTGGGCTCGGCTCGAGCACGTCGACGGCGAGCGCCTCGGCGTGGCGCCGCTGAACCTTCGTCACCCTGGCCCGAACCTTGTCGCCCGGGAGCCCTCGCCGGACGAAGACGACGAACCCGTTCAGCCGGGCTACGCCGTTGCCGCCGAACGCGAGTGATTCGACGGAGAGCTCGACCAACTGGTCGAGTACGACAGGGGCGGCCACGGAGCCAGCCTAGCCCGGGGATACAGTGGCCGGCCCGTGCGCATTTGCTCCCTCCTCCCCAGCGCCACCGAGATCATCGGCCGCCTCGGGCTCGCTAACGCCCTCGTCGGCATCTCAGAGGAGTGCGACTGGCCGCCGGAGGTTCGGGACCTCCCGGTCGTCACGGCCTCCCGTGTCGATGCGGCGAAGCTGACGAGCGCGGAGATCGACTCGGCGGTCATGAAGGCCGTCGCCGACGGGCGCTCGCTTTACGCCGTTGACGAGGACTTGCTGACGGACCTCGCGCCGGACGTGATCGTGACGCAGGATCTCTGCACCGTCTGTGCTGTCTCCGGCGACGACGTCTCGAGCCTTTGTCCCTCCAGCGCGGAAGTGATCTCTCTCAACCCCACCACGCTCGAGGAGATCGCGGGCTCGGTCGAGACGCTCGCGCAGCGGCTGGGAGTGCCCGGGCGGGGGCTCGACGTAGCCGCCGAGATGCGCGCGGCGATCGATGGGGTCAGGCGGGCGGTCGCGGGCCGTCCGACTCGGCGGATCTTCGTGGCCGAGTGGATCGACCCACCCTTCGCGGCAGGTCACTGGCTTCCGGAGATGGTCGCCGCAGCAGGCGGGCGCGACGTGCTCGGCCGGCCCGGACGGCCGTCGTTCCCTGTCACGTGGGCTGACGTCCGTGCAGCGCAGCCGGAGCTCGTGATCGTCGCCGCGTGCGGCTTCGACGCCGAGCGCGGCGCCCAGGAGGCTCGCGAAGCCGACCTGCCCGCGCCGAGCGTCGCGGTCGACGCAAACGCCTACTACTCGCGCCCGGCCCCGCGGGTCGCCGACGGAGTTCGCCAACTCGGGCACATTCTCCATCCAGACGCTTGTCCCGATCCCGGCGTCCCGGCGGTTCAGTTGACGTCGCGCTTGAGCGCCGACACGGTGCCGAGCGCGGCGACCCCGAGGGCGTAAGCGCCGGCGATGAACGCGGCCGCCCAGAGGCCGAAGGAGTAGTCCTCGCCGTTCTGCTCGACCCCCTCGACGGCGCCGTGCTGCGTGAGCCGGTTGAGCGTGTTCCCGGGCAGATAGTCGGCGAAGTGGTCGAACTGGGCGGCGATCAGCGGCTCGGCGACCAGAAACCAGACGAAGACGACGACGAGCGCTCCGACCTGCGACTGGAGCAGCGCTCCGAGGCCCGCGCCGAGCAGGCCCCAGAGTGCACAAGCGAGCACGATCCGCGCGATCAGCTCCCAATGCTCCCGGCGGAGGTCGAGCGAGATCCAGAACGTCGCCGTCACGAGAACGACGACGACGCAGAGCACGGCGAGGAGGACGCCTGACAGGAGCGCCACGACGAACTTCGCTCCCAGGACCCGCTCACGGCGCGGCGTGGCGAGGAAGGTCTGCGTGATCGTTCCGTGCCGGTACTCCCAGGTCACGACGAGGATCCCGAGGATCAGGGAGAAGATCACACCCGTCGTCGCGACGGAGAGCACGTCCCACGTCGCGATCGCGTCCCCTTCGGGCGTCTCGCTCGGGCCGCTGCTCGCCGTCGACCCAGCTCCGAGCACAGCGAGTGCGACGAGCCCGAGCGCGAGCCCGATCAGGGTTCGCGGCGCCGTTCGTACCTTCAGCGCCTCTGCGTAGAGCAGCCTCACGCCGTCGTCTCGCCCCCGGTCAGCTCGAGGAAGGCCTCTTCGAGTGTGGCCTTTTCGGCGGTGAGCTCGTGGAGGACGATGTCGTTGGCGGCGGCGAGCTCGCCGACGCGCTCCGGCGTTCCGTCGGACACGGCGAGCGCGCCGCCGTTCAGCTCGACAACGCTCATCCCGGCGCTGGTCAGCAGCTCCCGAAGCCGACCCGCCTGCGGGCTTCGCACTCGCACCCCGGCCGACGCCCTCGCCGCGAGCTCAGCGGTGGAGGACTGCGTGACAAAACGGCCGCGGTGGATGATCACGACCTCGTCGGCGATCTGCTCCACCTCCGCGAGCACGTGGCTCGAGACGAGAATCGTGCGACCGCGAGCCGAGAGGGCTCGGAGAAGGTCGCGCAGCCACCGGATTCCGGCCGGATCGAGCCCGTTCGCCGGCTCGTCGAGGATCAAAAGCTCCGGATCGCCGAGCAGCGCGGCTGCCAGTCCCAGCCGCTGCCGCATGCCCAGCGAGTAGCCCCCGACACGGCGCTTCGCCTCCCGGCTCATCGCCACGAGCTGGAGCACCTCCTCGACCCGGGCACGCGGGATCCCCGCCTGGGCCGCCAAGACGCGCAGGTGGTTTCGGCCCGACCGGCCCGGGTGATAGCGGGACGTCTCGAGGACGGCACCGACCTTGCGAGTCGGCTCGTCGAGGTCGCGGTAGTGCCTCCCGAGTACGCGGGTCGTCCCGGACGTCGGCCGAACGAGCCCCAGAATCGCCTTCAGCGTCGTCGTCTTGCCTGCGCCGTTCGGCCCGAGGAATCCCGTGATGCGGCTGGGCGTGACCCGGAAGGTGAGGTCGTCGACCGCGACCGTCTTCCCGTAGCGCTTGGTAAGCCGCTCGACCTCGATCACTGAAGGGGGGTCACGAGCACCTTCCGAGTTCGCGGCCCGTCGAACTCGCAGAAGAAGATTCCCTGCCAGGTGCCGAGCGCGAGCCGGCCGTCGACCAGCGGGACGACGACCTGGGGGCTCATCAGCGCCGAGCGGATGTGCGACGGGGCATTCTCCTCGCCGGCCTCGACGTGCTGCCAGCCCCAGTCGTCGCCGACGATTCGCTCGAGCGCCCGCTCGAAGTCGCGCGCGACGGCGGGGTCGGCGTTCTCGTTGATCGTCACCCCGGCTGTCGTGTGCGGAACGAAGATCAGAGCGGCCGACCCCTGGGCGCCCTCCAGCGCCCGCTCGACGTCGCGCGTGATCTCGATCAGCTGGGTGCGCCGCTCACTCCGCAGGGTGATCTCGGGCATTAGTGCGCTCCCGGGTGCTGTTGCCGTGCTTTTGCCACGCGAAAAGCAAGCCAGAGCGCGGACTCGGGACGTGCCCATATCACGGCATATGGGCGCGGCCCGAGGCTACGGGCTGGCGCCGCTTTGCAGCCGGCAAGAGTGCGGATGACAGTGCCTGGGAACGCACTAACTATCCTACGAGGCCGTGCCGGAAGCACCGCCCACCTCCCGCGAGCTCGACACCTACCGCGAGCGCATCGACCGCTTCATCGCCGAGCTCGACGAGGAGTACTACCTCCACTACGCCGGACACAAGGACACACTCGATCTCGAGGCGCTCTACGAGCGCTATCCCGAGCTCTCGACGCTGGAGCAGGCCCAGGCGCTGGGACGCGTGGCAGACGGCGACCATGGCGTTGCCGAGCTCTGGCGCTTCGCCTGCGAGAACTACCTCGCCGAGCTGACCCGCGAGCACAGCGAGAAGACGGCGGCCTTGGAAGCCGAGCTCGAGGCGACCGTGGACGGGGAGACCGTGGGCTACCGGATGATCCGGCCCACCACGGCCAACGAGGCGGACCGCGACCGGCGGCAGCGCCTCGAGGAGGCCAGGAACCAGCTGACCGAGGAGCACATCAACCCGATCCTCGCGGATGCAGCCCGGACGGTCGACGATGCGATCCCGGCCCTCGGCACGGAGACGTATGCCGACCTCTACCGCCGTTTCGGCTTCCGTCTGGAAGAGCTCGCCGACCAGTGCCGCGAGGTCCTCGAGTCGACCGAGCAGCTCTACGAGGAGACAGCGGACCGGCTGTTCCGGCTGCGAGCGGGTGTCGGCCTCGCCGACGCCGAGCGTTGGGACGTCACTCGCGTGTTCCGCGCGGTCGGGTGGGATCCGGCGTTCCCGGCTGGCAAGATGATGCCCGCGCTGGAGGTTACGCTGGCCGATCTCGGCATCGATCTCCGCTCCCAGAAGAACGTCGAGCTCGACATCGAACAGCGCCCGAAGAAGAGCCCGCGAGCCTTCTGCGCGCCGATCGAGGTGCCGGGCCGCGTCGTTCTCGTCATCCAGCCCATGGGCGGTGCCGACGACTGGCGTGCGCTCTTCCACGAGGCCGGCCACACCGAGCATTACGCTCACGTCGAGGCGGATCTCCCCGTCGAGGCGAAGCGCCTCGGCGATGTCGCGGTCACCGAGGCCTGGGCGACGCTGATGGAGCATCTGCTGATGGAGCCGGGTTGGCTCTCACGCCGGCTCGACTTCCCCAAGCCGCACGAGTGGGTTGCGGAGGCCGCGACGGGCTCGCTCTACCTGTTGCGCCGGTACTGCGGAAAGCTGCTCTACGAGCTCGAGTTCCACGGGCGCCGCGGACTGGACGAGAAGACGCTTTCCAGCCGCTACGTCGAGCTCCTCGGCGAGGCGCTCAAGATCGAGCCCAGTCCGACGGACTACCTGGGCGACATCGATTCCAGCTTCTACGTCACCGGCTACCTGCGGTCGTGGGCGCTGCAGTCACAGCTGCGCGAGCACTTCCGCGAGCGCTTCGGGTCGGGCTGGTTCGCCGACCGAAAGGCGGGCGGGATGCTTCGGGAGCTCTGGTCCGAGGGCCAGCGCCTGAATGGCGACGAGCTGCTCGGCGAGGTCACGGGCGAGGAGCTCGAGCTGGAGGCCTTCGCGCAGAGCCTCCGCGAGCAGCTGCGCTGACGCTCACCACTCGAGCGGCGGACCTGTCTGGTACGGACAGTGTGTGTACACTAGGTCCATGGCGAAGAGCAAAGAGCGCTGGGATTTCAGAGTCGGCTCGGACACCGACCGGCTCGTCCGGCACGCGGCCGAAACGGCTGAGAGAACGTTGACGGACTTCGTGATCGATGCGGCCGTCATCGAAGCCGAACGCGTGCTCGCGGATCGTACGCAGTTCGTCCTCGACGCGGGCCAATGGGACCGGTTCGTCGAACTACTCGAGCGCCCGCCGCAGAAGGAGCCAGGTCTCGAGAAGCTCTTTTCCAAGCGGGGCGTTTTCAGCCCCGAGTAGGGCATGGCCTACAGGCGCCCCGAGCCCCTGGGGAAACATCACCGCCTGGATCACTTCGCGTGCGGCGAGCCGGCTCTCGACGACTGGCTGAAGCGGCACGCCCGCTCTGCTCACGCCTCAGGCTCGGCCCGCGTCTTCGTGACGACACTTGACGACGGCGAGACCGTCGTCGGCTACCACGCGCTCGCTGCCGCACAGGTCGCGCCTGAGAGCGCGACCGAGCGAGCGCTCAAGGGCCAGCTACAGATGCGGCCACTGCCCGCCATCCTGCTTGCCCGGCTCGCCGTCGATCGCGAGCACCAAGGTGTCGGCGTCGGTCGCTCGCTTCTCCAGGACGTCCTGTTGCGCTGCGTCGAGGCCGCCGATTCGATCGGAGCCCGGATTCTGCTTGTCCACGCTAAGCATGACCAAGCCAAGACCTGGTACATGCAATACGGCTTCGAGGAGTCACCTACAGATCCATTCCACCTGATGATGCTGCTCAAAGATGTCCGAGCATTTCTTCAGGCGCTTGACCGGGGCGGGTAGTGAATCTCAGGCCAGCTGCGCTAGAGCGCGCCGCCGGCCGCGGGTGGCGCTCCGGCCTCGAGCGGGCTCGCCTCACCGCCGGTCCGCGCGAGGTACTCCTCGACCAGAAGCAAATTGTCGCCGGCCCGCTCGACGATGCGCAGCAGCTCCGACATCGAGGCGACCTCCTCCCGCTGCTCCTGGAGGAACCAGTGCAGGAACTGCTCACCGACGAGATTCCCCTCGTCGCGGGCGAGCGCGACAAGAGCG
>DATGDB010000035.1:0-22409 GCA_035311205.1 Gaiellaceae bacterium | reverse complement strand
GTACCGGGACGAGCAGGAGATCGCGCTCTCGCCCTTCGAGCTGGGCGGGCAGCGCTACCTGCCCGTGCCCGAAAACGTCAAGGCCGAGCTCGTCATCAACCGCGGGACGAGCGGCACGACCTTCGAGCTGAGCTTCCCCGTCCGCCTGTACGGGCCGTGCTACCGGTGTCTCGAGGACGCGGTGCTCGATCTCTCGATCCAGGCGCGGGAATACCAGGCGACGAGCCCCGGGGAGTCCGACGAGCTGCGCACGCCGTACGTCGTGGACCACCAGCTTCGGCTCTCGAACTGGGCCCGTGACGCGATCGCCGTCGAGCTGCCGGAGCAGATCCTCTGCCGCGAGGACTGCGCCGGCCTCTGCGCGGTCTGCGGCGAGAACCTGAACGAGAGCCCGCATGAGCACGAGGATGAGCAGGCCGACCCGCGCTGGTCGGCGCTCGAAGAGCTACGCGGGAAGCTCTAGCGTCTGCCTCGGCTCGAACCGCTCGAGCAGCCGGCGGTCGTGTGTGACGAGGACGATCGTGCCCTCGTAGCCATTGAGGGCGGTTTCGAGCTCCTCGATTGCCTCGAGGTCGAGGTGGTTCGTCGGCTCGTCGAGGATGAGCGCATTGACGCCCTGGGCCGAGAGCAGCGCGAGGCCGGCGCGCGTCCGCTCTCCCGGTGAGAGCGACGTCGACGGCCGGAGGACGGAGTCGGCCCGAAGCGCGAACTTCGCCAGCAGCGTTCGTGCGTCGCCCGGGGCCAGGCCGCTCGCGGCGCCGAAGGTCTCGAGCAGCGGTTCTCGCCCGGCGAACTGCGAGCGCCGCTGCTCCAGCTCGCCGAGCTTGACTCCCGGACCGAGGTAGCGCCGTCCGGCTCGGAGGGGTAGATCGCCGAGCAGCGCGCCGATCAACGTCGTTTTCCCGCTTCCGTTCGGCCCGGTGACGGCGAGCCGGTCGCCGTGGCGGAGCTCCAGGTCGACCGGGCCGAGCCGGAAGTCGCCGCGCTCGACGACGGCGCCCTCGAGGCGGGCGACCACCTGGCCGGCGCGCTGGGAGCGAAGCTCGAAGTGCAGCCGCCATGGCTCCCACGGCTTCTCGACCCGTTCGAGCCGCTCGAGACGCTTCTCGGCGGAACGTACCTTCGACACCAGCGCGTGAGTACCGCGCCGGTTGGCCTGCTTGCCGGCGGCTCCCGCCTGCGTGCGGCGGTCGTGGAGGAGCGCCGTGAACCGATCGCGCTCTTCGGCGTAGTGCGCGTATCCAGCGTCGTGTCGGTCCCGTACGAGCGCCCGCAGGCGCTCGTACTCGCCCCACGAGCCGACGAACTCCTGGACCCGCCGTGTCTCGGCCTCGAACTCGACCACATGCTCGACGGCGTGCTCGAGAAACGCGCGGTCGTGCGAGACGATCACGAGCGCGCTCTCGGTTTCCGCGACGAAGCGCTCGAGCACGGCAAGGCCGTCGAAGTCGAGGTCGTTCGTCGGTTCGTCGAGCAGCAGGACATCGTCATCGGCGGCCAGGAGCGCCGCCAGCTTCGCGCGCGCCAGTTGGCCGCCGGAGAGCTCATCCGGCTGCTGCTCCGAGTCGAGCTCGAGCCCTAGACGCGCGGCTGACTTCCGCAGCTTCCAGGAAGGGACGTCCGTGACCGGCACGAGCCCGTCCTGCGGCAGGTACCCGACGGTCAGGGATGCCGGACGGCGCTCGACGACACCGGAATCAGGTGCCTCGAGGCCCGCGAGCACGCGGAGAAGCGTCGTCTTCCCGCTCCCGTTTGGCCCCACGACGCCGATTCGCGCACCCGGCGGGACGACGACGGACACGCCGTCGAGGACGACGTCCGAGCCATAACTCTTCGTGATGTTCGCTGCAGCAAGCGTGCCGCGGGTCGTGCGCATGCGTCCTCCTGATCGCGAGGAAAGGAACTCGGCTGTCGATCAGTGCACGCGCATAGGGCGAGCCTGAGGCTCGGGCTGAACCATAGCTATACTCCGCCGCCGCGATGGCAGTCCCCAAGCGAAAAACATCGAAGTCGCGCCGCGACAAGCGGCGTGCACAGCACAAGCTCGCGGCTCCGCGCCTGAACGAGTGCCCGGTCTGCCACCGCCCGAAGCGGCCCCATCACGTCTGCCCGAATTGCAAGACCTACCGCGGACGCGAAGTCGAGCCGGTCCGCGCCCCGGTTCCGTAGAATCGGCGCGCCCGATAATCCCTACCGCAAGCGAGGTGACATGGCAGCGTCCCGCGACGAAGTCTTCGAGCGCATCAAGGAGGTTCTGGTCGAACGCCTGAGCGCCGAAGAGGCGGACATCACCGAGGAGGCGAATTTCCAGGAGGATCTCGACGCCGACTCGCTCGATCTCGTCGAGATGATCATGGAGCTCGAGGACCAGTTCGGAATCAAGATCCCGGACGAGGACGCACAGAAGATCCAGACGGTCGGGCAGGCTGTCGACTACGTCACGTCGCACCAGTAGCAGCGGCGCTCCGGCGGGCGAACCCGCCCGACTTGCGACCCTCATCGACAAGCTCCCGGCGGAGCGGGTCGAAAACGCCTTCACTCATCCGTCCTGGGCGCCGGACCGCGGTTCCTCGTACGAACGGCTCGAGTTTCTCGGCGACAGCGTGCTCGAGCTCGCCGTGGCGCGGGCGCTGTACCAGCGGTACCCGGATCTGGCCGAGGGCCGGCTCGCGAAGATCCGGTCACATGTCGTCTCGCGGGCCAGCTGCGCCGTGGTTGCGCGCGAGCTCGAGCTTGGTCAGCGACTGCTCGAGAAGGGCACCGGCGTCGTGCCGGAGGAGGAGCTCGAACGGCTCTCCCGCAACCGAAACGTCCTGGCGGCGCTGTTGGAAGCGGCGCTGGCCGCGCTGTTCCTCGAGCACGGGTTCGAGAAGATCGAGGAGCCGATCGTGGACGCGTTCTCGGGCCGGATCGAGTACGCGGCGACGACCCACGTCGACTTCAAGACGGAGCTGCAGGAGCAGCTGGCCGCCATGGGGCAGCAGGTGAGCTACGCAGTTCTGGAGGTGGAAGGGCCGCCCCACGACCGGAAGTTCACCTCCGCGGCTGTGATCGACGGCGACCAGGCGGGAGTGGGGATGGGGCCGTCCAAGAAGGCGGCCGAGCAGGAGGCCGCCAAGCAGGCGCTCGAGAAGATCCGCGCGGCCTGAGCGCCATCCGCCGTTCTGACTAGCGTTCCGGCCGCGTGCACCTTCGCGCGATCCGCATCCGCGGCTTCAAGTCCTTCCCTGATCCGGTCGAGGTTCGCCTCGAGCCAGGCGTCGCCGTGGTCGTGGGGCCCAATGGTTCGGGGAAGTCCAACGTCGCCGACGCGCTGCTGTGGGCGTCGGGGAGCCTCAGCCCAAGCGAGCTGAGGGCAGAGAAGCCCGATGACGTCCTCTTCGCGGCCTCCGGCGATCGTCCGGCGGCCCCGTTTTGCCAGGTGGAGCTGCTCCTGAACAACGAGGACGGCGCGCTCTCCGACCTGCCGTTCTCCGAGATCTCGATCATGCGGCGGCTGCATCGCGGCGGTGAAGGGCAGTACCTGATCAACGGAGCGGCCGTCCGGCGCACCGATCTCGTCGAGCTGCTCGCCGATGTGGGTTTGGGAGGCGCCGCCGGCTCCGTGATCTCTCAGGGGAAGGTCGAGGAGATCCTGGCCTCGAAGCCAGAGGAGCGCCGCGCGCTGGTCGAGGACGCTGCCGGGCTCGGCCGGTTCAAGCGTCGCCGTCATCGTGCCGAGCTCAAGCTCGCCCGCGTTGCCCAGGACGTTGCGCGCGCACGCGACGTCGAGGCGGAGGTGCGGAAGCGTTTGCGGCCGCTCGCCCTTCAGGCGACTGCGGCGCAGCGGGCGGAAAGGCTCGGTGGGGAGATCGCCGCTTTGGAGGCGGCAGTCGCGTTCCTCGATCTCGCGGCGGTCGACGAGCAGATCGCGACGGCGGAAGAACGTCGTGCCGCGGCCGACCACGCGCGGCGTCGCAGCGAGGCGAAGCTCGAGGATCTCCTGCTCGAGCGGCGCCGAGCGGAGGAGGAGCTTGCGGATGCTGCCGGCCGTCGTGAGGCCGCAACCGCGTCCCTCTACCGGCTACGCAGTGCGGCCGAGCGCATCGCGCTGCGGCGCGAGAGCGCGACGGCGGTCTTGCACTCGCTGCGGGAGGAGGCGCGGCGGCCTCGACTGCCGGCCGGGCCGTCTCGGGCCGACGTGGAACGCCGAAGGCTCCGTGAAGAAGCGGCGCTCGTGCGCGAGCGACTTGGCGCGCTGGAGCGCACGCTGTCCGAGCGCGAGGGGGTTCCGCCCGCGGCCCGGGCTCTTGCCGAGGCCGGGCATCGGCTTGTGCTGTCCGATCTGGACGTGGCGGCGGGAGATGAGCGAGCAGTCGCTGCCGCCCTGCGTGGACGCAGCGCCGCGGTGGTCGCGCCCGATGAACACGGCGCGCTGGCGCTTGTACGGGAGGCCCGCCGGCGCGGGCTCGGCAGCTTGACGGTCGTCGTGGGTGAGCCGGCGCTTGACGACTTCGCGATCGTCGACGAAGAGGAGCTCCTGTCGGTCGAGAGGCTGGCGGTGACGCGAGACGGCATCGGGTTCGATCCGGAGCGTCAGGAGCTCTGGTTCGCCGGTGAGGCGGCGGAGGCCGTCCTGCTCGAGCTCGAGGCGCGCCGCAAGTCGCTGGTGGACGAGGCGGCGGCGCTCGAGCGGCAGGCGGACGCGGTTCGCGACGATCCGCCGCCGGGGCCGGTCGTCGACGACTCGCGCCATCGCCCGCTGATGGCGGTGGCCGAGCAGCTGGACGCTGTCCTGGCCGCGTCAGCCGGGGTCGTGGCGCGGTTGGAGCCTGCGCTCCGCGCACGGGCCGATGCGGGCGGCGCGCGCACAGGAGAGCTCGCGGAGGATTTGCGGCGGCTCGGCGCGGCCGAGGCGGAGATCCGCCGCGAGTCCGCGGAGGTCTCGGCCAGGGCCAGCGCGGTCGACGTGGAGCTGGCGCGGCTCCAGGCTGAGCGTAGGGAGGCGGAACGGCGGCTCGAGGCAGCCGGGGTGGAGCCGGCGGAGGGCGACGACCGTGAGGCGCTGGTCGAGCGGGCCGAGCGACTGCGCCGGCGTCGCGAAGAGCTCGGACGGGTGAATCCGCTGGCCGCCGAGGAGTACGCGCGGGAGAAGGAGAATCTGGCCGACCTGGTCGCGCAGCGCGAGGATCTCGAGCGCAGCCTGGACGAGCTTGCGAAGCTGCGCGATGAGTTGGACGAGACGGTCGATCGCCGCTTCGCAGAGACCTTCTCCGCGGTCAGCGCCAACTTCGAAGAGGTCGCGCAGACGCTGTTCCCGGGGGGCAAGGGTCGGCTGCTCCTGACGGACGAGCAGGGCGCGGAGGACGAGGGGACGGCGCCGGGGATCGAGGTCGAGCTGCAGCCGGCCGGCAAGCGGGTGACGCGGCTGTCGCTGCTCTCCGGCGGCGAGAAGGCGCTCGGGGCGATCTCGTTCCTGTTTGCGCTCTTCCTCGCGCGTCCTTGTCCGTTCTACCTCCTGGACGAGGTCGAGGCCGCGCTCGACGACACGAACATCGGCCGCTTCGTCCAGCTCCTTCGCCGCTACGCCGGACGGGCCCAGTTCATCGTCGTCACGCATCAGAAACGGACAATGGAGGCGGCGGACGTCCTCTACGGCGTCACGATGGGCGCCGAGGGGGTCTCCCAGGTCGTCTCGCGCCGCCTACCGAACAAAGAGCAGGCAGAAGCCGCCGCCTGACGCCTTGACCTGCCGAGGCCTTGGCTCGGCTCTCCGCGCGGGGTCGGATGCCAAACGCCCCGAGGGCGCGCGGAGCTAGCCTCCGCCGGTGACCAGAAGCTGGGGCGAGTTTCTCGGCGACACCGAGAGGCCTGACGAGACCGAGGCGCAGCGCGAGGGCTTCTTCTCGCGCCTTCGCGACTCGCTCGGCAAGACGCGCCGCGCGATGACCGAGCAGCTTGCCGCCGCGGCATTCGACCCTGCCGACGACGAGGCCTGGGAGCGGCTCGAGGAAGCGCTCATCGCCGCGGACGTCGGCGTCCCGACAACGGCCGAGCTCGTTCGCCGGCTCGAAGCGCGCCCGGAGCTCGGCGAGCTGGGCGAAGCCCTCGCCGAAGAGGCTGCTGCGCTCCTCGGGGAACCCGGCCGGCTCGGGCTGGACGGCAAGCCGAGCGTGATCCTCGTCGTCGGCGTCAACGGAACCGGAAAGACCACGACGATCGGCAAGCTCGCGAGCCGCCTACGCGAGCACGGCCACGCCGTGATCCTCGCCGCAGCCGACACGTTCCGTGCCGCGGCCGAGGAACAGCTCGAGATCTGGGCCGATCGCTCCGGCGCCGACTTCGTCGGCTCCGCACGCGGCGGGGATCCGGCCGCCGTCGCCTACGACGCCATCGACGCGGCGACGGCGCGCGGCCGCGACGTGGTCATCGTCGATACCGCCGGCCGCCTGCACACCCAGACGAACCTGATGGAGGAGCTGGCGAAGATCCGGCGCGTGATCGAACGTCGTCTGGAAGGCGCCCCCCACGAGACGCTCCTGATCGTGGACGCGACAACGGGGCAGAACGGGCTCCAACAGGCACGGCTCTTCAGCGAGGCGGTGGACGTGTCCGGCGTGGCCTTGACGAAGCTGGACGGCTCCGCGAAGGGCGGCGTCGCACTTGCGATCGCCCACGAGCTCGGGCTGCCGGTCAAGCTCGTGGGCGTCGGAGAAGGGATCGAAGACCTGAGGCCGTTCGATCCCGATGACTTCGCTCGCGCGCTCCTGGTGCGCTAGCCCGCGGAACCGCCGGACTCGACGCCGAAGGCGATGTCCACGGTCGTCCGATACTCGCTGATGTGATCGTTCTCGACGACGGCGCTCATCGACGTCACGTGGGCGCCCGAGATGCCGCGTACCGTCTTCGAGGCTTCTTGAACGGCCGCGTCGGCCGCCTTCGCGAAGCTCTCCGGCGACGAGCCGATGATCGTGATGATTTTCGCAACAGCTGCCATGCGCTCTCCTTGCTCGTTAGGGACCTCCAGGATTCAACACGACGATGTAGTCATGGACGGGATTGTGCTCACCAGAGAGTCGGGCGTAGATCGCGAGCTCGAACAGTTCCTGCTGGATCTCCTTCGGAACCTTTCGGGCGGCTGCTTCTGCCGCCTCCTCGACGCTTTTCCCCTCGCCCTGGTACTGATCATCAGACACCTGTGACATCGCCCTCCTCGTCTAGCGGGGTCGCGCCGATCCTATGAGGGCGCCGTCTCCCGGGCAAGCGGTCGCTAGCCCTCCGTCTCAAGGACGACGATGTAGTCGTGGACTGGGTTTCGGACCGTCACGTACATTTCCGCAACCCTCAGACGCACGGGTGTGCCGTGCTCCGACGCGCCGCGCTGAGCTTTGAATTTCTCGACGGCATCCTGGGTAGCGGCTCTGAAACCAGCATCGGGGTTGTCCCTGGTCTCCGAGGAGCCTTCGAACCGGGGCATTCGGGCCTCCCTTCGATTGTGGTCTTTGCCCGGCGATCCTACGACGGAAGCCTGGGAGCAACCAGCCGTGCGACCGCAGCGAGGTTGCCCTTGCGCTCGTACTCGCCGATGGCTCGCTCACGGGAAGACGGGTCCCCCGAGAGGTCTGCGAGTGCGAGGAACGCGCGGGCCCTCAGGTCGGGATAGTCGGTGGGCTCGGCAAGTCGCGCCGCCTCCCTCGCCATGTTCTCGTCGCCAGAAGCCCTGGCGCGCCCGGCACGCCACATCACCTGCGTGGCGATGTCGACGTCGGCCGCGTGTTCTTCGCTCAGTCGGGAGTATCGAATCGCCTCGTCCTCCAGGCCTTCGGTCGCCAAGGCATCGGCGAGGAAGCCTGCGATCGTAGACCTAACACTGATGAGCCCGATCTCACTGAGCTCCTCAAACGCCCACTGAAGGATTGCGGTCGCCTCACGAGGGCTTCCGGCCAGTGCTTCGATCTCGGCGGCGATGAGCGAGCGCACCGTCGCGACGCGGAATCTCTGGCCCAATTCCTCGTAAATTGCGCCGGCGTTCCGCTGCAGACGCCGTGCCTCCTCGAAGTCGCCTTGCATCGCCCGAAGACCGGCGATCGAGGTCGTGATCGATGCCTTCAGCGACCGGTCGTCGGGACACTCTGCCAGCAGCGACTCGCAGCGCTGAATCGCCTCGTCAACCGGTGTCGGGCCAAAGTAGAGAGCTTGCGCGAGCAGTGCAGCGAGCGTTGCCTGCTCGCTCGGATTTGCCGCCTTCCGAGCATGTTCGAGCGCTCGCTCGAGGTTCTTGGCGCGTTCGCCCCAGCGGCACGCATTGACATGCACTTCACTCTTCAGCCACCACGCCTTCGCGAGACCAAGGTCGTCATCGAGCTCTTCGAGGAGCGGGATCACTTCGTCGGCGACGGTGACGATCTCCTCGACAGAACCTTCGGGGTGCGTAAACGCGCGGAAGAACTCGCGCTCGATGACGGTGCGCAGCTCGAGCCGGCGATCACCGGCCGCCTGAGCGGCCTCCAACGCCTCCGTGAGCACCCGCTCGGCGCGCGGAAAGTCGCCGGTCCGGATCAACGCGCTCCCGAGCATCGGCAGGATTTCGCGCCGCTCGCCGTGGGCATCCGGGAGCAGCGCGGTCGCCCTCGTCAAGAGGGTCACGGCTGCCGGAAGGTCACCGCGGTCGACGGCGCGCCGCCCCGCCCTCGCTAGCCGTTCTCCGGCCCGCGTGCCGAGCTCAATGTCCGGCCGCCCCAGCTCCTGCCGGTAGCGAAACGCCTGCTCGAGGTGATAGCCGAGGATCTCGTCCCGCTCGGCGCTCTTGCCTTCCCCCGCGCCTTCGAGCCACCCGGCGAACCGCTCGTGCAGCTCGGCCCGGCTTGCCTTCGACATGTGCTGGTAGACGGCGTCGCGGATCAGGTTGTGGCGGAACCGGTACGTGTGCTCAGCGCCGAACTCGGTCCGATGCGGCCGAATCAGCTGCTTCTGGACGAGGCCCTCGAGCCGAGGCTCCAGCGCAGAGCGCTCCGCCACCGGAGAGAGGGCCCTAACGGCTCCACGCGAGAAGATGCGGCCGGCGACGCCCGCACGCTGGAGGACGTTCCGCTCGTCTCGGCCGAGACGGCCGATTCGGGCGCCAAGTAAGGCCTGGATCGTCGGCGGGATCGCGACAGCGGAGAGGTCGCGGGTCGACACCCACCGCCCGTCGTCGCGCGTCAGCGCTCCTTCCTCGACGAGCACGGCCAGCATCTCCTCGACGAAGAGCGGGTTCCCCTCCGCCGCGTGGGCGATCCGCTGCTTGACCACCTCGTCGACTTCCGCGTCGTCGAGCAGGTTCTCGATCAGCGTTCCGCACGCCTCTTCGTCGAGCGGCTCGAGCAGCAGCGAGGTCGAGTTCAGCTTCCCGCCCGACCACATCGGACGCTCCTCGAGCAGCTCCGGCCGCGCCAGGCAGACGATCAATACCGGTGCATCGCGTGAGCAGTCGGCGAGATGCTCGATGAGGTCGAGGAACGTCTGCTCGCCCCAGTGGACGTCGTCGAAGAGAACGAGGACCGGGCGCTCGCGCGCCAGCGCCTCGAGCAGCTTGCGCACCGACCAGAAGATCTCTTCCGTGCCGGCCGCGTCCGAGTCGAGGCCGATGATTGCGCTCAGCCGCTCGGCGACGAGGTCGGCGTCAGGATCCGGCGCGACGATGGAAGCGATCCGGTGCCTACTTTCCTCGAGCGCCAACGTCGGTCCCACGCCGGCCGCCCGCTTCACGATCTCCATCACCGGCCAGAACGTGATCCCCTCGCCGTAGGGGAGGCAGCGCCCCACGAGCGGCGTCGCCTGGCCGTCCACGCTGTCGAGCAGCTCGCGCGCGAGGCGCGACTTGCCGGCGCCGGCCGGTCCGAGAATCGTCAGGAGATGCGAGGCGTGGTCGTTCGTCGCGCGCTCGAAGGTCTGCCGGAGGAGCGCAAGCTCGCGTTCACGACCGACGAGCGGCGAGTCCAATCGCCTGGCAACGGATGGTGCGCCGGTGAGGACGGCGAGCACGCGCCAGGCCTTGATCGGCTCGGCTTTCCCCTTGAGCTCCAGCTCGTCGACCGGCTCGACGAGCACGGCATTGCGGACCAGGCGGTAGGTGTCGTCGCCGATGAGGATCTCGCCGGCGGTCGCCGCGGTCTCGAGCCGGGAAGCGAGGTTGACTGCGTCGCCGGTGACGAGACGCTGGCCCGTCGTCGGATCGCCCGCGGCCACCTCACCGGTGTTGATGCCCGTGCGGACGCTGAGAGCGACATTCAACCCCTGTCGCAGCTCGTCGTTCAGCGCGGTGAGCACCTCGCGCATCTCGGTGGCTGCGCGAATCGCCCGGAGTGCGTCGTCCTCGTGCACGACAGGCGTGCCGAAAACCGCCATGACCGCGTCGCCGATGTACTTCTCGACGGTGCCGCCGTGGCGCTCGAGCACGGCGCGCAGTTCGTCGAAGTAGCGCGACTGCACACGGCGATGCGCCTCGGGATCGAGACCCTCTCCCATCGACGTGGAATCAACGAGATCCGCGAAGACGACCGTGACCGTCCGGCGCGTCTCGACGTCGCGGCCGGCGTCCGGGAACGGCGTTCCGCACGCAAGGCAGAACCGAGCCCGCTCGGGGTTCTGCTCGCCGCAATGCGCGCAAACAGCCATCCTACGAGTGTACGACGCGGCCGTCTGGAGCTTTAGTGACCGCCACTACACTTCCGCGGTCATGTTCGACACACTCGGCGACAAGCTGAACGCCGCTCTGGGGCCGCTTCGCGGCCGCGGGAAGCTGGACGAGGAGATCATTTCGCGCGCGATGCGCGAGGTCCGTCTCGCGCTGCTCGAGGCGGACGTCAACTTCAAGGTCGTCAGGGACTTCGTCGCACGCGTCAAGGAGCGCGCGCTCGGGCAGGACGTCATGCGCAGCCTGACGCCGGGCCAGCAGGTCGTGAAGATCGTCCACGAGGAGCTGACCGAGCTCATGGGCTCGGGCAGCTCCAAGCTCGTCTTCGCGGGCAAGCCGCCGACGGTCATCCTGCTCGCGGGTCTGCAGGGCTCCGGCAAGACGACGGCTGCGGCCAAGCTCGCCGTCCTGCTGCGGAAGGAGAGCCACTCGCCGGCGCTCGTCGCCGCAGACCTCCAGCGCCCGGCAGCCGTCGAGCAGCTCGAGCAGCTGGGCCGCCAGACGCAGATCCCGGTCTTCACCGGGCCAGACCCCGTCACCGCCGTGAAAACCGGAATCCAACGCGCGACCGAGCAAGGCGCCGACGTCGTCATCCTCGACACGGCGGGGCGTCTGCACGTCGACGAGGAGCTGATGGACGAGCTCAAGCAAGTCCGCGACGCCGCGAAGCCGACAAACGTGCTGCTCGTCCTCGACGCGATGACCGGCCAGGAAGCGGTCGCGGTCGCCGAGGCCTTCCAGGAGCGCGTCGCCTTCGACGGCGTCGTCATGACGAAGCTGGACGGCGATGCGCGCGGCGGCGCGGCCCTGTCAGTCAAGGCGGTTACCGGCAAGCCGATCAAGCTCGCCTCGGTCGGTGAGAAGCTCGACCAGCTCGAGTACTTCCACCCAGACCGAATGGCCTCGCGGATCCTCGGCATGGGCGACGTCCTGACCCTGATCGAGCGGGCCGAAGAAGCCGCGTCCGAGGAGGATCAGGCGCAGCTCGAGGCCAGGATGCGCGCGGGCGAGTTCACGTTCGACGACTTCCTGTCCAGCTACCGGATGCTGCGGAAGATGGGCCCGCTCAAGGGTGTGCTGGGGATGATCCCCGGCGTCGGGAAGCAGCTTCAGGGCCTAGACGTGAACGAGGCCGAGCTCAAGCGGGTCGAGGCGATCGTTCTCTCCATGACGCCGCGGGAGCGCCAGCTGCCGCACCTGATCGACGGCTCGCGGCGCAAGCGCATCGCGGCGGGTAGCGGGACGACGATTCAGCAGGTCAACAAGCTGCTGGCGGCCCGCAAGCAGATGCAGAAGATGATGAAGCAGATGGGGAAGGGCAAGATGCCCGGCGTTCCACAGGAGCTATTGAACCAACGCAGATGAAGGGAGCTAGATGGCAGTAAAGATGAGGCTGACGCGGGTCGGGTCGAAGAAGAACCCGGTCTACCGCGTCGTCGTCACCGACTCGCGCTCGCCGCGGGACGGGAAATTCATCGAGATCGTCGGGCGCTACAACCCGCAGACCGATCCGTCGACGATCGATTTCGACGAGGAGAAGGTCAAGGAGTGGCTCGACAAGGGAGCGCAGCCGTCGCAGACGGTCGCGCGTCTGCTCAAGGTCAAGAACATTGGCTGATCTGGTCGCGTATCTGGCGCGCCACCTGGTCGACGATCCTGACGCCGTCAGGGTCGAGGAGGAAGAGCGAGAGGACGCCGTCGTCCTGCGCCTCCACGTCGCAAAAGACGACGTCGGCAAAGTGATCGGCCGCCAGGGACGACTCGCACGCGCGCTGCGTGCGATCGTTCGGGCCGGCGGCGCCAGGCAGCGGCGCCGGGTCATTCTCGAGATCGCTGACTGAGGACCAGCTGATCACCGTGGGTCGAGTCGGCCGCCCGCATGGGCTCGAGGGCGCCTTCGTCGTCGAGGACGCGAGCGAGGATCCGGAGCGCTTCGAGCCCGGAAGGACGCTGCTCGTCGACGGCGAGCAAGCGGAGGTGGTGGAACGGAAGCGCGCCGGAAACCGGCTCGTGGTGCGCCTTGACCGTCCGGTCGCGCGCGGCACGGCGCTCCGCATCGGACGGGGCGAACTTCCCGAGCCGGACCCGGACGAGTACTACGTCTTCCAGCTCGTCGGCCTCGAGGTCGAGGAAGAGGGGGGCGGGCGGCTCGGCACGGTGACGGAAGTGGCACCCGGAGTCGCCAACGACATCCTCGAGCTCGACTCCGGCCTGTCGCTCCCGATGGTCGGCGCCTGCGTCCGAGAGGTCGACCTCGACCGGCGGCGAATCCTGGTGGCGCGAGGGTTTACACCGGACAACTAACCTGCCCGGACTTTGCGCATCGACGTCTTCACCCTGGTTCCTCACGTCTTCGCGGCTGTCTCGGAGCAGCGGCCGCTTGCTTCCGTTCTCGGCAGCGAGTTGGATCTCCGTCTCTTCAACTACCGGGACTGGACACCGCTCGCCGGCGGACAGGTTGACGACGAGCCCTACGGCGGCGGCTCCGGCATGGTGCTCCGGGTCGACGTCGTCGCGGCGGCACTGGAAGGCGTGTACAGCGGGCCCCCGGAGCACCGGGTGATCGCACTGACGCCCCAGGGCCGACAGCTCGATCAGGGCGTCGTCGAAGAGCTCGCCGAGGAAGATCACCTAACCCTTCTCTCCGCGCGTTTCGAGGGCTTCGACGAGCGGATCCTCGTGCACCTCGCGAACGACGCGATCTCGATCGGCCCGTACGTCCTCTCCGGCGGCGAACTGCCGGCCATGGTCCTGCTCGACGCCGTGGCCCGGCGGCTTCCGGGTGCGCTCAGCGAGGGGTCGGCCGACGAGGAGAGCTTCTCCGCCGAGCTCGAGGGAGGTTTCGAGTATCCGCACTACACGCGCCCGGCCGAGTTCCGCGGCTGGACCGTCCCCGACGTGCTCGTCTCCGGCGACCATGCACGCATCGCGGAGTGGCGGCGCGATGAAAGCCGGGAGCGCACACCATCGTGAGGAACCCCGTCGACCGCTTGACCCAGGGCCTTCCCAAGCCCTGGCGCATTGCGATCGACTGGATCGTCACGATCGTCGGCGCGGTCGCGATCGTCCTCGCGATCAAGCAGTGGGTCGTCAACCCGTACCGCATCCCCTCCTCGTCGATGGAGCCGACACTGCACTGCGCAGGCGCCGGCCTCGGCTGCACGGCGCAATTCTCCGACCGGGTCCTCGCCAACCGCTTCATCTACCACTTCACCGATCCGAAGCGGGGCGACATCGTCGTCTTCGAGACCCCGGAGGAGGCGCGGAAGAACTGCGGCGCCGGAGGAACCTTCGTGAAGCGGATCATCGCCCTCCCGGGCGAGACCTGGGAGATGCGGAACGGCTTCGTCTACATCAACGGCAGGCGGCTGAACGAGCCGTACGTGAAGCCAGACCGGCGAGACGTGGACACGAGGCCGCCCGAGAAGATTCCCAAGGACGAGTACTTCGTGATGGGCGACAACCGCGCCCAATCCTGCGATTCGCGGGTGTGGGGCCCGCTGCCGCGCGACAACCTGATCGGCAAGGTTTTCGCGGTCTACTGGCCGCCGAGGAGAATTTCCTTTCGCTAGCATGCTCCGTCGGCCGGCGGCCGAACCTTTGCCATGGCGAATCCGATCGAGACACTCGAGCGCCGTCAGCTGCGCCCGAACATCCCCGAGTTCAAGGCCGGGGACACGGTCCGCGTTCACTTTCAGGTAATCGAGGGCCAGCGCCGGCGCGTTCAGGTCTTCGAGGGCATCGTCATCAAGCGCCAGGGCTCGGGCGTCCGTGAGACGTTCACGGTGCGCAAGCAGTCGTTCGGCGTCGGGGTCGAGCGGACGTTCCCGGTGCACTCGCCGAAGATCGAGACGATCGAGGTCGTCGCGATCGGCGACGTGAGCCGCGCGAAGTTGTACTACTTGCGCGGGAAAGTGGGGAAGAAGGCGCGCGTCCGCGAGCGCCGTGATGGCCGGACGCTATCCTCGGCCGGTGCCCGCCCCGCCGAGCAGCCCGCCGATGCAGACGTCGAGGCCGAGCGGGCTCCTGAGGCCGAGCCGGAGGCAAAGCCGGCGGCGGCCGAGCCCTCGGACTCGGACTAGGCGCCTCCTTCAGTTCGACCGGCAGTTCGGGCTCCGCTACGTCGCGGGCGTGGACGAGGCCGGCAGAGGCTGTTTAGCCGGCCCGCTCGTCGTCGCGGGGGTGCTCTTCGACTACGAGCAGCTCCGCGATCACCGAGTCCGCCCGCTTGCGGGGCTGAACGACTCCAAGCAGCTCACGGCGAGCGACCGGGAGGAGATCTTCCACGGGGTTGTGAGCTGCGCGAGCTCGTTCACGGTTCGGGTGATCTCATCCTCGGAGATCGACCGAACCGGCCTGCACAGGTCCAACCTGGAGGCCATGCGCTCCTGCTTGTGGGCGTTGGCCCCACCGGCGGAGGCGTGTCTCGTGGACGGTTTCCGGCTGGGCCCGTCGGCGCCCGAGCACCTGGCTGTCGTGGACGGTGACGAGCGCAGTGCCGCGATCGCGGCCGCGTCGATCGTGGCCAAGGTGGTGCGAGATCGCGCGATGCGGCGAATGGACGCGCTCTTTCCGCACTACGGGTTCGCCTCCCACGTCGGCTACATCACGCCGAAGCACTCGGCCGTCGTGCGCGAACGCGGCCCCTCGGAGGTCCATCGCCGCTCGTTCCAGGCGCTCTGCTACCTCTCGCCCGAGGAGCTGGCCGAGCTCGAGCTGGGCCTGGAATGAACCCGGCCGGCGCGCGGGCCGAGCGGCGGGCGCGCCTTCATTACCGGCTTCGCGGCTACCGAATCCTGGAGACGAACGTGTGGGCGGGCGGACATGAGCTCGACGTCGTCGCCCGCCGAGGCCGCCAGCTGGTCTTCTGTGAGGTCAAGGCGAAGCTCGGCGGCGGATACGGCGACCCGACGGAGATGGTCGGGCCCGAGAAGCAGCGACGGCTCTGGCGTGCGGCGGAGACTTGGCTCGCCCATCATCCCGAGCTCGCAGGGCTCGAGGTGCGGTTCGACGTCGTGGCGGTCACGCCGGCTGGCGTGAAGCGCATCGCCAACGCCTTTTAGACTTGCCTCGTGAGGCGTCTTGTAGCCTCGACCTTGGTGCTCTGCCTCTGTGGGGGCGTGTTCGTGGCGGCCGCCGAGGCTCGTCGGCGCGCGACGCGCGACGAACGGATCGCGATCACCTCCGTGGTGAAGCGCGCGAATCCGAACGCGCCTGCGCGGTGCTTCCCGCTCTCGATCGCGATCTCGACCGTGAACCGGAACTACGCCTCTGCGGAGTTTCGGCGGATGGTCAGTTGCTGGGCGGAGGTCGGCGACGGGATCCTCGTGCTCCGTCGCGTTCGCCGGGGCGTGTGGCGGATCCTGAGCGCAGGCACCGAGCATTCCTGCCGCGAGGCCCCTCGCGGCGTCATCAGGGATCTGCTCGGGACCTGTCAGTAATAGGAGGTCTGCGGCCGGCGGCGAAGCCCGGAAGGCTGTGGCCCCGACGCAGGACGCGCTCTACGCCGACATCGACCTCGACCTCTCCTGGTCCGAGCGCGAGCTTCCCGAACGCGAGCGCACGAAGCACGTCCACCGGCTCCATCCGTACCTCGGCAAGTTCATTCCGCAGCTCGTCGAGGTGCTGCTGCGGCGGTACGTCCCTGTTGGCGGGCGCGTGCTCGACCCTTTCGCCGGCTCCGGGACGACGCTCGTCCAGGGGCTCGAGAGCGCCTACGACTCGGTCGGCGTCGACGTGGCGGCCTTCAACTGCCTGCTCATGGAGGTGAAGACGCGGCGATACGACCTGTTCGCGCTCGAATCGGAGCTTCGGGACGTCGTGCGGCGGCTGGACGGGATCGGCGGCGACCTTGAGGCGATGGGCTATCTCGCCGACTGGTTCGCGCCGCGCGCCGCCGGCGAGCTCATGGCGTTCCGCGAGATGAGCCGCGAATACGAGCATGGCGACGTGCTGCGGGTGGTGTTGGCTCGGGCGGCCCGGTCCGCGCGGCGCACGACGCATTTCGATCTGGAGTTCCCACGCGCGCCGCAGACTGAGCCCTACTGGTGTCACAAGCACAAGCGGATCTGCCGTCCGGTCGAGCGCGCGGAACACTTCCTGCGGCGCTATGCGCTGGACACGCTCCGGCGGATCAAGGAGTTTTCGCGCGTCCGCGCGCGTGGGCGGGCGGCCCTGATCGTCCACGGAGACGCGCGGGAGGTGGCGCTAGGGGGCCGCTTCGACGCGCTCATCACCTCACCGCCCTATCCGGGGCTCATCGACTACCACGAGCAGCACCGCTATGCGTACGAACTGCTCGGTTTCGAGGATCTCCGCAGGCTCGAGCTGGGCGCAGCGGAGCAAGGCTCAGGCGCGGCTGCGCTCGCCGGCTACGTCGACGGCGTCGCTGCGGTGCTGGCGCGGGGGAAGGAGGCCTTACGTGCAGGGGCGCCGGTTCTGATCGTGGTCAACGACCGCCGCGACCTCTATCCGAAGATCCTCGAGCGAGCAGGCCTGCGTTTGCAGGAGCGCCTCCGACGGCACGTCAACCGCCGCACCGGGCGCCGCGCCGGCGAATTCTATGAAGACGTGCTCGTCGCCCGGTAGAAAGTCACACATCCGACACTGACTCGGCACGCTTTCGTGCCTCGAGGTTGTCTCTAATGACAACGTGTTCGCACGAACCGTCACTCATGCGCTGGTCGGGCTCGACGCGAGAACCGTTGAGGTCGAAGCCCACCTTCAAAACGGTATCCCGGGACTCGCGATCGTCGGCCTCGTCGATCGCGCCTGCCAGGAAGCGAAGCACCGCGTCCGCAGCGGGATCTCCGCCGCTCAACTCCACTGGCCCTCGCGCCGGATCACCGTCAATCTCGCTCCGGCCGGGCTTCGAAAGGAGGGCTCCGGCTTCGACCTCCCGATTGCGCTGGCGATCCTCGCGGCTTCGCACCAGCTCCCGCTTCACCGGCTCGACGGCCACGCCGCTATCGGCGAGCTCGCGCTCGACGGACGGATCCGGCCTGTGCGGGGCGTTCTGGCCGCGGCCGAAGGAGCGCGGCGTGGTGGGCTGGACCGACTGGTCTGCGCCGCGGAGTCAGCCTCCGAGGCGGCGCTGGCCGGTCTCGAGCCCGTAGCGGCGCGGCATCTCGCTGAGGTCGTTGCCTACCTACGTGGACAAGCCGAGCCGCCGCCGTTCGAGCCGCCGCCTACGACGAACGGGACACTCAACCGCGCCGACGAGCTCGAGCTGGCCGACGTTCGCGGCCAGGAGCGGGCCCGTCGAGCGTTGGAGCTTGCCGCAGCGGGCGGGCACAACTTGTTGCTGGCTGGCCCGCCTGGAACCGGAAAGTCGATGCTCGCGCGTCGTTTACCGGGCATCCTGCCGCCGTTGACCGCCGAGGAGGCGCTCGAGGTCACGCGCATCTACTCGGTCGCCGGACTGCTGACTCCCGGGCAACCCATCGTTCGAGGCCGGCCGTTCCGGATGCCACATCAGAGCTCCTCGGTCGCGGCGATCGTCGGGGGAGGGCCCGGACCGAGGCCGGGGGAGGCGACCCTGGCCCACCACGGCGCGCTCTTCCTCGACGAGCTGCCTGAGTTTCAGCGGCCGGCGCTCGAGGCGCTGCGACAGCCGCTCGAGGATGGTCTCGTAAGCATCGCGCGTGCAGAGGGCAGGGCCGTCTTCCCGGCGCGGTTTCAGCTCGTGGCGGCGATGAACATGTGCCCGTGTGGCGCTCGCGGTGATCCCGCTGCCGGATGCGTCTGCTCGGTGCAGAAGCTCGCGGCCTTCCGGCAGAAGCTCTCGCGCGCACTGCTCGACCGCTTCGATCTTGTTGTCGCGGTCCCTCGGCCCCGGGCGGCCGATTTCAGCGGCCGGAGCGGTGAGCCGTCGGAAGCCGTTCGGTCGCGCGTCGTTCAGGCGCAGGAGCGCATCCGCGCGGGGCCGCTCCGCCGCACTTCCCAGGCGAACGCTCTCCTCGATCGGGCCGTCGAGCGTCTGCCCTTGTCGGGCCGCGGACGCATGCGCGTTGCACGCGTGGCGACGACGATCGCGGCTCTCGCTGACGCCGAGTCGGTAGAGGAGCAGCACGTCGCCGAGGCGCTCGCATACCGGGCACCGAAAGAGCTCGCGGCGTGATCAGGCTGACCCGATCCGACCGGCTCTTTCCCGAGCGTCTTCGCGCGATCTTCGACCCGCCGCGGGAGCTCTACGTGCGCGGTGGCGGAGCTCCCGAGTTGCTCGGATCTCGGGCCGTCGCAGTCGTCGGGGCCCGGTCGTGCTCACCGTACGGCGCCCACGTCGCGCGGATGCTCGGCCGCGAGCTGGCGTCGGCCGGCGTGGTTGTCGTGAGCGGCCTCGCGCGTGGCATCGACGGCGAAGCCCACCGCGGAGCGCTCGACACTTCCGGCGCCACCGTCGGCGTGCTGGGCTGCGGGATCGACCGCGACTACCCCGCCTCGAATGCCGTCCTCTCACGGCGGATCGAGGAGAACGGGCTCGTCGTATCCGAGTACGGACCCGGCATCGAGCCGGCGCCGTGGCGCTTCCCGGCAAGGAATCGCATCATCGCGGGTCTCTGCGAGGGCGTGGTCGTCGTCGAGGCGCGCGAGCGGAGCGGCGCGCTGATCACGGCCGATTTCGCGCTCGAGGAAGGGCGAGACGTGTTCGCGGTCCCGGGAGAGATCACCGGCTCCCTGTCCGCTGGAACCAACGCGCTCCTCAAGCTGGGCGCGATCCCGTTGACCTCGAGCGACGACGTGCTCAACGTCCTCGGTGTCGAGCGTTCGACGGCGCGTGAGGCCGTCGACGTCTCGCCCGAGGCGGCAAAGGTTCTCGAGCTCGTCCGGGATGCACCGGCCGGCGCCGACGAGCTGACGGCGCTCGGGGTGCTCGAGGCGGGGGCGATCAGCGTCGCGCTGACCGAGCTGGAGCTCGCGGGCCTGGTGGCGGCAGCCGACGGCGTTTACCGGGCGGCACGATGACCGTCACTACGATCGTCGCGTGGCCGATTCCTTCTGGCTCGAGGAGCAGACAGAGCCGCTCCGATCTCCGCGTTATGACGGGCACGTTGAGGTGGCCGTCATCGGCGGCGGCGTCACCGGTTGTTCGTGTGCTCTCACGCTGGTGGAGAACGGCCTGCGGGTGCGCGTCCACGAGGCGCGCTCGATCGCCTCCGGCGCGAGCGGGCGGAACGGCGGCTTCGCCCTCAGGGGCGGCGCGATGCCCTACCACACCGCCAGGGCCACGCTCGGCACGGAGCGGGCAGCATGGCTCTGGCGACTGACCGAGCGCACCCTAGAGCGCATGGAAGGGCTCGCGGGCGACGCGCTGCGGCGCGTCGGCAGCCTCCAGCTGGCCGCAGACGAAAAAGAGAGAGACGAGCTTGGCGCGGAGTACAAGGCACTGCTCGCCGACGGGTTCGAGGCGAACTGGATCGACGAGCCGGCCGGCCGCCTAGCCGGTCGCTACAAGGCGGCGATCTTCCATCCACGCGACGGCGCCCTGCAGCCGGCGCGCTGGATCAGGCGGCTCGCCGCGCACGCCGCAGAAGCAGGCGTGGACATCCGCGAGCACGACCGGGCCACGTCGCTCGAGGATCTCGACGCCGAGGTGACGGTCGTCGCAAGCGACGGTTACCCGAGCGGGCTACTGAACGAGGTCGACGAGCTCGTTCAGCCAATCCGTGGGCAGGTGGTCGTGACGGAGCCCCTCGGGGAGCAGTTGTACGAGCGGCCGCACTACGCTCGGCGCGGCTTCGATTATTGGCAGCAGCTGCCCGACGGACGGTTGGTAGTCGGCGGCCGCCGAGACACCGACCCGGAGGCCGAGTCCACCGCCGAGGAGATGACGACCCCAGAGGTCCAGGCCGCGTTGGAGGCGTTCGTCGAGGAGCTCGTCGGACGGATGCCCGCGATCACGCACCGCTGGGCCGGAATCTTCGGCAGCTCGCCGGACTCCCTACCGCTCGTCGGTCAGGTGCCCAGGCGAGAGAACACGTGGGTCTCGCGCGGCTACTCGGGCCACGGAAACGTGCTCGGGCTCGCCTGCGGGGATCTCGTCGCAAAGGCGATCCTGGGCCGCCGCGAGCCCGAGCTCGAGCTGTTCGATCCGGCGCGGCTGCTCTAGGCCGACTCTTCGGGCGCCGGCGCCTTCTCGTCGCCCTGCCAGAGTGAGAACGCGTTGCCTTCCGTGTCCTGGGCACGGGCGTGCCAGCCCATGCCCGGGACCGGCGCCTTCTCCTCTGTCGACCCGCCGAGCTCCTGGATCTGCTGGCGGGCGGCGTCGATGTTCTCGACGAGGAAGTACGTGATCAGGCCGGTCTCACCCTCTTGCTGCTGATAGACGGCGCCGCCCTCGTTCTCACCGGTCTGGAACATGTGGTACTCCATCGGCCCTTCCATCGACCGAAACTGGTAGCCGAAGAGCGTGCCCCAGAAGTTCTTGGCTCGCGCCGTGTCCTGGGCGGGTATCTCGAAGTGGACGATTCCTCCTGCCATTGACCCTCCTAACCGATGTCGATTCGCTGGACGGCCGAGAAGCTACCGTCACCCGCACTCGCTTCGTAGCGCTTAACCACCTCGATGCCGATGGCAAGGTCCTGGATCGCGAGCCCGGTGGAGTCGAACACCGTGATCTCGTCGACCGTGGTTCGCCCCTCGCCGTTACCGGTCAGCACCGCTCCCAGCTCGGTGACCCGTTCGCGTCCGAACGCCCCAGCTTCAACTGCGTGCACGAGGTCGCCGTTGTGGCTTGCTTGCTCCCAGTCGTCGCAGAAAACGTGGACGCGAACCAGTTCCCCGACCGCGATCTCCGCCTTTCCAGGTCCGTCCGCACCCATCAGGCTCGCGTGCTGGCCGGGCGCGAGGCTGCCCTCCGTGAAGACAACCTCATGTCCCGGCGTGACGGTCACAACGAGATCTGCTGCAAGCGCCGCCTCCCGGCTGTCCGTGAGCTCCGCGCCGAGCTCGACCGCCGCCGACTCGGCACGGTCGAGATCGACGTCCCAGATCGACACCGACCGCCCGCGGGCCAGAAACGTTCGCGCAGCGGCGCGGCCGTTGACCCCGGCGCCGATCACCGACGCCGTCGCAGCATCCTCACGGCCCAGAACCTCCGCCGCCAGCACCGCAGCAGCCCCGGTCCGCAGAGCGGTCACTGCACCCGCGTCGAGCACGGCGACGGGCATGCCGTTGGACGCGTCCGACACCAAAACGAGGCCGGTCACTGTCGGCAGTCCAAGCGCAGGGTTGCCCGGGAAGGACGTCACCCATTTCAACAGCGCGAAGCCGGCCCCCAGCGCCGGCATGGCCCGAAAGTCCCCGGCCGGATCGGCCGGGACGTACACCTTCGAGGGCATCGTCCACTCGCCCCGCGCGTACGCCACGAACGCGTCACGGACGACCTCGACGGCCCGGTCCGGCGAGACGGCGGCTTCGACGTCCCGCGCCCCAAAAACCGGAACCGTGGTCAAACGGCCTTGACGGACACCACGAGCTTCTCGAGCGCCGCCTTGGCGTCGTCGAACAGCATCACGGTCTTCGGGTCGTAGAACAACGGGTTGTCGACGCCGGCGAACCCGGGGGAAAGGCTGCGTTTGATGACGACCACGTTGTGCGCCTTGTCGACGTCGAGGATCGGCATGCCGTAAATCGGATTGCCGGGCTGATTGCGCGCCGCCGGATTCACGACGTCGTTCGCGCCGACGACGACGACGACGTCCGTCTGCGGGAACTCGGGGTTGATCTGATCCATCTCGAAGAGCTCGTCGTACGG
>DATGDB010000034.1:0-21951 GCA_035311205.1 Gaiellaceae bacterium | reverse complement strand
AGGAGAGGGCCTGGTTCCCGGTGATCTGGCGGTACCGGCCCGGGCGAAGCGGTGCGGCGCGCACCTCGTACTGAACGGCGAACGCCTCGGAGGTCTCGCCGAAGGCGTAGCCCGTCTGCAGCGCCTTCACGTTCGACTCGGCGATCGCCGGCCGCGTGGCGAACTTCGCGCGCAGGTACTCGATCGTCGGCGCGGTGTCGCGGCCGTACAGCCACGACATGAGCCCGAGCGCGAACATGTTCTTCGAGCGCTCGGCCTCGCGCTTCGTGAGGTCAACCTCCTTCAGCGCCTCGAGCGTCAGTGAGGTCAGCGGGACCTCGTGGACGTGGAACTCGTTCAGCGTCCCGTCCTCGAGCGGGTTCGACGTGTAGCCGGCCTTGTCGAGGTTCCGCTCGGTGAAGGCGTCGCGGTTGACGATCAGCGTGCCGCCGTTGGGCAGATCGCGCACGTTCATGCGCAGCGCAGCGGGGTTCATGGCGACGAGCACGTTCGGCTGGTCACCCGGCGTGAGGATGTCGTGATCGGAGAAGTGGATCTGGAAGCCGGACACGCCCGGCAGCGAGCCGGCCGGCGCGCGGATCTCCGCGGGGAAGTCGGGCAGCGTCGAAAGGTCGTTCCCGAGCAGCGCCGTCTCGCTCGTGAAGCGCCCCCCGGTCAGCTGCATCCCATCGCCGGAGTCGCCGGCGAACCGGATGACGACGCGGTCGAGCTGTTGAACAGGCTTGGCCATCAACCCCGAAACAACAGGTATAGCACCGCTAGCCGATCAACTCGGCGAAGCGCGGGTCATCGCGCAGCGAATCGAGGTCCGAGTCCGTCCGGGCGAGCTCGCGGGCGCGCTCGTCGGCCTGCACAGCGGCCTCCAGACGGTCGATTGCTGCATCGGTGCGCCCCAGCAAGGCCTCGGCGCAGGCGATGTTGAAAAGAACAGCGGCGTTGCCCGGCAGGTGCTCGGCCAGCAGCTTCTCGTAGAGCGCAATCGACCTCTCGTATTCCCCGCGGTTGAAGGCCTGAAAGGCCTCGGTCGCCTCGGGCGGCAGCGGCAAGAAGGCCTCACCCGGCTTGCCGCCGATCGCCAGGACCGTCGTTCCGGGCTCCTCCGCCACGGCGCTTCGCGTCGCCGCTGGATCGCGAACGAAGACGACGGTTCCGGACGGCGCGTCCACCTGCTCGCCGTCGACGGTGAACGTCGCACGCCCGGCCACGACGACGTAGAGCTCCTCCTGGTCAGACTGGCCGATCCGAAACCCGGTCTCGTCGTGCTCTCGGATCACGACTCCACCGTCGATCGAACGCACGGCGCTCATTCCGAAGGCCTTGATCCCGAAGTGGTGGCGTACGTCCAGGCGGACACGGCCGTCGATCTCATTCCCCGCCATCTCGTCGAGAGAGGCGACGTCGAAGGCTCGCTCGGGCATCAGCACTTCACCCCGTCGTAGTCGTCGTACCAGCGTGTCCCGAGTTTCGCGTAGCGATCGCCCTTGCTGAAGCGCACCCACATGAACGGCCTTTCGTTCTTGAGCACGCGGTACTCGACGATTGCCCGCCTTCGCGTCTTGAAGTCGACCCGAACACGGTCGACCCGGGCGCTCGGCCCCAGCCTTCTGCGCGCCTCGCGCGCCTGCCGGAGGAATCGCGGGTACCGGCAGTGGCTGCGGAAGGCCGGTGTCGTGAGCGCGTAGCTCTGCCTGAACTTCCCCTGCTTCAGGAGCGCCAGCTGCTGCTGAAGGAGGCCGCGGATCGCCCTCACGTCGCGGCCACCCGCTGCTCCTCCGACGGCAGGCACCGCCAGTGCGGCGACGCACGCGAGCAAAACGATCCGTCGCACTATCCCGCCTCCGCCAACAACCCTCCGAGGTCGAGGGGCGCGGTCATCATCGCGACGCCGTCGCCGCCCCTCGCCCGCGGCCACTCTTCCCTCGGCCGGTCGCGGTAGATCTCGATCCCGTTCCCGTCCGGATCCTCGAAGTAGATCGCCTCGCTGACGCCGTGGTCCGAGGCGCCGATCGGGATCCCGGCGTCCAGCACACGCTTGAGCGCGTTCGCGAGCGCAGGCCGGTCGGGATAGCGGATCGCGAAGTGGAAGAGGCCCGTCGTGCCCGGTGGAGGCGGCGAGCCGCCTTTGGACTGCCACGTGTTGAGGCCGATGTGGTGGTGATAGCCACCTGCGGAGAGAAACGCTGCCTCGTCGCCCATCCGCTGCTGGAGCTCGAACCCGAGAACGTCGCGGTAGAACGCGATCGCGCGGTCGAGATCCGAGACTTTGAGATGCACGTGGCCGATGTCGGTGCGCGGATCGATGGGGCCAGCCATGGGCGAAAGAGGCTACATACCCAGGCACGTTGCTAGGCTGATGCGCCGTGGCTGACAAGGAAGAAAAGATCGAGCTCGAGGGCGAGGTCATCGAAGCGCTCAGGAATGGGCAGTTTCGAATCGCGCTCGACAACGGCCACGAGACCCTCGGCTACCTGGCCGGCAAGATGCGGCGCTTCCGCATCCGGATCCTCCCCGGAGACCGGATCAAGATCGAGCTTTCCCCTTACGACCTCGATCGTGGGCGCATCGTCTACCGCTACCGGTAGAGCATCCGACCGAGCACAGCCGTAGGGTTCCTCCCATGGTCGAGGACCTCGTTCGGCCGCGTGGGCCGTTCTCGCTGCGTGCCTCCGCGCGGCTCGCGGGTGACGCGACGCGCCGTTTCAACGGACGAGTGCTCCTGTGCCTGTTCGAGCTCGACGGGCGGCTCGAGCGGGCCGCCGCGTGGCAGGAGACCGACGGCGCCGTCGCCCTCCGCGCGCTGAGCGAGGATGGGCTGGAGCGGATAAAGGCGGTTCTCCCGCTCGGGGCCGACCACACCGAGTTCTTACGGCGCTTCGCGGACGACCCGCTGCTGCGGCGTCCGGTCCGGGAGTTGCGCGGGGTGCGGCCGCTTCGTCTAGGCACGGTTACGCAGGCGCTCCTGCGCGCGATCTGCGGCCAGCTGATCGAAGCGAAGCGGGCCCGCAACCTCGAGCTCCGGCTCATCCGTGCGACATGCCCGACCGACGGCGTCCTGTATGCGCCGCCTGAGCCCAAGGCGTTCTGCGAGTTCGCGCCCGCCCAACTCCAGCGCTTCGACCTTTCGGCGAGAAAGGCAGCGACGCTCGTGCGGCTCTGCCGCAGCCTCGACCTCGAGCGCCTCCGCTCCGTGCCGGCGGCCGGCGCCGCTCGGCGCCTGGAGCGAGAGCGCGGCCTCGGGCCGTGGTCGGTCGGCGTGATCAGCATCCACGGCCTCGGCTCGTACCAGTTCGGGCTCGTGGGCGACCTGGGGCTCATCAAGCTCTGCAACGCGCTGCTCGGGCGGCGGGCGGAGCCGGATGACACGGCCGAGCTACTCGCACCGTACGGCGAGTGGCAAGGGCTCGCCAGCATCTATCTGCTCGCCGGCTTTGCCCGCGGCCTGCTGCCGATCCCCTCCGAGCAAACGCTTGTGACAGCCGCCTAGACTCCGTGCATGGCTGTCGACCGGCGGCGGATCGCGATCCTGGGCGCCGGAAAGATCGGTGAGGCGCTTCTCGCCGGCCTGCTCAGCACCGGATGGCGCAAGCCTGACGAAATCGTGGCGACCGTTCGCCGCGAAGAGCACGCACGGGACCTGGCCGAGCGCTTCGGCGTTGAGGCGACGACCTCGAACCTGGACGCCGTTCGGGGCGCAGCACTGATCGTCATCGCGGTGAAGCCGCAGGACTTCGAGGCGCTGCTCGGAGAGGTCGGCGGGATCGTCTCGCCCGAGCAGACCGTTCTGTCGATCGCCGCAGCGGTCCCGACGTCTGCGATCGAGGATCGGCTCCCGGCCGGCGTCCCGGTGCTTCGCGCGATGCCGAACACGCCGGCCACGGTCCACGAGGGAGTGGCCGGGCTCTGCGCAGGCGCTCATGCGGACGACGAGCATCTTGCGCTTGCCCAGGAGGTGCTCGAGCACGTCGGCCGCGTCGTCCGGGTCCCGGAGCGCTACATGGACGCCGTCACGGCGGTGTCCGGGTCGGGGCCCGCCTACTTCGCCCTGCTCGCCGAGGCCATGATCGAGGCAGGCATCCTCCTCGGCCTGTCACGCGAGAACACGACGGAACTGGTCGTCCAGACCATGTTCGGAACCGCCAAGCTCCTTCGCGACGAGAAGATGCACCCGGTCGAGCTCCGGGAGATGGTCACGTCACCCGGCGGCACGACGATCAGGGCGATCCGTGAGCTGGAGCAGGCGGGTGTGCGCGCCGCTTTCCTCAACGCCATTCAGGCCGCGATGGACCGGGGTCGGGAGCTCGCGGCCGGCGAGCCCTGAGTGGACGTCGAGCTGAGGGTCTCGGCGAGCGCCGACGCCGCTCGGCGAGGCGCCGCGGAGCTGCTGGCCGAAGCAGCCTTGCGCGGCGGACACATCGCCCTCTCGGGCGGCTCGACTCCGGGACCGGCCTACGAGCTCGCCGCGAAGCTCCAGCCGGACTGGAGCGGCACCGAGCTCTGGTTCGCGGACGAACGCTGCGTCGAGCCCGACGACAAACGCTCGAACTACCGGCTCGTGAAGGAACGTCTGCTCGACTCGCTCGACGGTCCGCCGGCTGTGCAGCACCGCGTCCTCGGAGAGCTTCCTCCGGGACAGGCGGCCGACCGGTACGACTCAGAGCTGGAAGGCGTCGGTCTCGACCTCGTCATGCTGGGAATCGGCGACGACGGGCACACGGCGTCGCTCTTCCCCAACGATGCCGCGCTCGAGGAACGGCAACGGCGCGCGGTGGCCGTGCAAGGGTCCGACGTCGATCGCGTGACGATGACGTTGCCGGTTCTTCGCGGCGCCGCGACGGTGGTTTTCCTCGTCCTCGGGCGTGAAAAAGCGCCCGCCGTGGCCCGTGCGTTGGGTGATGTCACCGACCCTGCGACGCCGGCGAGCCTCGTCCGTTCGGATACCGGAGTCACATATGCGTTCCTCGATCGAGCGGCCGCTTCGGGGCTCGTGACCTAGACAGAGCCGTTGCCCGGGGCGTATATATAGCCCGTCAGATGAGCGCAACGAACCCGCAGACCGATCCTGTCCCTGAAGTACTGACTATCGACAAGCCCGAGCAGCTCAAGGCGCTTGGGCATCCGCTCCGCCTGCGCGTGCTCGAGACGCTGGGCGAATCGGACACGCCGATGTCGAACCGCGACCTCGCGCAGAAGCTCGGCGTCGATCCCGGACACCTGCATTTCCACGTGCGGATGCTGCTGCGCGCCGGACTCATCGAGCAGGTGGCATCCGCAAAGGGACGCGAGAAGCCCTATCGCGCGGCGGCGAAGACGCTCAAGGTTGCGCCCGAGCTGGTGTCAGCCGGTGCTTCGGAGCTCCAGGCGACCATCGTCGAGGACGTCCAGCGCGGGTGGAACGCCTACGCGGACGAGGGTCAGTTCCGGTTCGTGCGGATCAACGTGCGCGTCTCGCCGGAGAAGGCTCTCGAGGTGCTCTCGGAGCTCGTGCCGACCTTCGACAAGGTCGAGGACGAGACCGAGGAAATGCTGACGATCACGGCGATCATGCACCCGCACACGCCGGACGAGCAGAGCTAGGCAGGCGGCAGCACCGCGGAAGCGGCGAGCGGGGCGGCTATGCCGCGGCGCTCGGCGAGAGCCTGCAGGACGAGCACCGTGTCCGCGACCGGGACGTCTTCCAGGTACTCGTCCCGCTGCTCGAACGATTCGAGCACGTCCTCGACGGCGATCGCGTAGCCGGCCGTGTCCTCCGCGGCCAGCATTGCGACGGCATCGGCGACGGCGGGCGGAAAATCGTCGCGGAGGGTGTTCGCGGGCAGGCGCGCGTCTTCGTCCCGCCCCAGAGTCACGAGCGCAAGGGCGGCGGCGTAGGCCCCGATCGGCGTGGCGCTCTCGAGCGCTCCCTCGTCGAGCGTCTTGCGGGCGTACTCCTCGGCCGCGGGCCAGTCGTCAGCGAGGATGGAGGCCTTCATCATCCCGATCAGCCGCCCCCAGCTCGCAGGCGGAGCGTCGCTGTAGCTCTCGAGATACGTTCGCGCAGCGTCTCGGAAACGCTCGGCCGCCCTGCCCTGATCGCCGAGCATCAGGTGTGCGAGCCCGGCTCCGTACGCAGCGTTGCCCATGCGCGTCAGCTGGCGCTGGCGGGTGTCCGGATCTTCAGGAAGGCGCTCGGAACCGTCGCGGAAGCGTTCCTCCTCCCGCTCGACGTGCGCGTTCCAGTCCACCGGCACGCGAGTATTGTCACCGCTGATGGGGCGGGAGCTCAGGGAGGTTGTCTACGTCGACGGGCTGCGAACCGCCTTCGGGCGCGCTGGTCCGAAGGGATTCTTCTGGCGCACGCGCGCCGACGACATGGCGGTGAAGGTCGTCCGCGAGCTGCTGCGCCGCAACCCGAGCGCGCCGCCCGAGCGGATCGGCGACGTGATCATGGCGGCGACGGCCCAGGTCGGGGACCAGGGCCTGACCCTCGGGCGGGACGTGGCTTTGCTGGCCGGGATCCCGCAGAGCGTGCCGGGCTTCGCGCTCGACCGGATGTGCGCCGGCGCGGTGACCTCGGTGACGACCGGCGCCGGGGAGATCGCGATGGGAGCCGCGGACGTCGTCGTGGCCGGCGGCGTCGAGCACATGGGCCACCATCCAATGGGCGCCGAAGTCGACTTCAATCCACGCTTCGTGTCCGAGCGGCTGGTCGACACCTCGGCGGTGACGATGGGCGCAACGGCCGAGAATCTCCACGACCGGTTTCCGCAGCTGACCAAGGAGGACGCGGATCGCTTCGCCGTGCAGTCGCAGGCGCGTGCCTCGGCAGCGTGGCAGGACGGCGTAATGGACGCGACTGTCGTCCCGATGTCGGTCTTCACGGACGACGGCTGGAGGGTGGCAAACCACGATCAGTTCCTGCGACCCGACACCTCGATGGAGGGGCTCGCGGAGCTCCCGACGCCGTTCCGGGTCGGCGGGCGAGTGACAGCCGGAAACTCGGCGGGGCTCACCGACGGGGCGACGGCCGCTCTCCTCGCCTCGGAGGAGGCTGTCGCTGAGCTCGGCTTGACGCCCAAGATGCGGCTCGTCGGGTTTGCCTTCGCTGGGGTCGAGCCCGAGCTGATGGGGATTGGGCCGATCCCGGCCACGAAGCGCGTGCTCGAGCAGGCAGGGCTGACGATCGACGACGTCGATCTGTTCGAGCTGAACGAGCCCTTCGCCGTACAGGTGCTGACCTGGTGCGACGGCATGGGCGTAGCACCGGACGACGAACGGCTGAACCCGTACGGTGGCGCCATCGCGTGCGGCCACCCGCTGGCCGCAACCGGCGTTCGGCTGATGGCGCAGCTCGCCTACGGGTTCGGGGAGCGGCCGAAGGCGCGCTACGGCTTGACGGCGCTCTGCATCGGGATGGGGATGGGCGGCGCCGTTCTTTGGGAGTCGCTGGTTGGAGACTGAGTTCAAGCTCGCGCGGGTCGAGGCGGAGACCGGACTGATCGCGCTAGTCACGATCGACAACGGCGAGGACTACACGAAGCCCACGGTGTTCGGGCGCGCGGCGCTCGAGTCGCTGGCCCGGCTCCTCGACGAGGTCGAGAACGGCGATTGGGCCGGAATGGTGGTGACCGGCAAGCCGTTCGTGTTCTGCGCCGGCGCCGACATCAACGAGTTCCACGGGGTCGAGCCCGAGACTGCGCGGCTCGGAAGCCGGGCCGGCCACGAGCTCTTCCGCCGAATCGCAGCGCTGCCCTATCCCACACTCGCGGCGATCAACGGCGCCTGCCTCGGCGGGGGCCTTGAGATCGCGCTGCATTGTGACTACCGCACCATCTCCACGGCGGTTCGCCATTTCGGCTTCCCCGAGGTGTTCCTCGGGCTCTTCCCTGCCTGGGGCGGCACGCAGCTCGTTCCCCGGATGGCGGGCGTCGACGCGGCGATCCGGCTGATCATCACGAACCCGCTCCGCCAGAACAAGCTGCTGAGCGGTGCGGAGGCGCACGAGCTCGGGCTCGTCGACGCGCTGCTCGAGCCGGCCGAGTTCCTCGACGAATCGATCGCGTACCTGCTGACGCCGCCCGAACCGACGGGTCCAGGGGCCAGGCCCCTGGACACGGCCGAAGCGGCCGAGGCGATCGCGAAAGCCAGGCGGCAGCTGGACGACTCGCTCCACGGCGCCGCGCCCGGGGCCTACACCGCGCTCGACCTGATCGAGGGTGCCGCGTCCGGCTGGAGCCTCGACGAGGGCTATGCGGCCGAAGAGGACGCCATCGCCGAGCTGCTGCCGGGCCGACAGGCGCAGGCCTCGCTCTACGCCTTCGACCTCGTCGAACGGCGCGCCAAGCAGAACATCGGCCGGCCGGACGCGGAGGCGCGCCCGGTGAAGAAGGTTGGCATCGTCGGCGCCGGGCTCATGGCCACGCAGCTGGCGACGCTCTTCCTGCGCCGGCTCGAAGTGCCGATCGCGATCCGGGACCTGGACCAGGAGATCGTCGACCGCGCCCTCGCCGGCATCGAAGCCGAGCTCGAGAGCCAGGTCCAGAAAGGCCGCTACGAAGAGGGCAAGGCCCGCTTCCTCAGCTCACTCGTCACCGGTGGAACCGGGTACGAGCATTTCGCCGACTCCGATTTCGTCCTCGAGGCGGTGTTCGAGGAGATGAGCGTGAAGCAGGAGGTCTTCGCCGACCTCGAAGCAGTCGTCTCGCCCGAGTGCATCCTGGCGACGAACACGTCATCGCTCTCCGTCACCGAGATGGGCGCACACCTCGAGCACCCGGAGCGGCTCGCGGGCCTGCATTTCTTCAACCCCGTGGCCGTCCTGCCGCTGGTCGAGATCATCCGCACGCCGGAGACGGACGACACGACGCTCGCGACGGTGTGGGACGTCGCGGCCCAGCTCCGGAAACGCCCGGTGGTCGCCAAGGACGCGCCTGCGTTCATCGTCAACCGCGTGCTCACGCGCATGACCGTGGTCCTGATGGACGCGCTCGAGCACGGCAACACGGTCGAGGAGACCGACGAAGCGATCCTGCGGCTCGGAATGCCGATGGCGCCGTCGGTTCTCCTGCAGATGGTCGGCCCGCCGGTCGCCAATCACGTGCTGCAGACGCTGAACGAGGCGTATCCCGATCGCTTCCCGCTGTCCGAGACGCTCGCCAACTACGCCGAGGGCAAGGACGAGATCGCCGTCCGCGGCAATACGCGACGATCGGTCGAGGAGATCCAGCAAGCCGTTCTCGAGGCGATCGCAGACGAGATCCGCCACATGCTCGACGAGGGCGTCGTGGAGAACGCCAAGGACGTCGACACCGCCCTCCTCCTCGGCGCGGGGTGGCCGTTCTTCCTGGGCGGGATCACGAAGTTCCTCGATCAAACGGGCGTTTCGGAGCGGGTCTCCGGCCAGCCGCTCGCGGGATCGAGAGCTGCAGCACCAGCGTGATTTTCCCGGCCTTGTTCGGGTACACTGTGTGACACAGCGCTCGCACGGGGACTGAGCGAGCGCGGTCCTTCTTCGGAGGTGGCGGCGGAGAACGTTGCCGCTCACGTTGCACGAAGCTATCGAGCAAACCACTGTCCCTTCTGAGGCGACTCCTGGGCTCGTCGAGGATGCCGAGCGGGCCGCCGCATGGGCTGGCGAGCCTTTCCTGCATCCGGACGAGAACCCCGATGTCGTCCTCGCCTCTGGCACGGCGCGGCGCGGGGCGCTCGACGACGCCCTGAAGGAGATCGAGAACGGGCGCTCCGACCCGTCCTCGGAGTGGAAGATCCGTTACGCGCTCATGCTGGGGCTCGAGCGGGTGCTCAGCGAGCGCCCGCCGAAGCTCCGCTCCGGGACAGAGCTGCGTCGGCACCAGGTCGACGCGCTCGCCGGAATGCTGACCGAGCTGATCGCCTCGAACCAGCGCGCGGCGGCAGAGAACGGCAACGGGAAGCCGCTGAGCGCCGAGGAGGTGGCCGAGCTCGAAGCCGAGGAGGACGAGGAGCTGGCGAGCGCTGACGAGCTCGAGCTGCTGGAGCCCACTGCTGCAGATCCCGGTGCCGCGCGCCGCTACCGCTTTCGACATCCCACGGCATCCGGGAAGACGATCGCGGCGGCCGGCTTCGTCGAGGCCGCGCGAACGCTCGGTGTCTTGATCCTGACCCATCGGCGTCTGCTCGTCTCGCAGTTCAACCGCGAGCTGGGAGAGGAGGGCTACGGCGACCGGCTCGCGCCGGCCGTGACGCGCGGCGAGAAACCGCCTCGGGGTGACCTGATCACGGTTCAGACGTACGCCTGGTTCGCGCGCCACGTGAAGGATCTCGAGCGCGGCGTCTACCACCTCGTGATCTGCGACGAGGCGCACACCGCTCTCGGCGAGAAGACCAGCGCGGCGATCCGGACGCTGACCGAGCCGGTCTACATCGGCATGACGGCGACGGAGCAGCTGATCGCCAAGCAGGTCTCCGACGTCTTCCCCGCCTCGGTCGACGACCTTCCGCTGCAGGACGCAGCCCGCCGCGGGCTCATCGCGCCGCTTCGCTCGCTCCGCGTTCCGCCGGCCGCCGCGATCAACTCGGTTCCGATCGTCGGCGGCGACTTCGAGGAGCGCGCCCTGGCCGAAGTGCTCGACCACCAGGCGCTGAACCAGGCGGCAGCGAGCCTCTATCGCGACCGCTTCGACTCGACGCCGGGGATCGTCTACGCCGCCGGGGTCGACCACGCGTACAACCTTGCGCGCGAGTTCCGTGCTGCTGGGCTCAAGGCGGAGGCGGTCAGCGGCCGCACCCCGCCCGTCAAGCTGGCGGAGATCCTCGCCGCCTACGAGCGCGGCGACATCGACATCCTGATCAACGCCATGCTGCTCGCCGAGGGTTGGAACTCGCCGCGGGCGACCGTCGTCATGCACCTGGCACCGACGGCCAGCCGCCGTGTCTACCAGCAGCGCATCGGCCGGATCATGCGGCTGCACCCACGCAAGGAGGCGGGTGTGGTCGTGGACTTCGTCCCCAAGGGAGCGACGCACAACGAGCGCGTGATCTCGCTGCACGGCCTCCTCGACGCGGACTTCTATCGCGAGGGCGCGCGAGTAACGCCGGCCCCGCGACGGCGTTCGCAGCGACGGGCTCGCCGCAAGCTCTCGCCGGCGCCGTGGCTCGTGCCGGTGACGCCGGACGTCCGGCGACGGCTCTCGGTCATCGCCCGCGAGTGGCAGCGCGTCGATCCGCGGTACCTCGACGAGGAGGAGCAGCGCTTCTGGGCGACGATCGCGGGGCGGCAGGTCCGGTTCGAGGAGCGCGTGGAGTTCGCGAAGAAGCTCGCCGAGGGGCACACGACGCGTGAGGCGCTCGAGCAGTTCCTCTTCACCTGCGCCGCCGAGAACCCCAACCGGCGGCTGCGGATGACCGCCCTGGCCGACCGAGTCTCGATGGGCGTCGACCGGGCCAGCTTCGACGACCTCGTCACGCTCGTGACCCAGGCGCCGACGTGGGAGAAGGATCGGGCCCCAGGGGTCCGGATCCTGCTCCGCGGCCTGGCTGAGGGCAAGGCGGACGCACCGGAGCAGATCCTCTGGCGCTGGACGTGGCGCCTCGCGCGCGCCACTCGGAAGATCCAGGACCGCCGGGCGAGCGCCGAGTATCCAGAGGCAAAGCGCCTGCTCGGCGCGCTCGCGAACTCGCGCGGGCACCGTCACGAGGAGAACGCTCAGAAGCTGATCGCGACGGCGAAGGAGCTTCCGCTCGAGGTCGGCGCCGCACTGCTGGCTTCGGCCGAGGGGTACACGCCCAAGGCCACGCGACTGATCGACGCCGCGCGCGAGGAGCTCGCGACGGTCGAGGAGGTCGCAGCTGCGCTGGCCGAGAATCTCCCGCAGCCCAAGCTGCAGTCGCGCTCCAGGCGGCGCCGGCGTCGGAAGAAGCGCGGCAGGAAGCCGCAGGAGCAGGCGACCCAGAACGGCGCACAGCCGGAGACTCAGCCCGAAGCGGCGGAGGAGCAGCAGCCGGGCCAGGCCGAGCAGCAGCCGGAGCCGGCAGCCGAAGCGTCCTAACCTCCGGCGCCGGGCGGCCCGCCAGCGTTACTGCTCGGTCGCGGCGTCAGGTGGACCGTTCTTGCGGTCTCGCTCGCGGAGGAAGCGGGTCAGCTCGGCGGCCAGCGCATCGCCCGACGGCAGGTCGGACTCGTCGATCTCGTCGGCCCGCTGCTCGAGATCGTCCACATAGGCCTGCGTGTCGGCGTCCGTCGCCACAGCGCGGCTGACCTGCTCGACATATCCATCCGAGGCTTCGTTCAGCTCGGCCACGTCGATCTCGGTGTCCAGAAGCGACGCCAGCCGCTCGCAGAGAGCCAGTGCCGCGCGCGGGCTCGGCGTCAAGGAGACGTAGTGCGGGACAGCGGCCCACAGGCTGACGGATGGCAGTCCTTCCTCGCGGCAGGCGTCATGCAGCACGCCGACGATGCCCGTCGGGCCTTCGTAACGTGAAGCCTGAAGGCCTAGCTGCTCGACGAGCTCGGGATCGCTTGCGCTCCCCGTCACCGGGCAGGGCCTGGTGTGCGGAACGTCCGCAAGCAGCGAGCCCAGCGACACGACGAGCTCGGTGCGGAGCTCCTTCGCAAACCCCACGATCAGACTCGTGAACGTCTGCCAGCGGAGGTTCGGCTCGACGCCGAGCAACAGGACCAGGTCACGGTCGAAGCCGTCCGCTCGAGCGTGGTAGAAGGCCGTCTCGGGCCAGTCGATCTGCCTTGTGAGCCCGTCGACGAGCTTGACCTGGGGACGGACGGCCTGGAAGTCGAAGAACGCCTCGGGATCGACGTCGGCGATCCGCTCTGCGTCCCACAGACGGGCCAGATACCCGGCGGCGAGGGACGCGCCCTGCCCGCCGTCGTTCCACCCGCGAAACGCCGAAATCAGGATCGGACGATCCAGGTCCGGCCGGTCGTAGATTCGAAGCTCGTCTGCCAAGGAGTTCAGCTTATCCGCGTCCCGGGGCCAGCCAGGCAGGCGGCCGCCAAAGCATCGTCACGAGCGCCACCGTCAGCGCCCAGACGGCGGCGGCCAGGGCCACATGGAGGGCGACGATGCCCCACGGAAGCTCCAGGCGGTACTGGATCTCGCCGACCGCCATCTGGACGAGGAGGACAGCGAGCACGCCGAGAGCGAAGCGGAAGAGCCACGGCGCGAGCTCCCGTCGGGCTCCGAGGTAGCCGAGCAGGAAGAGGAAGGCGGCACCGAAGATCGCCGTCACGCGGACATGCACCCAGAGGGCATCCGGAAGGCCCCCAAGCCGGTGGGTCACGTCCGGATCGCCGGAGTGCGGTCCCGCGGCCGTCGAGAAGGTGCCGCTGACCACCAGGCCGAGGCACGCCGTGACGAGAACGAGGCCGGCCCAGCGCAGCTCCTTCGGAAACGCGATCGCCGCCGTACCCCGCTCCTCTCTTAGCGCGGCGAGCGCGATCACGACGGCGCCGCCCAGGGCGAGCAGTGCGACGAGGAAGTGCACGATCACCATTTCCGGCGGCAGCTCGTAGCGGATTGTCGCGAGGCCGAGAGGCGCCTCGGCGACGGTCAGCACAGCGACGGCGACGGCCGTCCTGAAGAGCCAGGCCGGTCGACCGCGAGCCGCCCACGCCACGAGGATCGAGAGTGTGATCGGAAAGATCCCAACGACTCGGTTCCCGAACTCGACGAAGGCGTGGTAGTCCGCCGCCGGGAAGAACTGACCTTCCTCGCAGCCGGGCCAGCTCTCGCAGCCCAGCCCAGACCCGGTCAGCCGCACGAGCGAGCCCGTGATCACGATGACGTAGAGCGCGGCAACCGAGGCGACCGCAAGCCTGCGAAAGCGCGTGGGGCTCAGGCCGCCTCCGCCCGATCGAGGAAGTCCGTGAGGACCGAGCGGAAGCGCTCGGGCTCTTCGACGAACGCCGTGTGCGAGCTCTCTTCGAAGAGCACCCACTCCGCGCCGGGAATCCGCCGCTGGGCCTCCTCCGCGAGCCTTGGCGTGCATTCGTCGTAGCGCCCCGAGGTGACGAGCGTCGGCACGCGAATCTCGCCGAGCCGTGGACGCACGTCCCAGTCGCGCAATCGCCCGTCGGCATTCCACTCGCTTTCTCCCCATAGCGTTTCGTAGACCTGTCGGTTCCGGCCTGCGAGTCCGCGTTCGACACATGCGGGCAGCGGGTCCAAGCGACAGATGTGCCGACGCGCAAACTCGATGTAGGCCTCCTCGTACTCCGGGGCGTCTGCTGAGAGCTCGAGCGCGCGCTGGACGTCCTCGGGGAGGCCGTCGCGGAGGCGGCCTGCTTCGGCGGTCCAGGTCTCGGCGGCCGTCGGGGGAGAGTTGAGCGTCAGGCTGGCAAGGCCGGCCGGTTTCGTAAGCGTGTACTCGATCGCGAGCATCGAGCCCCACGAGCTACCGAGGAGATGAATCCGGTCGAGGTCGAGCACGTCACGAACCGTCCCCACCTCGGCGAGGAAGAGCTCGAGCGTCCAGAGCTCAGGATCGTCGGGCCGGTCGGAGCTGCCGCACCCGAGCTGGTCGTACACGACAACGCGCCGGCCTTGCCCGGCCAGCCGCTCCAACGGCTCGAAGTAGTGGTGCGTCGAGCCTGGCCCGCCGTGGAGGCAGAGGAGCGCCACGCCATCCTCAGGGCCGATGTCTCGGTACCAGGTGTGGTAGCCGCGGAACGGGATGCGCCCTTCGGTCTCCCTCACAAGACGAGCGGCTCAAGCTTGGCGGGATACCCGTCGGCGCCGGAGAACGGCGTCGGTCGCGAGCCTAGGTAGAGCGGTCGATCCGCGGCGTTGAGCAGCACCGGCATCAGGTCGGGTCCCCGGAGATGACCCAGGATCCCACGCGAACAATCGAGCTCGCCGAACGACTCGACCGAGTCGGCCCGAACGCCCGGACCCCCGACGAGCAGGGGTACGGGATCGCCGGAGTGGATGACCTCGGGAGAGGCCGGCGTCGCGTGGTCGCCCGTCACGCAGACGACCGCCCTATTGGTCGGCAGGTCCCCGAGCTCCGCGTCGAGAAGCTCGATCGTCCGCTGCTTGACCGCAGGATCTTTCGTGTGGCCCGCTGCGTCGGTCGCCTTGAGATGCGAGAAGACGAACGTGTCTCCCCCGTCGAGCCGCTCGCGGACGAGCTCCAGCCGACGGCGCAGATCGGCTCCCGGATCACCGCTCTCGGGCGCATGCATCGGCTCGAGCCCGACCGCCAGCGCCAGCCCGTGCAGGAACCGCGAGTCCGCGATGAACGACCCGCCGACGCCGTGGCGCTCGACGAAGGCCGGCGCAGCACGGCGCCGGCCCCACCACTTCAGCGTGATGACGTTGAACCGCTCGCCGGCGAGACGGTCGATCACGACCCGGGTCCATTCCTCGGCGGCGCGGGCCGTGCGTTCGGCTTCCGGGTGCGCGGCCTGTGGCCGCAGGACCGGATGACGGTCGCGGAAGAACACGTCGGAGTCGGTGACACGGTCGTCCGCGCCGCCCGCGACATGCAGGATCGCCTCACCCCGTCGCAGGTGCGTGAGCGTGAAGCGCAGGCCATCGACCTCGATGTCGTCGCAGCGCTCGACGAGCGCGCGGACTTTCTCTTCGTCCTCCCCGTACCGCGGCCGGCCCGTGAGCCAGAGTCGGCCGTCTCGCCGCTCGGCCGGCCGGAGTGCTGCAAACGCCACGACGTCGTCCTCGCCCACCCGCTGCTCGGCGCCGAGCGCTTCTAGCACGGCCCGGTTCGGGAACTCGTCGCGCCGGTAGCCGAGCAGCGACCAGTGTGCGACCTCGCTGGAGGGCGCACGGCCGGGACCGACGGAGTAGAACAGCCCCGTCGAGCAGCGGGCGGCGAGGGCATCGAGGTTCGGCGTCCGGGCGGCTTCGTTCGCCGTCCGCCCGCCCAGGCTCTCGTGCGCACGATCCCCGAGCCCGTCGAGGAGCAGGACGACGATCGGATGCACGTAGGAAAGCTAGACCGGAACGCGCTCGAGCTCGCGGATGACCCGCGCGACGCCCGGCGGGACGAGCGACTCCCAGTCGCCACCCTCGCGGAGCGCCTCGCGGACATCCGCCCCCGAGATCCTCTTCTCGTCACCCTCGTCGAGGATCACGACCTCGTAGCCGGCCTCACGGAAGCGCTCGAGCTTCGTCCCGCCCCACTCAGAAAAGAGCCGGAGGTATTGAGTGACTCCTTCCGGGACGTACGCCGGCCAGAGCTCCGGCTCGTTGACCGGAAACGGAATCACGTGCACTCGGGCCAGGTCGAGCCCGAGGTCCCCCGCCGCCGCCTTCACCATCAGCAGGCGCTCTGCGTAGGACCAGGGGTTGGACTCGGGCAGATGGCGAAGCGGATCGCTCGGTTCGGGCTTGATCCGGGTCGGATCGGGGTTCGTGATCCCGACGAAGACCTCGTCGGAGGCATCGGCCGCACCCTGGAGGTACTCGAGGTGGCCGCGATGGAAAGGCTGGAAGCGCCCGTGGATCATCCCGCGCCGAACGCGGGTCATTGCACGACGACTCCCGAGCCCTCCTCCACGACCCCGATGCGGCGGAGGAAGATTCGGCGCGCCGTGAACTCCGCCTCCAGCGTCACGGCCCGCTCGGCGGGAACCGCGGCAAGCAGCCCGCCGGCCGTCTGCGGATCGTAAGCGAGTACATCGAGCGCCTCGGGGATCCCGTCGACCTCGACGTGCGGCCCCGCGAACTCGCGGTTCCGCGGATCACCGCTCGTCCGCACTCCCGACCGCGCGAGGTCGAGTGCGCCGTCGATCGCGGGGAACCGCTCGGACTCGAGCCGGACCCGCACTCCACTGCGCTCGGCCATCTCGTGTGCGTGGCCGAAGAGGCCGAAGCCGGTGACGTCGGTGACCGCGGTCGGCTCGAACGGCCGGAGGGCGTCGGCCGCATCCTTGTTCAGCGTGCGCATCCAGCGCACTGCGCGCTCGAGCTGCTGCGTCCCGGCGTCGCCGCGTTGGTAGCCGGTCACGATCAGCCCGGTCCCGAGCGGCTTCGTCACGAAGAGGAAGTCGCCCGGCGTCGCTCCGCTCTTCGGCCAGAGGCCGTCCGGATGGACCGTTCCGACCACAGCGAGCCCGTACTTCGGCTCCTCGTCGCGGATCGTGTGCCCGCCGGCCAGCAGGCCGCCTGCCGCACGGACCTGCTCGTCGGCCGCCGCGAAGATTGCGGCCAGTAGCTCCGTCGGCAGGGATTCCGGGAACGCCGCGCTGGAAAGAGCAAGGAGCGGCGACCCGCCCATCGCGAACACATCGTTGAGGGCGTTCGTGGCGGCGATCGCGCCGTAGTCGCCGGGCTCGTCGACGACGGGCGGGAAGAAATCGAGCGTAAAGATGAGCGCCCGGTCGTCGTCGAGTCGGTAGACAGCGGCATCGTCGGCCGGAGCGAGCCCGACGAGCAGGTCGTCGGACTCCACCGGGACAAAACCGCGAAGAAGCTCCTCGAGCCGCGCCGCCGGGTACTTCGCAGCGCAGCCTCCACAGGACGCAAGATCGGTCAGCTTGACGGTCGCAGAGCCGAGATCCATTGGAGCTGGGCGGCCTCCATGGGTCGGGGGACGGGGAATGGTGCCTGGGTCCTCGACAAACCGCAACGCACGAGCGAGGCAGGGAATTCCGTGCCGCGCGCATCTTCCTGAGTGAGTTTCGGCGGCTCTCGCCCGCGGATCAACGCTCTCGCGGACTCCGCCTCCCCGGAACTTGCCGCGCCGCAGTGCAGCTGGTTACGACGTCGTCCCTAGTAGACGAACCACTGGTCGAAGAAACCGCCACCGGTCACAGCGACGAGGACGGCGAGGATGACGAGAACGAGCAGCTTGATCTGATCCGCACGCACAGCATTCACCTCCTTTCCCTAGAACCTGAAGTCTTGGAGCGCTTCGGCTGCGTGGCGGTAGAGCTGCGCGGCGATCCGGTCCTGACCTCGCCGCGCCGCCAGATCGCCCCTGGCGATCCACACCGACGCACGATGGCTGAGGGAGGAGAACTGTTCGAAGTGGCGCTCGGCTGCGTCGAAGGCGGCCTCCGCCTCCTCCAAGCGTCCTTGCTCGAGAATTGACCGTCCGAGAACGAGCTGCGCATTGCCCAGCTCGTCGATCACCTCGACCCCGTCGCCGAGCAGCTTCAGGGCCTGGCGCGCTTGCGTCTCCGCCGACTCGAGCTGCCCGGTCCGGAGGTTGATCTGCGCCAACGATGAGACTGCACGGGCAGCGTCGACTTCGGTGCCGTACTCCAGGAGCGTCCGGAAGGACTCGTTCAGCTGCTGGACAGCGTCCTCCGGCTTGCCGAGCAGGAAGTTGAGCCCGCCGAGGTTGTTCAGCAGCTTCCCGACAGTCGCCCGGTCGGCGATCTCCTCGAACTGGGCCTTCGCCTGCTCCGCGTAGCTCCGTGCGAGCACCCACTTGCCCTGGCGCTCCGCGACGATCGACGCGTGGAAGTAGACGCGCGCGAGCGCCTTGGGATCCTCGAGCGCCTCGGCGAGCTCGAGCGCGCGCTCGAGATCCTCGCGTGCAGCCTCGAAGTCGCGCTGACGGCGGTAACACCGTGAGCGCCACCCGAAGATCTCACCGCGCAAGCGGTCACAGGGCAGCTCCGAGCGCTCGGCCAGGGCCAGCGCCTCGTTGAAGAGCGCGATCGCGGTCTCGATGCTGGAGAGCTCGACCCGGCAGGCACCGAGCCGGTAGAGAACGTCCGCCCGGTCGACGTCCGAGAAGATCGGGTCCTCGACGAGCTCCTTGGAACGGGTCAGCAGCTCGAGAGCCTGCTTCACCTCGCCGGAGCGCATGAGCGCCCAGGCTTCACCGTTGAGGTGGCGAACGTGGAGCTCGAGCGACGGGATGCCGAGCACCGTCGGCCCGATCTTCCCGTACTCGGACAGCGCCTCGACGTATTCGTGGTTCTCGTTCAGCGCCTCGGCGCGGGCGAGACTGGTCTCGATGCGTCCCCGGTCGTCGGCCGAGACGCCGCTGACCAGGAAGCCCGGATCGACACCCAGCCGCTGCGCGAGCCACTCGATCGTTTCCTGCGTTGGCCGCGTCTTTCCGCGCTCGATCTGGCTGACGTACTCCTTCGAGAACCGCTCGCCGGCCAGGTCTGTCTGCGTCATGCCGAGGTTGACGCGCAGCGAACGCAGGCGCTCGCCGAGCCCGCCATTGGGGAGTCGGCCGACGCGCGACGGCTTGGAGGACTGGGTCGCTCGGTTCAAAAAGGACTTTCCCGCAGTGGCGTTACCGTACAACTTGACAATACAGGTCCTCCAAGTCGGTGTGAATCCCCCAGAAGGGGCACGGCTCCTGAGGAATCCGGTCAAGCAAGCTTAACGCAAAATCACTTGACCGAGGTACTTGACTGAATGGGACAGTGGTCGTATAGTCAACTCACCCTGATCGGCGTGAGTCGTGAGGGGTAGGCGCGCCACACATGGTGAGGCCGCCGGGAGGATTTGGCTGGGCCGCAGAGTCAGAGCCTCCGGGCTATTCGCCAAGGGAGGTGGGCTCGCCGAAAGGAATGCGAACCCCCGGGGGCCGCAGCCCGGGGGTTCACTTCCTACCCGGGGGCGCGCATAGCGCCCCCTTCGCTGGAAGTCTTACGACTTCCAGCGACCGATAAGGGCCGACGGCGCACGCCACTTCCTTCACCCGGCTGCCTTAGCGGCGGAACCGGCAAAAGCCGGTTCCGCGGCGGATGTTATGGCTCCGCTCTTTTAATGCTCCGCTTTACCGGTGAGCCACGCGCGCCGTGACGCGGAGATTCTTGGGAAGTCTTCATCGGCCATGCCGCCCAGGCGTTTGCTGACCGTTCCCAGGAGGCCGATGGAGATGAAGATCCACGCCTCCGCTTCCGGATCACGGTCCGGGAGGACGCCGCCTGCTTCCTGCGCTCGGCGGATGACGTCGGCGACGAACTCGTGCACCTCGCGGATGTGGCGGCGGATAAAGCGCCTGATCTCCGGATCGTCGCTCGCCTCCGTCAGCGCCTGCACCCACAGCAAGGCGACGTTCCCGCGCTTGTCCTTGGCCGCGAGGTAGGAGCTCCCCATCGCGGCGACCCAAAGCGCCGGATCGGGCTCTGCGTCGACGGCTCCCTCCCACATCGTGCGGCATTCGACCCATGCCTGCGTCAAGCATGCAAGGTAGAGATCACGCTTCGACGAGAAGTGGCGGTAGAGAATCGGTTCCGTGACTCCGGCGGTGCGGGCGATCTCGGCCGTCGTGGCTCCGTGGTAGCTGCCCTTCGCAAAGATCTGGCACGCGCATTCGAGGACGGTCGACTTGCGCTCTTTGGCGCTGAGCCTGGACTTCGTCACGCTCATGCCGCGAGCTCGCTGACGCGCGGCTCCTCGTCGCCCGGCTCCTCGATCTCGTGCCGGCGCACGAGCGCGAACGAGACCACCGCGCCGAGAACGGCGATTGCCGCGGCGACGGTCAAGGTGGTCGAGAGCGCATCGACGAAGACCTGCTTGGCCTGGAACACGGAGGGTCCCTGCAGATCGCCGATCTGGCGAGCCATGATCGCGCCCATCAGTGCGATTCCCGTCGATCCGCCCACCTGGCGGGATGCATTGAGGACGGCCGAGCCAACGCCGGACTTGTCGACTGGGAGCGCGCGAACGGCTGCCGCCGCGCTCGGAGTCATCACCATGGCCATCCCGAACCCGCCGATGATCATCCCGGGGAAGATCGTCCAGTAGCTCTCCTGCACCCCGAGCCGGGAGAAGTAGAGGAGCTGCACCGCCAGCAAGATCATCCCGGCCGTGATCAGCCCGCGCGAGCCGATTCGGTCCGTGCTTCTTCCCGCGATCGGCGCGGTCAGCATGATCAGGATCGTCATCGGCAGGAAGGCAGCGCCGGCCTGAACCGCCGAGTAGCCGAGCACCCCCTGCATGTAGAGCGACATGAAGAAGAAGACGCCGAACATTGCGAGGGCGACGAGCAGGACGGCAAGATTCGCGCCGGTGAAGGTGCTGTTCTTGAAGAGGTTCAGGTCGAGCATCGGAATGCGCTGGTGGCGCTCGAGCAGGACGAAGGCGACCAGCATCGCGACGGCGACGACGAATGAGCCGACGATGCGGCTGGAGGTCCAGCCGTACGTGTTCGCCTCGATGAGCCCGTACGAGAGTGCGAACAGGCCGATTCCCGACGTCACGAGGCCGGGGAGATCGAGACGTTGCTCGGCGGACTCGTCCCGTGACTCGGGGATCAGGATCACGCTGGCGGCGATCGCAATGACCCCGATCGGGACGTTCACGAAGAAGATCCAGTTCCAGCTGATGTGCTCGGTCAGCAGACCGCCGACGAGGGGGCCGATGGCGAGTGCGAGCGCCGAGACACCGGCCCAGATGCCGATCGCCGTCCCGCGCTGGCGCGGAGGGAACGTCGCAGCGATGATCGAGAGCGTCGCGGGGTTCATGAGCGCGGCGCCGGCGCCCTGGACGACCCGCGCGCCGATCAACAGCTCGCCGCTACTGGCCAGGCCGCAGACGAGCGATGACAGCGTGAAGATCGCGAGCCCGACGATGAAGATCAGCCGCCGGCCCATGAGATCGGCCAGCTTCCCGCCGGTCAGCATCAGGGAGGCGAAGGTCAGCGCATAGCCCGTGACGATCCACTCGAGCTCCGAGAGGTCAACCTGCAGGTCGCGCGCGATCGACGGCAGCGCGACATTGACCACGGTGTTGTCCAGCATGATCATGAAGAGACCAAAGGCGACCGCCGCGAGGGTCCACCACTTGCGTGTCTCTTCTGAGATCAGATGCAGCTTCACCGGTTAGTGGCGACTATGTTAGCGGCCACTAATCTTTACCGTCAATGACGCGCCGTCTCGCCGCCGCATCAGCGCGACATCCTTGGCGGACGGTGGGCGCGTGGCTCGTCGCCTGCCTCCTGGCGATCGTGGCGATCGCGCTGTTCCTCGGTGATGCGCTCACCGGCGAGGCCGAGCAGCTCAACAACCCGGAGTCCGAGCAGGCCTACACGCTGATGGCCCAG
>DATGDB010000033.1:0-13473 GCA_035311205.1 Gaiellaceae bacterium | reverse complement strand
CATCCCGACGGAGAAGGAGGATCACATGGGCAGGATCGTCGTAACCGAGTTCGTCTCGCTGGACGGTGTCATGCAGGCCCCCGGAGGCGAGGACTTCAAGTACAAGGGCTGGAGCTTCGAGTTCGAGCGCGGAGCGGAGGGCGACCAGTTCAAGCTCGACGAGACGCGCGCGTCTGAGGCCCTGCTGTTGGGAAGGGTGACCTACGAGGGCTTCGCTGGGGCTTGGCCGTCCAGGGAGGGCGAGTTCGCCGACAAGTTCAACTCCATGCCGAAGTACGTCATCTCCTCGACCCTCGAGAACCCGACGTGGAACAACACGACGGTGTTGAACGGCGACGTCCTCGAGGAGGTCGAGAAGCTAAAGGAGGAGGTCGACGGCGACATCGTCGTCCACGGCAGCAATCAGCTCGTGCACACGCTGCTCGAGAGCGACCTCGTCGACGAGCTCCGGCTGATGGTGTTCCCCGTCGTGCTCGGGACCGGCAAGCGGATCTTCGGAGAAACCAGCGACAAGAAGCCTCTGCGACTCGTCGACTCGAAGACGGTCGGTGACGGCATCGCCATCCTGACCTACGAGCCAAGGCGCGACTAGGACCGCCAGTCGACGACGAGGCGGCCGTCCTCCTCGGCCACCTCCGTTCCGAGCGCGGCGCTGGCGGCGCGGAAACGCTCGCGAATCCAGGCGGCGTCCTCGCCGTTGGCGAGCCGCGTGTGGCAGTACTCGAGCTTCAGCGGGACCGCCTCGACGCGGGATGGCCCCTCGTCGTCGAGCGTGACGAAGAAGAGAAGGCCGAGGTCGTTCCGTCGCTTCGTGTCGACCGCGTAGTCGTCGACGAAGTCGCCGAGGTCGTACAGGATCCCGGGCTCCACGCCCTGGAAGACGTGCGCCGAGTGACCGCCGACGAGCCTCGCGCCGGCCTCACGCAGGCCGGCGGCCGCCCGCCGGATGTAGGGCAGCGGCTCCGGGTTCATGTTCGGGCCCCAGTGCGGGGCGACGAGCACAGCGTCGGCCTCTAGTCCGGCGATCGCGTCCGGCAACCACTCCACTCCTCCTCGGAAGTCGACGTAGGCGATCCCGGGCCGAGTCGGGCCGGCGGCGTAGTCGGCGGGATGGTCGCTACAGCCGACCACGGCGAGCCGGAAACCGTTCCTTTCCAGAATCACCGGCGCCCTGGCCTCGTCGTGATCTCGGCCGGCGCCGACCCACCGAATGCCGGCCTCCCGCAGGCGCTCGAGCGTGTCCAGGAGGGCGACGCGGCCGAAGTCGAGCGCGTGGTTGTTCGCGAGCGTGACGCAGTCAACGCCTAGCCGCGTCAGAACCTCGGTCGCCTCGGGCGGGGCGCGGAAGAAGAACGGCTTGTGCGGATCGGGCCACGGGCTTCCGCGCGAAGAGATGCAGCACTCGAGGTTCAAGACGAACAGATCCGCGCTGCGCGTGAGCGCGATCACCTCGTCGGCGAAGACGTTCTCGGGCCCGTGTCGCCTGATCGTTTCGGCGACATTGCGGCCGAGCATCGTGTCCCCGGCGAGCGCCAATGTGACGGCTGTCATGGCGAATTCATGATGCGCGGCTCTACGGACCGCCGCCTCCGGACCGCACCATCGAGTCATGGCTGGTCGCGATCGTCGTGATCACGGGCTTCGCAACGACGTTGCCGTCGCCCGGTTGGCCGCGCACCGATCCGTCACGATGACGGAATGATCCTGATTCGTGCGGGCCAGGTCCTCGGCCTGCTCTTCCCGATCGGACCGATCTCGGATCTCGCCTCGAGCTCCGATTCGCCGGCGCAGAAGGCGGCGATCGCAGTCGTGCTCGGCCGGGATCGACTGTCGCATCGACCGATCGGCGGACGAGCTTCCCGACGAGATCGAGAGCGTCCGGCTCCCCTTCCGCTGGAAGCGCCGTGATCAGCGTCCTGATCGCAGAGGACCAGGCCATGGTGCGCGGCGCGTTGGCCAGCCTGCTCGCGTTCGAGGACGACATCGAAGTCGTCGCCGAGGTCGAGCGCGGTGACGCCGTGCTCGAGACGGCGCGAGCGCGGAGCCCGGACGTCGCGCTGCTCGACATCGAGATGCCCGGTCTCGACGGGATCTCCGCTGCGGCGGAGCTCGCCGCCGAGCTGCCCGAGACGCGCACGCTGATCCTGACCACCTTCGGCCGACCGGGCTATCTCCGGCGAGCGATCGAGAACGGCGTCCAGGGGTTCCTTTTGAAGGACGCGCCCGCCGAACAGCTGGCCGATGCGATCCGCGACGTGCATGCGGGGCGGCGGGTGATCGGCCCCGGGCTCGCCGCAGACGCGATCGCCGACGGCGTCAGCCCGCTCACCGAGCGCGAGCACGACGTGCTCTCCGCCGCCAGGAGCCAGGCGACGGCGGCCGAGATCGCGGGGCAGCTGTATCTCTCGGAAGGAACGGTCCGGAACTACCTCAGCTCCGCGATCCGCAAGCTGAGAGCGCGCAACCGCGCCGAGGCTGTTCGCATCGCCGAAGAGAAGGGCTAGCTCTAGCCGCGCAGGTGCGCCAGCTTGTCGGGGTTGAGCACCGACCTGATCGCGACGACGACGCCGTCCGCGATCTCGAGCGACGCCACCCAGTGAACCTGATCGCCCCCGTAGAAGACGACGCCGGGCTCGCCGTTCACTAGCGCCGGACGGTGCACGAGCCCGCGTTCGTGCGCTTGGCGGCCCCAGCCGATGATCGCCTTCGCCACGCGCTCCGCGCCGACGAGCGGCTCCCGCACTGACGGCGCCTTGCCGCCCCCGTCGCCGTAGACGGTTGCGTCCGGCGCGAGCAGCTCGATCAGCGCACTCGTGTCGCCTTCCTCCCAGGCGGCGACGAAGCGGCGTGCGATCTGGTCCCGCTCCTCGCGCGAGACGTCGAAGCGGCGCCGGCCTTCCTGCATGTGCCTGTGCGCCCGGGCGAGGATCTGGCGGCAGTTGTCCGGGCTCTTGCCGACGATCTCGGCCACCTCCTCATACGGGTAGTCGAAGACCTCCCGGAGGAGGAAGACGGCGCGCTCGACGGGCGAGAGCTTCTCGAGCAGGTGCAGGAAGGTGAGCGAGAGCGAGTCGGCGGTCTCGGCGTGGCGGAGCGCGTCGTCGTCCACGAGCGGCTCCGGCAGCCACTCTCCTGGATAGACCTCCCGGCGGGCGCGAGCCGAGCGGAGCTGGTCGATAGCGAGCCGCGTCGTAACCGTGGCCAGGTACGCCTTCGGCGACTCGGCCTCGACGTCGGCCTCTTCGTAGCGCAGGTACGCGTCCTGGACGACATCCTCCGCCTCGGCCACAGATCCGAGCATCCGGTAGGCGATCGAGAAGAGGTACGGGCGCAGCTCTTCAGGGCTCTCCATCACCGGCAAAGACGGAATAGCAGCCGTGGGTGTGACAGCGTCACAGGCGGAGCCCGCATCTCGTCTCCGGGGTAAGAGACCAAAGGAGGCAAACGATGCGAGTTTTCGTTGCAGGGGCGAGCGGTGCAGTCGGCACGCGGCTCGTCCGACAACTGATTGAGCGAGGCCACGAGGCGGTCGGAACGTCCCGATCGCCCGAGAAGGCCGAGCTTCTCCGCGCGGCCGGCGCCGAGCCGATCGTGCTCGACCTGCTCGACCGCGACGCCGTGCGGCAGGCCGTCGTCAAGGCCCGGCCGGACGGGATCGTCCACGAGGCGACCGCCCTGGCCGGCATGTCCGACATCAAGCACTTCGACCGCAGCTTCGGGCTGACGAACCGGCTCCGGACAGAAGGCACCGACGCGCTGCTCGCGGGCGCGCGTGAGGCGGGCGTCCGCCTCTTCGTTGCCCAGAGCTACGCCGGCTGGCCTTATGCACGCGAGGGCGGGCCGGTGAAGACCGAGGAGGATCCGCTCGACCCGACGCCCGCGCCGGCGATGCGCGAGACGCTCGCGGCGATCCGCTATCTCGAGCAGAGGACGACGGAAGCCGGTGGAGCCGCACTTCGGTACGGCGGCCTCTACGGGGCTCCGGATGACGCACAGCTCGAGCTCGTGCGCAAGCGCCGCTTCCCGATCGTCGGCGACGGCGGCGGAATCTGGTCGTTCGTGCACCTGGAGGATGCAGCCACGGCGACCATCCTCGCGCTGGAGCAGGCCGCGCAGGGCGTCTACAACGTCGTCGACGACGATCCCGCACCGGTGCGGGAGTGGCTACCGGCGCTGGCGGACGCGATCGGCGCCAAGCCGCCGCGCCGCGTCCCGGCCTGGCTCGCTCGGCTCCTCGCCGGGGAATCCGGAGTCGTCCTGATGACCGAGATCCGAGGCGCCTCGAACGCCAAGGCGAAAAGCGAGCTCGGCTGGACGCTCCGGTTCCCGAGCTGGCGGGACGGTTTTCGGGCCGCCTACGCCGGAGGAGCTAACTCGAAGTCTCCGACGCGGGGCGCGGACGGACGAGCAGAACCTTCCCGATCCGTTCAGGAAGCCACCAGTTCCAGGAGCCGGCCAGCCGCATGATCGCGGGCACGAGCAGCGCCCGAATCACCGTCGCGTCGAAGATGATCCCGGCCGCGAGCCCGATGCCGAACTGCTTGATGTCGACGCCCGAGCTCGAGGACAGGACGAGGAACGCGAACATCAGGACGAGGGCGGCGCTCGTGACGAGCTTCCCGGTCCGGGCGAGCCCGAGCGAGACGGCCTTCTCGGCGTACCCTGTCTCGTCGTAGGCCTCGCGCATGCGCGTGAGCATGAAGACCTCGTAGTCCATGGAGAGGCCGTAGAGGAACGCGAAGATCATCACGGGAATCCAGGAGATGATCGCGTCGGTTGCGTGGACGCCCCAGATCGTCTCCGCGCCGTGGCCCTGCTGAAAGATGAAGACGATGATCCCGAACGCGGCGCCGAGCGAGGCCAGGTTGAGGACGACCGCCTTGAGCGGCAGGAACAGCGACCGGAACGCCCGCATGAGCAGGATGAACGTCAGGAGGATGACGAAGCCGAGGACGAGCGGGAATTTCCCGTAGACCGCGTGGACGAAGTCGCGCTGCTCGGGAGCGACGCCGCCGAGGGTGAGCTTGGTGCCGTTCCCCAGCCGCGCTTGCAAGGAGGGAAGGACGTGGTTCTCGAGGTTTGCAATCGTGGTCTGGGCCGGCTTCGACGCCGCGTCGACGGAGCCGAAGCTCTCCACGAGCGACGTGTCATCGCGCCGCCACGACGGCGGAGCGGCCGCCGCCGCAATCCCTGAAGTCTCGTCCAGCCGAGTGACGACGTGCCGCAGATCGCTCGCCGATGGATTGTTCTCGGCGAGGACGACGTAGGGCTCGAGGACGCCAGGAGAGATTCCAGCGGCGGTCAGCTCGCGGAAGCCGATGACCCCGTCGTCCGACGCCTTGCCGGCGAGGCTCTTCGCCTGAGCGTCGGCCGGGTTCAGCTGCACTCCGGGAACGAGCAGCAGGCCGACGATGGCCGCCCCGGCTATCGCGATCGGGAGCGGCCGGCGCATCACGACTCGGGCCCAGCGGCCCCAGAAGCCGCTCTCTGCGTCGGTCACGGCGACGAAGCGGCGCGGCATGACACGAAGGCTGTTTACTCGGTGGCCGAATGTCGCGAGCAGCGCGGGCAGGAGCGTGGTTGCAGCGATCACCGACACCGCCGGGATCAGCATCCCGCCGATTCCGATCGAGCGGATGACCGGGACCGGGATGATCACCATCGACAGGAGCCCGATCGCGACCGTCGAGCCGGAGACGACCACCGATCTGCCCGCATGCCGCATGGTCTCCACCACGGCGGTCTCGACGTCGTCTCCATGCGCGAGCTCCTCGCGAAAGCGGAAGATCATCAGCAGGGAGTAGTCGATGGCAACGCCGAGGCCGACGAGCGCGACGAGGTACTCGACGATCAGCGAGACCGAGGTCAAGTACGTGAGCGCCCAGATGAGCGAGAACGTGGTGAGGATCGCCGTGGCCGCAATCGCCAGTGGAATCGCGACGGCGGGCAGCGTCCCGAAGACGAAGAGCAGGATCACGAGCGCGCCCAGCCCTCCGATCAGCGTCTCCGTCAGGACGCTCGGGCCTCCCGAGCTCGAGCTCTCGGAGTTGTAGAGCGCGTCGATTCCCGTGACGTGGACGGTGACACCGGGCGGCACGGCGTCGCTCATCGCGCCGCGAACGAGGCCCAGGTCGTCCTCTGCTGAGAAACCCTCCTGGCCGGGCGGGTAGAACTCGGCGAACGTGGTATGCCCGTCCCGGGAGACGTAGGCCCGGCTCCCGGTGTTGAAGTACGAGCTGACTCGCATGGTCGGGTGCTCGCGCTCGAAGCGTCCGAGCGCCGTCTTGAGCCCCGCGGTCTTCGTGACGTCACCGGCCGAGTGGAAAACGGCGACGTTCGGAGCCTGGGCGCCGTTCCCGAATGTCTTCAGGACTCGCTGGTTCGCCTCGTACGCCGAGTAGCCTGGGATCGAGAACTGCTCGAGCCAGCGGTTCGAGACTCGGGTCGTCGCAAAGAGGCCGAACGCGAGGAGACCGATCCAGGCGGCGACGACGAGCAGGCGGTGCTTCACGACGAACCGGGCGACGTGCTCGAGCATCAAAGGCCGATGCTCAACCGCCCTCAGACGGGTCGAAATCCTCCGTCGGAACGATCCCCGAGTCGCCTGTCGGCGACGATCGGGGGACGCGCGGGTCACCGCTTTGACACGGTTCGCGTTCCCTGTATCATCGCCCCATCAAGTCCCCGCAGATCTTCGGATCCGCGGGGACTTGTGTCTTACGAGGCGGCTCTAGACTCACCTCGTGGCCGACCTCCACCTCGGGTTCCGTCTCGACAAGACCGGCAAGCCCGGGCCCGATCGGCTGACTGTCGAGTCGGGCGACCTGACAACTCACGCCGCGATCGTTGGCATGACCGGGTCGGGAAAGACCGGGCTCGCCGTGGTCCTGATCGAGGAGGCGCTCCTCGCCGGCATCCCCTGCCTCGTGCTGGATCCAAAGGGCGATATGGGCAACCTCCTGCTCACGTTTCCCGACCTCTCAGCGGCGAGCTTCCGCCCCTGGGTGAACGAGGACGACGCGCGCAGCGAGGGACTGTCCCTGGACGAGTTCGCAGAGAAGACGGCGATGGTCTGGAGATCGGGCCTCGAGTCGCAGGGTCTCGGCGCCGAGCGAATCGAGGCGCTCCGGCAGGCGGCCGATTTCGCCGTCTACACACCGGGGTCCGAAGCCGGGATCCCGCTCAACGTCATCGGCTCGCTGAAGGCGCCGCCGCTTTCCTGGGATTCAGAAGCGGAAGCCCTCCGCGACGAGATCGAGGGCACGGTGACGAGCCTGCTCGGACTCGTCGGGATCGAGGCTGATCCGCTCGCGAGCCGCGAGCACGTGCTGCTCGCGAACCTGCTCGAGAATGCCTGGCGCGCCGGCCAGGACCTCGATCTCGGCACGCTCATCGGTCAGATCCAGTCGCCGCCGGTGCGCAAGCTCGGCGTCTTCGACGTCGACGCGTTCTTCCCGCCCAAGGAGCGCACGGAGCTGGCGCTCAGGCTGAACGCGCTCGTCGCCTCGCCGTCGTTCGCCGCCTGGGGTGCCGGACAGCCGCTCGACCCGGCGACGCTGCTGCGCACTCCTGATGGGAAGCCGCGCTGCGCGATCGTCTACCTTGCCCACCTGTCCGACGCCGAGCGCCAGTTCGTCGTGACACTCGTGCTCTCGAAGCTCGTCACGTGGATGCGGGGCCAGCCCGGCACCTCCGACCTGCGCACCCTCGCCTACATGGACGAGGTCTTCGGCTTCGTCCCGCCGACGGCGATGCCGCCGGCGAAGAAGCCGATCCTGACCATCCTCAAGCAGGGGCGCGCTTTCGGCGTCGGCATGGCTCTTGCGACCCAGAACCCGGTCGACCTCGACTACAAGGCAATGTCGAACGCGGGTACGTGGCTCGTCGGCCGGCTCCAGACCGAGCGGGACAAGGCGCGCGTGCTCGAAGGTCTCGAGTCCGCGGCCGGCTCGACCGATGTCGAAGCGCTCGACGAGGCGATCGGGGGCCTGCAGAAACGGGAGTTCCTGTTCGTCAGCGCCAAGAGCTCGACGCCCGCCCTCTTCATGACCCGCTGGGCGATGTCATACCTCCGCGGCCCGCTAACGAAGGAACAGATCGAGACCCTGATGAAGGACGCGCCGCGCCCGGAGGTCGAGGCGACGCCGGCGCCTGTGCCGGCCGATGCGCCGACGGAGGTCGCCGAGGACGAAACGCCGGTCACGCCGAGCGTGGCTCCAGGCGTGTCCGTCTCGTACCTCGACCCGGCCGCGGCCTGGGCCGCTCAGATCGGAGCCGTCGCAGGCGCCACGCGGCTACGCGCCTTCCTCGCAGCCCGCGTGAGCCTGCGCTACGACGACTCGACCGCAGGCGTCGACGAGAGCCAGGAGTTCGAAGCGGTCTACGGGCCGTTGGACGGTGGCCTCGACCTCGATTCGGAGACGATCGTCGACTACGAGGATCGTGACTTCGGCGAGGCGGCGCCGACCGGGTCGTCGTACGTCCTCACCCAGGCTCCGGTCGACAAGAGCACGTTCTTCTCGAACGCCGCCAAGGAGATCCGACAACGCCTGGTCCGCAGCCGCCCGCTGGAGCTGTTCCGATGTAAGCCGCTGAAGCTCACTTCGCGGCCCGGCGAGAGCGAGGAGCAGTTCGCCGCTCGTTGTGACGAGGCGGCGCAGGCCAAGGCCGACGAGGAGGCTGTGACGCTCAAGGACCGGCTGGAGAGCAAGCGGGAGCGGCTGCAGTCCGCGCTCGAGCTCGCGAAGCGCCGGGTCGAGGAGCTCGAGGAAGGCCAGCGCTCGTACCAGACGAACGAGCTGATCGCCGGGGCCGGTGCAGTGCTCGGCGCGCTGCTCGGCGGCCGCCGCAACACGCGCTCGATCGCACGAGCCGCCGGCACGCTGTCCTCGAGGCACGGTATGTCCTCCCGCGCGGCCGAGCGGAAGGAGACCGCCGAGCACCGAGCGCAGCAGGCGGCCGACGACCTCGAGCGGCTCGAGCAGGAGCTCCTGGACGACATTGCAGAGATCGACGAGAAGTGGAAGGCGATGGCCGCGGAGCTCGAGACGGTCGCGATCCGCCTCGAGGCCACCGACGTCCAGGTCGTCGAGACCCGGCTCGTCTGGGTTTCTACGACCTGATCCACCGCGTCTGGCGGCGCGCGAACGAGTTTTTTATCCTTTAGCAGCCTGAACGCCGCTGACTCCAGGGGGTGGACGATGCTGACCAAGCTGGGTGCGACCCCGGCTGAGGACCGTGTGTACCGGTTTCTGGTCACAGCGGTCTCAGCGCCGGAGTGCGAGATCGCGGACGCGACGGGTCTCTCCGAGGACGACGTTCGGGAGGCACTCGAGTCGCTCATCCGCCGGGGGCTCGTCGAGCCCATGCCCGACTCGCCCTCACGCTTCGTCGCCGCGTCGCCCGGTGTCGTCGAGTCGATGATCTCGGAGCGGCTCTCGGAGCTCCGCACTGCACAGCAGACGCTCGACGGGCTCGCGTCGCACTACCGTGTGCTCGCGCTCAGAGCTCGAGGAGTGGGAGCCCGCCGCACCGGGCTCGACGACAGCGGACCGCAGGAACTGCCTGGCCAACAGCACCCTTCCCCCAAGCGTCGCCAACGGTGGCGAACGTACCAACCCGTTGCGTGGGGTTGCGTGGCGTTTCCACGACATTGGCGTACATCCGCCAGGGCCCCGTCGGGCGGTCTCGGCTAGTCGACCGCGGGCTCGAAGCGCACGTCGCGGCGGTCCACCTCGGACGCGGCGAAGTCGATCATCCGGCGGGCTTCCGCGGCGAGCGCCGCGTGCTCGGCGCGTGAAAGCTTGCGATAAGGGCGGACGGCGAGCGTTGCCCGACGCTTTCCTTCACGCTCGATCCACCAGGTTGCCCGCAGCATCCCGTCGACGAGCAGGTTGTTGACGAACCGGCTGGGAGCGAGCATCGCCTCCCACGGGAAATCCTCGGGGATGATCCGGCGCCTGTCGGCGTGTCCAAGCAGGACGTTGTCGTATTCGCCGAGGAAGCGAGTCGGTGCCGGGAGATCGGGGCTCGGACGCGGAGCGTCGGGCAGGTCGAAGAGCTCTCGGCCGCCTTCGTCGCGGAAAGTCGTGAGCCGGGGCCGCAACTCTTCGAAGACCGCCTTGAGCCTCGTCAGCCCGGACCACTTCTGCATGTCGAGAACCGAGGCGGGGCCGAAGGCGCGGAGGTAGCGCAGGATCATGTCTCCGAGCGACGGTTCGACCTCGAGGTTGCGGCCGGTCCAGGACTCCAACCGTGCGTACTTCGCCTGACCGCCGGCGCCCCAGACGCCGCGCGGGGGCACCTGGACGAGCGGCACGTACATCCGGGTGGCGTTGGCGACGGCCTCGATGTCTCTACCAATGCCTCGTTCCACGAGCTGTCGTCCGAGCTCCCGCGCCGTAAGCGGCCCCTCGGCGAGCAGCTCGTCCACGGCCGCTGGAAGCCGAGTCGGATCGACGGCGTTCATCCGCTGTGCGAACGCGCCCTTGTGGGCTCGCTCGATGGCCTGCTGGAGGAGCGGCCGCAGGACGAGCGCGTCCTGGACGGTGACGAGGTGCAGCGTTCCACGCATGAGTGTGAGCCGCACCGCCTCGCGATCGGTGAGCATCCGGCCCAGCTGGTGAGGGTCGAAGCCCTCCAGCCGTGACCAGAGGGCGTAGTAAGGCGGCATCGGCGCCTGCGCCTGAAGTCCCACGAGGTGCTCGAGCGCCGCCGGCACCGACATGTCGACGCGCCTCAGGAGCAGCTGGCGCTCGAGCAGCGCGCGGTTCAGTGCGCGTTGCCCGAGCACCTCACTTCTCGAGCCGTCAGCCGATATCTGAGCGCTGCGCCATGCGCATCGAATTGCCAGAGGGGTCGCGGAAGCCGGCGTCGATGCCGTACGGCTGCTCCGTCGGCTCCTGCTGGAACTCGACTCCCCGGCTCTTGAGCTCCTCGTAGGCGCGCTGGACGTCATCCGTGGCGAAGAACAGGCCGCCGGAGGCGCCTTTGGCGAGCAGCGACTTGATCTGCTCGCGCGTCTCCTCGTCGAACACCGGCGGGCCGGGCACAGCCATGAGCACGATGGCGACATCCGGCTGGCCGGGCACGCCGACGCTGAGCCAGCGGAAGTTGCCCATCTCCGGAACGGTGACGTCCTCCCGGAGCTCAAGTCCCAGCTTCTCGGTGTAGAAGGCGAGAGCCTCGTCTTGGTCGTCCACCCACACCTGGACGTTGGTGAGTTGCTTCAGCACTTCGTCCTCCTGTGTCGTAGGTCGCGGGCGACGTTAGTCGGAGCGCGCCCGGCCGTCTTCTCCAAACGTGCTGGATGACGGTCGGGCGAAGGCAAGCAGGATGCAGGTTGGCACGCGGGCGCGCTCGAGCGCCGGCGGGTGGGCGGCCCGGTAGGCGGTCGGAGTCGCGCCGAACGTCCGGTGGAAGGTCGTGGTGAACGAGCCGACGCTCCGCAGGCCGACGTTCAGACAGATCTCCGCGACCCTCCGGTCGGTGTTCCGGAGGAGCGCAGCGGCGCGCTCCATCCGGCGCATCAGCAGGTAGCGGTGCGGCGGCTCGCCGAATGCACGGCGGAACTCGCGGCTGAAGTGCGCGGGCGAAAGGCGCGCAGCTCGCGCGAGGGTCGGCACGTCCAGGGGATCGCGATAACGGGCGTCAACGAGGTCCTTCGCCCTGAGGAGATGTCGGGCGGGATGCGGGTAGGTCACTCGTCGGCCTCGGGGAGGAAGTACCCCAGGATCCGCACCCGGGTTGCGCCGAACGGGATGTCGTCGGCCTCGCGCGTGATGAAGGGCTCGAGCAGTTGCTCGAGGCCCTCCTGAAGGCCCCGAAGCTCGTCGGGGGTCAGAGTGACCCTGCTGTTGATCAGGCCGGCTGCGCGGGCCCACTCAGGCCCGAGCCGGGGCTCGTGGTCGGCGGCCCACTGCGCCGGGAGGTCGCCGGAGCGCAAGAGCATCATGTTGCTGAGCTGGCGAGCGACCGCCTGCCCTTCGGGGTCGTCCGGAATCTCGAAGACGAGGCCCTTCGTAACGGCGCTCCAGGAATCGTCCTCGTCGGTGGGCTTGACGAGCCCGAACGTCTCGAGCTCCCGGAGATGCTCGCGGATCGGGGGTGCCGGTACCTCCAGCTCGGCGGCGAGCTCGCGGGCCGTCGCCTGCCCTTCGCGCTGCAGGCGATCCAGCAAGGCGAGCCGGATCGGGTGGGCCAGTGCGCGCATCGCCTCGGGATCGGTCAGGACGAGGTCGCCGACGGAATTGATTTCGGGGCTCTCGCTCATCTGGGCCCAGCCTAAGGATCAGAGCCCGGCATGGTCGGCGAGCCACCGCCGGTTTCGTGCCTGCGCCTCGATCTGTGGTGCGGGATCGTCGTCGGGGCCCGGGACCCAGTCCTGCTCGACGACGAGCCAACCGTCGTATCGGCTCTCTTTCAGCTGCGACAGGAACACGTCGAGGTCGACGTCTCCGGCGCCGAGCTCGCAGAAAGCACCCCCACGCCAGGCATCGTCCCATGCTGTAGCCCCGTGGAGGACGTCGAGCCGCACGTCCTTCAGGTGCACGTGCCGGACGCGGTCACGCCAGTCGCTGAGGGCCGAGACCGGATCGCCGCCGGCCGCCGCCAGATGTCCAGTGTCGAGGAGGAGCGCAACGTCGGTGTGCTCGAGGAGGCGCTCGATCTCGGGCGGCGTCTGCACACGCGTCCCCATGTGGTGGTGGAAGACCGGCTCGAGGCCACGGCCCCGCGCCTGGTCGACCGCGAGCGCGATGCCGTCGAGGTCGACCTCACCATCGCGCGGTCCCTTGTCGGCGAGGACCGGCACCGCCGGAACCTGCTCGAGCAGATCGAGAGTCGCGTCGAGCGGGCTGAAGTCCCCGTCGCCGAACCGAAGCTCGACGAAGGCGCCGGCGAGCTCGAGGCCGTGCCGCTCGAGCCGCCAGCGCAGTGTCGGCGCATCGCCGAAGTAGCCAAGAGGCCCGAGCTCGGTTCCTTCGTACCCGGCGGCAGCGATGGCGTCGAGGACGTCCTCGGGGCCAGGAACGTTCGTAAGGACGCCGACGGTGAGCTCGAACGCGCCGTAGCTCACGGGGGCATTCGCGATCCTCATGGGGTCACGAGCGGCACGCGCGGATCCTTCTCCATCGTCTCCCACGCGGCCCGAATCCAGGCGAGCCGCGGGTCGTCGGAGGCTGCCATCGAGCGGCGGTCACCGGCGAGCGCGTTCAGGTAGTAGAGGTCGTAGCCCTGGGCCGCGCAGGTGGTGTGGTAGCCGTACGGGACGAGCATCAGGTCGCCGTCGCGGACTGTCACCGTGACGTCGACCTCGTGGCGCGGGCTGTAGAGGCGCTGAACCGCGAAGGCTTCGGGTCGCGCGGCGCGGTAGTAGTAGACCTCCTCCAGGATGACCTCGCCCGGAGGCCGGTCCTCGTCGTGCTTGTGCGGCGGGTAGCTCGACCAGTTGCCGGACGGCGTGAAGACCTCCAC
>DATGDB010000032.1:0-23301 GCA_035311205.1 Gaiellaceae bacterium | reverse complement strand
CGCGCCGGCTGGAAGAGGCAGACACTCCCGAGGCGCTCGCTCGGCGAGCCCGCAAGCTCGGGCTCGTGAAGCCCGGCGAGCAGCTCTTCATCGTGAAGGGGATCGACGAGTGGCGGCGGAAGGCCAGGGCTAGGCTAGGAGGCGATGGATGACAGAGCCGTCGTCGAGCGCCAACTGGGCCGGACGCCAAGAGCGTTTCGACGCGTCGTCCTGCGCTGCCCGTTCGGGGCTCCCGCCGTCACGGAGCAAGCGCCGTACGACGCCGCAGGCGAGCCGTTCCCGACGACCTACTACCTGACCTGCCGACATCTGGTCGCCGCCGTCTCGCGCCTCGAGGCCGCCGGTGGGATCGAGCGCTGGAGCGGCGCGATCGCACAGGACGCAAAGCTCGCAGACAGCCTCAGCAGAGCAACGGAGGAGCAGCGGGCGGTGCGCCGCGCGCTGGCGGACGGCCGCATCGGCCAGGAAGGTGGCGCTTCGCTCGAGCTCGGGATCGCCGGCTCCTCGCGGCCCGAGAAGCTGAAGTGCCTGCACGCGCACGCTGCATTTGCCCTCGCGCGCCCCGGTTACGAGCTGGGCGAGCGAATCGTCGCCGAGATCGAGCCGCTCTGGCCGGCGCGCTGCTGCACACTCGAGACGCCTGGGTAGAAGAGGGCCATGCCGAGCTCGGTCGAAGCTGCGCGCCAGCAGTGGGAGGACGGCAACCGACGTCTCGAGGCGTACTCGTCCGACCCCGATGTCTACGAACCGCTGCTCGACCAGCTCGACGTCGCGACCGAGGAGCTCCGGAAGCGTGTCGGCGAGACGTACACGCTCGCCCAATTGGCGGAGGCCTACGCCGCATCGGACAACTGGATGCGTGAGGCGCTCGAAGAACGCGTCGCCTCTCCCCGCTGGGAACGCCGGCTCTCCGTCGTCCAGGACGCCGCCTTCCACCTGTATGCCCGCGGAGCGGCCGACTACGTCCCATGACGCTTCGCCCCTCGACCCGACCGCCCAGGCGAAGAAGCCGCGGCCGCCAGATCCTTCTCATCCTGCTCGGCATTGCGGCCGCCGCTGTCGTTTTCGCCCTTGGGGTCGCCGTGGGGCAGGCGCTGGAAGACCGGCCCGAGCCTGGCCAGCCCGTGACCGACGTCTCGACCATCCAGCCGTGGACGCAAACCGGCCAGGCCACGGTGACGGTGACGCAGACGGAGTCGTAAGAAGCGCTCATATCGGCGCCAAGAAACTGCAGCTTTGTTTAGATTCCGTTTCTCGTGGCGGAGGTCGGGGGCAGAGCGCGGCGGCAGCCGCCCAGAAACGGCGAGTCCGACTGGCTGACGTTAGGCCAGGCTGCGCGCTACCTCGGCGTCGCGCAGAGCACGATCCGAAAGTGGTCGGATCGCCGCCGGCTGCCGGCGTTTTACACGCCCGGCGGCCACCGTCGCTACCGGCAGAGCGACCTCGACGCCTTCGTCGCCGGCTCCGCGAGCGGTCCGAGCGGGCCGCGATCACGCCCGGCGCCACTCGTCCTGATCGTCGATGACGACCCGCGAATCCGAGAGTTCGTGCGGGTCAACCTGGAGATGGACGGCTACTCGGTCCGTGAAGCCGGGAGCGCCGACGAGGGGCTGGCGGCTCTCGAGGAAGAGCCACCGGACCTGATCCTCCTGGATGTGATGATGCCGCACGTCGACGGCTGGCAGATGCTCCAGGCGGTCCGCGAGCGCCACGGGATCGACTCGATCCAGGTGATCATGTTCAGCGGCAAAGTGGATGCAGATGCGACCAGTCAGGCCGAGGCCGGGGGAGCCCAGGCTTTCCTCGGCAAGCCCTTCAACCCGCAGGAGCTCGTTTCACGAACGAAAGACCTGCTCGGAAACTAGGCGGCTCTAGAGGTCTTCGGAGGCACGCAGCAGCCCCGCGACGATCACGAGCAGCGCCGCGACGAGGCTGATCCAGATTCCGATCCCGCGGCTCGCGGGCTGGAACTCCTCCGGAATCGAGATCAGGCGGACCAGGACGAGGATCGTCGCCAGTGAGCCGAGGACGATCACGATGAGGCTCTCCGGCACCGTCGCCGGCAGCTCCACACCCGCCGCGTGAAGGAGGTGGAGCGCGACCACGAGCAGCCCGATGACGAGGACGATCTTCGCGAGTGTCCCGGTATGCCAGCCGATGACGGCGAACGTCGGCTCCTCGCCAACGCTGACGTACCACCCCATCAGCGTGGACATGCTCAGGATCAGCCCTGACAGCCACGTCAGACGCTCGCCGGCGCCCCAGATCCAGGCGACGTCAGGCACGAACCGCTCGCCGGGCTCGTCGTAGGGCTCGTCGGGCCGATACGGCTCGGGCGACTGCACGGGCGAAGTATCGGTCATGCGGCGGCTAGAGGCGCACAGTGCGCCTTCCAGTAATGCCGCCGGAATTCTGGGTCGCGAGCACCAAGCCAGGAGCGGCACGCCGACGAGGCAAGGTCTGAAGACCTTGGTGAGGAGGAGGGTCGGCCCTGGCGCCGTGTGATCGCGGGCCAGAAGCCGGCATGTATTGCTGGATGGGGCACCTAAAGGCCGAAGAGCCGCTGGATCTCCTGCCAGGCGATGAGCGACAGGTAGGTGGCCAGAATCAGCAGCGAGAGCAAGATCACCCAGAAACGGAGCCGGGCCAGGCCGCGCTCGCGCATCCGCTCTTGGCGCGCACGCCGACGCGCTCGATGGAACCGGTACGCGCGATCGACCGCTCGCGGATCGATTGGCGGCGGGTCCTCGACGGCATCACGGCGCCGGGCCGGCTCGGCCATGCGGGCACTATATAAACCTGCAATGTCGGCAAAGCCGGGACTCGAGACTCTTGCCGCGGCGGGGCGGGACCTTGCGCAGGCCGAGAGCCTCGACGACGCGCTTCCGGCGCTGGCCCGAGCCGCGGCCGAGGCGACCGGCGCAACGCTTGCCGTCGTTCGCGTCCCGGACGGCCGGGGAGGTCTCCCCGCCCGCGGCGTCTGGTCCGAGTCCTCGGCACTCAGCGCAGAGCTCGAGGGCTCGCGCCTGGTGCTGGATGAGCTCGCGACAGAGGAGCTGAGCGAGGCCGACGAATTGCCGGATGCAATCAAGCGCCTTGCGGAGCGAATCGGCGCCGTTGAGATCCTCGTGGTGCCCTCGCTCGCCGACGACGAGGTGCTCGCGAGTCTCGAGCTCATGCGTTCGAGAGAGCCTTTCACGGGCGCCGATCGGGCTGTGGCCCAGATCGCTGCGCAACAGGCAGGGCTGCTCGTCCGCGCCTTTCGTCCAGTCAACGGCGCGGCGAACGGCGCGGCGACGGTTCCGTCGGCGCTCGAGCTCGCAGGCCGGGCCCTGGCAGCCGGAGCCGACGAGTCGACGAGCGCCGAACGCATCGCCCGGCTCGCCGCCGAGCTGACACACGCGCAGTCGTGCCTGATCTGGCGCACCGAAGACGGCGAAGTGGAAACGATCGCCGCCGTAGGCGCGCTGGATGACGCGGAGAAGCGGGCATGGGAAGCAGAGCGGGATCTCGGCGGCCGCACCTACTTCGCGCGCCGGGACGGGGATGAGCCCATCGCGCTCGTCCGGCTCGGGGAGCCGCCGTTGGGCGGGCTCCGACTGTCGTTTGCGGGCGAGGGTCTCTCCGACGACGAGCTCGAACGCCTGTGCGCGTTCGGCTCCCGGGCAGCTCACGCCCTTCGCGCGACCGAGCGCACCAACAGGCTGTCGCAGGAGCTCGATCGAAGCCGCGCGCTCCTCGCCGTCGTCGGTCAGGCGATTGCGGAGCTCTCGCTTTCGCACACCCTGGACACGGCGGTCGACAGGGTCGCCGAGCTGCTGGATACGCAGAGGGCCGCCGTTTACCTCGGAAGCGGACGGGAGCTCGATACCGCAGCCTCTCGTGGACTGGCCGGCCCGCACGTTCGGGTCGCCGAGGCGCTGATTTCCCTCGCGCTCGGGCGGCTGCGGCCGCGGCCGGTCTTCGAGATCCTCGACGCGGGAACCGATCCCGGACTGGCCGGCGTCTCCGATGCGGTCGCCGAAGCGGGGGTGGAGGCGATCGTCTCAGTGCCGCTGAGGGCAGGGAGCGAGCTGATCGGGATCCTGGTCGCTTATCTGCCGCGCGGTCGCCGTCTCCAGGCCAACGAGTCAGCGCTGCTCGCGGCGCTCGCGGGCCAGCTTGCCGTCGCCGTGCAGAACGCCGGGCTCCACGAGGAGACGATGCTCCTCGCTCGTGCCCGCGAACAGGCGCTCGAGTCTGAGCGGCAAGCAGCGAGACGGCTGGAAGCCTTCTACGAGATCTCGCGCTCTTTTTCGGAGAGCCTGAAGCTCGAGGACACGATCGACGCGGTCACGAGGACGGCCGTGGAACTGCTCGACCTCGACGCCGCGGTGCTCCGCCTGCCGGAGGGACGCGGAGAGGATCTCGTCGCCCGGTCGGTGTACATCCCGGATCCGCGGCTGCAAGACGCGCTGGAGCCGATCCTGAGCCGGCCGCAACCCAATGCGCGGCTTCGGGCGCTCGGTCTTGGCAGGGCTCGGAACGCGCTCGTCCTCGACCCCGTGACCGCCGAGCATCTCGGCGGCGGGCATGAGCTGCTCGCGCCCTTTCTGCGTCGAGGCTCCAGCGCGGTCGTCGTCCCCATCGTTGCTTCCGGCGAGGTGATCGCCGCGCTTACGCTCGTCGTGCTCGACCCGGCCCGCGCTGTCGATGCGGAGACCGTCGAAACGGTGCGCTCGCTCGCTGCACAAGCGGCGCTCGCAATCGACAACGCGCGGCTGTATCAGCAGCAGGCGGGGTTCGCGGACGCGATGCAGCGTTCCCTCCTACCGGCGGCGCCGCCGGTCCTCCCGGGGATCGAAGTCGGCAGCGTCTACGAATCTTCGGCGCGCCTCGAGGTCGGCGGCGACATCTTCGACTTCACGACGCTCCCCGATGGGCGTCTGGCGGTCGTCGTCGGCGACGTGACAGGGAAGGGGATCGACGCCGCGGCGGACATGGCGATGAGCAAGTTCGTCTTCAGGTCGCTCACGCGCGAGCATCCTGAGCCGGCCGACTTCCTCCGCTTCGCGAACGAGGTCGTCGCCGGCGAGGTTCACGAAGGCAAGTTCGTGACGATGCTCTACGTGACGCTCGAACTCTCCACCGGCGAGCTCGTCTGCGCCAGCGCCGGACACCCGAATCCCAGGGTGATCCGGGCCGACGGCGCCGTGGTCGAGCTCTCGGCACGCGGGCTCGCCCTTGGGATCGAGCCGGACCAGGAATACGCGGAGGTGCGTGAGACCCTCCTGCCCGGGAGCGCGGTCGTCCTCCTCACGGACGGTGTGCTGGAGGCGCGGCTCGACGGCGAGCTCTACGGGGAGCGGCGGCTCGCCAGGCTGCTGGCCGAGCGGCGCGAGGAGCCGGCGGCCGACCTCGCCCGCGCCGTCGTCGAGGGCGCGCGTGCCTTCGCCGGAGGTGACCTCGGCGATGACTCGGCCGTCGTCGTCGTGAAACGCACGACGAGTTGAGGCCTCACTTCCAGGCGACGCTCACCGCCGTCGTGTTCGCGGCCGGGGTGGGATCACTCGCGACCGAGATCGCCGCATCGCGGCTGCTCGCGCCGTACTTCGGCAATTCGACGATCGTCTGGGCGAACGTCATCGGCCTGATCCTCGCGTCGCTCGCGCTCGGTTACTGGCTCGGCGGCCGCCTTGCCGATCGCCGCCCGACACCGCGGACGCTCGGGGCGGTCGTTCTCGTCGCCGGCTGCCTCATCGCCGTCATCCCGTTCGTCGCCCGGCCGCTCCTCGATTTCTCGGTGGAAGGGCTCGATCGTGTCTCGGCCGGCGCCGCGATCGGCTCCTTCTTCGGCGTGCTCGTCCTCTTCGTTCCGCCCGTCGTTCTGCTCGGGATGGTTGCGCCCTTCGCGATCCGGCTCGCGATCACTGACGTCGAGTCGGCCGGCTCCGTCGCGGGACGGCTCTACGCCGTCTCGACAGTCGGGAGCCTCCTCGGCACCTTCCTCTCGGCCCTCGTGCTGATCCCCGCGGTCGGGACGCAGCGAACGCTGCTGGCGGCGGCAACTGTGATCGGCTTCGGCGGGGCCGCGCTGCTCGGGCGCCGGTGGCTCGTGCTCGGCGCCGCGCTAGCCGCCTTGCTGCTCATCCCGCCCGGCGTCGTGAAGGCGCAGAACGGATTGCTCTTTGAGGACGAGTCCCGCTACCAGTTCATCCAGGTCGTCCAGCGCGACGGCGTTCGACGCCTCTATCTCGACGAAGGGCTCGCAACGCACTCGGTCTGGCGGCGCGACGACGTGCTCACCGGCGGCGTGTGGGACACCTACCTCGCCGTCGGCGCGCTGCTTCCGCGGCTCGAGCGAATCGCAATGCTCGGGAACGCCGGCGGGACCGCAGCACGCGCGTTCGCACACTTCTACCCGGGGGTCAAGATCGACGGCGTCGAGCTTGATCCGGAGGTGAGCAAGGCCGGAAGGCGCTACTTCGGCATGGGCCAGATTCCGGGGCTCCAGGTGCACGACATGGACGCACGCCCCTTCCTTCGACAGACCGATCGGCGCTACGACCTGATCGTCGTGGACGCGTACCGCCCTCCGTACGTTCCCTTCTATCTCGCGACACGCGAGTTCTTCAAGCTGGTGCGGGAGCACCTCAATCCCGGCGGAATCGTCGCGCTCAATGTTGCCACGACGCCCGACGATCACCGCCTCGCCGAGGCGATCGGCGGGACGCTCGCAACCGAGCTCCCCGAGGTCATCGCCTGGCAGCCGCTGCGTTTCAACCAGATCGTGATCGGCCGATTGAGCCCGTCGACGGACTGGAACGGACAGGGCCCGGCGCCGCTGAAACCGCTGATCGATGACCTGGCTCGGAACCACCGGCCGGTCGCGCGCTCGGATGATCCGTGGACCGACGACCGCGCGCCGGTCGAGTGGATCACGGACCGGATGATCATCGAGTTCGCCGCCGAAGGCGGCCGTTTCGAGGAAGCTCCGCTTCCGACCGCGCCGTAACGGCCGCGCCAGCAAAGCAGGCACGGCCTCTTTTGGCGGCGCCGCCGAGTCGGCGCCTAGACCGTTACTACACTGATGGCGGTGAAGCGTGGGGTCCTGATCGTCGCCGCTGCGTTTGCCTGCCTGGCGGCAGGCGTGTTCAGCGCTGCGGTTCTGGCTTCCACGGGACCGCTGGCGGTTACCGGGACGACGACGACGCCGCCGACGACGACGGCCCCCGAGCCGTCGGTGATCGCGCTCGGCGTAACGATCGGCAAGACCGACGTCGGAGGGCTCACTCCCGCCGACGCAACGGCCGTCGTGAAGGAAAGCTTCGAGAAGCCGCTGACGATTCGTTTCGGCTACCGGTCGGTCGTGGTCACGCCGGGCCGCCTGGGCGTCGCTGCACGGATTCGCCTGGCAGTCGACCAGGCGCGCCGCGCCTTCCCCGACACCCACGTGCCGCTCTTCGTCACCTTTCAATCAGGACGCGTCGGCCGCTACGTCAAGGCGCTCGCGCGAAGGTTCGACCGTCCGGCGAGAGATTCCGAACTGGTCGGACTGAGAGACAACCGTCCGTGGATCACGAAGGAGGAGTCCGGGCGCGCGCTCAAGCAGCGCATGGCAGTGCGAAGGATCGTCGCGGCGCTGCGGAGACACGAGCGGACGCCGATTCGCATCCGGTCGAGTCGCATCGAACCGTCGGCCACGCGCGCCGATTTCGGCCCGATCGTCGTCATCCGCCGTGACTCCAAGCGCCTCCACCTCTATCGCGGCGTACGCTTTTGGAATGTCTTCGGCGTCGCGACGGGCCAGAGCTCCTATCCCACGCCGGTCGGTCACTTCTCGATCGTCCAGATGTCGCGCCACCCGTGGTGGTATCCACCGGACTCCGACTGGGCCAAGGGACAGAGGCCGATCCCACCGGGCCCCGGCAACCCGCTCGGGACGCGGTGGATGGGGCTGAGCGCGCCGGGCGTCGGCATCCACGGCACTCCCGACGCGGCCTCGATCGGCTACTCCGCGTCCCATGGGTGCATCCGGATGAGGATTCCCGAGGCCGAGTGGCTCTTCAGCCACGTCTCCCTCGGCACGCCGGTCTTTATCGTCTCGGCCTGATGGGTGATGCCGTGAGATCGCCCGTTTCGGGGCGCGAGCTGGCCGCTCTGGGACGCGACGGCAGGCCGGTGGCGATGCTGCCAGCATCGGTGCCGGACTGACGTCGCGGAGCTCCCCTTGCCGAGCGGGCGCCGGATGGCGCCCGACTGGTGATGGGAGCGGCCCAGACTCGCCAGATCGTGCAGCCGAACGCGCGAGATCGTGGCATCACCCATCTAGTCTTTGAGGCAATGGCGGGTCGGCTGAAGCTCGCGGCCCAGGTGTTGGCGCTGGCGCTCGTTACCGGCCTCTTCGCGCTGCTCGTCTGGAAGGTGGTGACGCAGAACGAGGGCGCCGCCACAAAGCTCGGTGAAGGGAAGGTCACGCCGGCCCCCACTTTCCGCCTCGACCGCCTCGACGAGCCCGGCAAGCTCTCGCTCGCCGCCTATCGAGGTCGCCCGGTCGTCCTCAACTTCTGGGCTTCGTGGTGCATCCCGTGCAAGGAGGAGGCGCCGGTGCTCGAGCAGGTCTGGAACCGCTATCGCCGGCAGGGTCTCATCGTCCTTGGCGTGGACATCAACGACGTTCGCAGTGAGGCCCGGCGGTTTGCGCAGAAGAACCGGATGAGCTATCCGCTCGTCTACGACGGGCCGGGCAACACGCTGACGGACTACGGCGTCGAGGGCGTTCCCGAGACCTTCTTCGTCGCGCGCAACGGCAAGCTCGTCTGCGAGCGATTGCAGGCCGGTGTGCACCTGAAGGTCAACCGCGACCGTTTCGCCGAATGCGTACAGGAGGTGCTGGCGGCGTGAGGGTGCTGGTCGTCGCGGTCGTGGCGCTCGCGCTCGCCGGCCCTGCCGCGGCGGCGTGCCCGACCGTCCCGGACCTCGAGGGCAAGCTCATGTGCCCAACGTGCAAGACGACGCTCGATCAGTCCGACTCGCCCGTTGCCCGGCGGATCAAGGCGCTCCTGGCACGGCGGGTTGCCGCGTGCGTGCCCGAGCAGAGGATCAAGGACGAGCTCGTCGCGCAGTTCGGGCCGGCTGTGCTCGCCGCGCCGCCCCGGAAGGGATTCCACTGGCTCGCCTGGCTCCTGCCGCTCGTCGGGCTGTTCGGCGCCGCCGGGGTGATCTCGGTGTTCGTATGGCGCTGGAGCCATACGAAGGGGCCTGACACCGCCGCGGACTCGAACGGGCGTGCGCCGCTGGATCCGGAGCTGGAACGTCGGCTCGACCGCGAGCTAGCGCGCTTCGATGGCTGACGTCCCGGTCGCGTTTCTCGCGGGTGTGTTCTCGATCATCACACCATGCGTCCTGCCGCTCGTCCCCGGCTACCTCTCGGCGGTGTCGGCCGTCGAGGCGGACCGGCTGGGCGAGGCGGGCGTCGGGCTTCGCGTCGCCAAGGCAAGCATTCCGTTCGTCCTCGGCTTCACCGCCGTCTTCGTCGCGCTGGGCGCGGGCGCGGCGGCGCTCGGCGGCCTGCTCGACCTGAACCGGCGGGCCGAGCTGGCCGGGTTCATCCTCGTCGTGCTCGGGCTCGCCTTTCTCGGGCTGCTGCCCTGGCCGGAGCGGATCGTCGCGCCGGGTCTGCTGACGAGCGCCCACCGACGTGGATCGTCGGCGCTGCTCGGCGCTGCCTTCGCCGTCTGCGCGGCGCCGTGCATCGGCACCGTCCTGGCCTCGGTGCTCGTGCTCGCCGGGAACGCGGAGACGGCCGTGAAGGGCTCGATTTTGCTTGCGGCCTATTCGGCGGGACTGGGAATCGCGTTCGTCCTCGCCGCGGTCGCGTTCGTGCGCGCGATGAGCGCCTTTCGCTGGCTCCGCGACCACTATCAGCTGATCCGCATGGTGAGCGGGGCAGCGCTCGTTGTCCTCGGGCTAATGCTCTTCTTCCACCACGATGCCTGGCTGCGGGTGGGGATCAACCGAGCCCTAGAGCTGGTCGGGCTAGGAACGTTCTGAGCCGGGTCGGCAGGCCTTTTTTGGGACACGCCTGAGTCGCGGCGTCCGCTACGTGTACCAATCGGCCGTTAGGGCCGTGTCTCAGTGCCAGGCACGCGGACAATGGCCAGGCTGGCCACGTCGGAGGTGCTGTCACCCGTTCCTCGGGCTGCTGCCGTGGCCGGAGCTGAGGCGACGCTCGACCGCACCGATGCTCGCTCCGACCATCGCGGGCAGGCAAATTCGCTCGGCCTCGTCCGCGTCGACCCACCGGAAGCGATCGTGCTCGGCGTCGAGAACGATCGCGGCGCCGCTTGGCGCCTCGGCGACATAGACCGCCCACTCGTCGCGCCCGAGCTCGGTGCCCTCGATCGGAAGCCTCAGGCCGGTCTCCTCATGGAGCTCGCGTCGGGCCGCCTCGTCCAGGGACTCGCCCGGGAGACGCGCTCCCGAGGGCGGCGTCCAGGCCCAGTCGCCCTCGTAAGTGGCGTCGCCGGGTGCCCGCCTGTGGAGGACGAGGTACTCACGCTTACCCCCGTGGCAACGCCAGACGACGACGGAGCAGCCATAGGGCGCCTCCCGCGCGACCGGGCGATCGTCCCACGTCGTCGAGCTCAGGAGTGGAGGGAACAGGTCGAGCGAGCCCGCGGCGACGGTCTGAACGGCGTTCTCGACCGAGGTCAACAACAGGGCGACGTCGACGCCGCGGTGCTCGGGGACGAACGCTGCGAGCCGCCGCTGCGCCTTCGCGAGCTGCCGTTCGCACCCTGTGCGGTTGCCGCGACGCGCCTGGTACCAGGCGACCGTTACGTGGACGAGGCCCTGGAAGAAGTCCTTCTCGGCGGGATCGGCCGCTCGCCAGACGTCCTCGAAGGACTCGTGCGCCTCGAAGTACTCGCCGCGGCGCATCTGTTCGATACCACGCAGTAACCCATCTTCCACGGCTGGAGTGTTACGCTCGAAAGCGGCGTGGCGACGATCCTGCTGACTGGGGTCGATCTCTTCTTCCGCGGAAAGCTCGAAGCAACGCTGCCGGGCCATCATTTCGTGACTCCGGACAGCGCCGACCCGCCGGATCTCGTGATCGTGGACATCGCACGGGTGGATCCGGACGAGGTCGCCGACGCCTATCCGGAGATTCCGATACTCGGCTTTACAAACCACGCCGACACGATGGGGCTGCGTCAGGCGCACGAAGCGGGGTTCGACCAAGTGGTCGCGAAGTCAGCGCTCGTCGAGCGGGCACCACAGCTCGTCGATGACTTGATCGCCTAGGTAGGCTCGCAGGCGTGACCTACATCATCGCCGAGCCGTGCATCGACATCAAAGATCTCTCGTGCGTGGACGTCTGTCCGGTCGACTGCATCCACGAGTTCGAGCGGATCCTGATCATCGATCCGGAGGAGTGCATCGACTGCGGGGCATGCGAACCCGAGTGCCCCGTCGAGGCGATCTTCCCCGAGGACGCGCTCCCGGAAAAGTGGGAGCCGTTCGTCAAGATCAACTACGCATACGGCGACGGCGCCGAGGTTGTCAACAAGCTCACGGACGAGTACGCCGAAGAGCACAACGTTCAGAACCCACCCCTGGAATAGCTTCACGCGAAATGGGTACGGACCTCCTGCAAACAAAGGAGGTTCATATGCCGCAGCAGTCGTGGAGCAATAAGCGCGAACGTCAGTACGAGCACATCAAGCAGGGGGAGAAGAAACGCGGCAGGTCGACGAAGCGCGCCAAGGAGATCGCGGCGCGCACGGTGAACAAGGAGCGGGCTCGCTCTGGTGAGGCCCGCACCTCGTCGCGCACCTCGAGACGCGACAAGTCCTCGAGCCGACGCGGCGGTCAGCGGTCCGGCACGAACCGCCAGAAGGGCCGCACGAAGGAGCAGCTGTACAACGAGGCCAAGCGGATGAACATCTCCGGGCGCTCGAAGATGAACAAGCAGCAGCTCCAGCGCGCCGTCGACAGACGTAAGTAATTCCGTTTCTGCGACACGGAGCCGGGTAACTATCCTTCCCGGCTCCGTGCGCCCCAAGACTCTCGATCACGTCGCTTACTGGCTGGAAGACCGCGACAGGGTCGCGGACTTCGTCACGAACCACCTCGGCATGCACGTGATCGAGCGGACCGACGCCTTTACGCTTGTGGGGTCTGATGCCCGCAAGGGCAAGCTGACGCTCTTCGCGGCCGAGGGGCCTCGCGAGCGTGGACCCCTCGAGCACGTCGCGCTCCGCGTGAACGACCTCGACGCCGCCCTTCGCGAGCTCCCGGAGGACCTCTCCGTGGACCGCCAGAACGGAACGGCACTCTTCGACCTCGGCGACGGGATCCGACTCGGGCTCGTCGAGGCGGAGACAGAGACGGACTACGACCTCGACCACGTCGCGCTCCTCTCCCGAAACCCGGAGGCGACCGCCGACCGCTATCGCGACTACGGCTTCGCGGAAGCCGATCCGGGCCCAAGCGGCGCGCCGCGCGTCGAGGTCTCGGGCGCCTTCGTCGAGTTCCACGACGGCGACCCCGGAGACTCGGAGAAGCCGCTCCTCAACCACCTCGCGGTGCTCGTGGACTCAGCCCAGGAGCATCAGGCCGGGGCAGAGGAGCGCCACATCGAGGTGCAGGACTTCGTCGACGCGCCCAACACGCTCGCCGTCTTCGTGTGGCTGCCCGAGCGGGTCCGGCTCGAGTACGTCGAGCACAAACCGACGTTCGCGCTGAAGTAGCGTCCCTTTAGGTGATGCTGCCGCCGGCGTGTATTGCCTAAAGGGGCGCTTACCATCGCGGGGGCCGGCATGGCCGGCCTGGTCGCCGCCGCGCGCTTGCGCGAGCTCGGCGCGGCGCCAGTCGTCTACGAGAAGGGCTCGCGCGCCGGAGGCTCGATGCTGCTCTCGAGTGGCTTCGCTTGGCGGTATCGCTCGCTGGACATCCACTTGGAGCAATGCCCCGACGCAGACGAGCGACTCGCGGCGACCATCGTCGAGCAGTTCGACGACGCCCTCGACTGGCTCGAGACACTCGGAGTCGAGCTCCTCACGCGTGAGACCGGAAATCCGCTGACGATCGGCGCGCGGTTCAACCCGAAGCAGCTGGTCGAAGTACTGGCCCGAGACGTTCGACTCGGCGAGACGACCGGCGACGCGAGCATTTTGGCAACCGGCGGGTTCGCCGTGCGGCTGGCCCGCGAGCGGGAACTCCTGCTCCGTGCGAACCCTTGGAGCGAAGGCGATGGCCTTCAACTCGCCCTCGACCGCGGCGCAGGCACCTTCGGCGACATGGACGAGTTCTACGGCCGTGCGATGCCGGCGGTCGACCGAATCGCCGAGGATGATTTCGTCCGGCTCACCCAGCTGTACGGCCGCTACGCGACGGTGACCTCACGGGACGGGGCCAAGCGTTACACCGAGCCGCCGGCCTGGTCGGAAACCGACCTCGTCCAGGAGGTCGCCCGCTGGCCCGGCGGCGTCGCGTGGTACACGGTCGAGCCGGGCGTGCTCGATGAATGCGTCCGAGCCAGAACCGTCCGCGAGATGATCGAAGCCGCCCGCGAGGCAGGTGCCCTGGTGCGAGAAGAAGACGGCCGCATCTCGGTCCTCGTCCGGGCCGCGGTCACGCACACCATCGGCGGCCTGCGCATCGACGAGCGGGCGCGTGTCCTCGACGAGCGAGGCGAGCCGCTCGACGCGCTCTTCGCTGCAGGCGTCGACGTCGGCGGCTGGTCGACAGGCGGCTACGCGAGCGGCCTGTCGGCAGCGCTCGTTTTCGGCCGGATCGCCGCCGAATCCGCTCTGGCCTAAACGTCCTGGAGGTAGGCGCAACGGCGATTGTCGCCGGGAAGCGGTGACGGCCCGACCCGCGTGACGATCATCCTGCCCTCCTCCTCGTCGACGACGGTGCCCACCTGGGGCAGCTCCCCGTCCCGCTCGCGGAGCTCGTACCCGGTCGGCTTCGAGACGAAGAGGAGGTACGCCATCGCGGCGGGACTTTAACTTCGCGCCGTGTAGGGCGGGAGTGTCACTCGCACAGCCGTACCAGCGCCGTCGGGGCTCGTTTCGACCGACACGCGGCCCTGCAGCGCTCGGGCGCGCTCCTCGAGCTCGTCGAAGCTCCGCCGCCGCCGTTCGCCGGGGCTGTCGTCGACGATCAGCGTCTCGACGGCACCGCCGTCGAGCGATGCGACGCGGACGGTGATCCGCGTCGGCGGGCCGCGGCGCACGGCCTGGTCGATCGCGCCGCGGATGATCTGGTACAGCGTGGCCTGCGCCTGCTCGGAGAGTGCCTCCCCGGCGTCGACGTCGAGGTCGACCTGGATCCGGTGTGAGAGGCCGACCTGCTCAGCGAGCGCGGCAACCGCTGGCCCGAAGCCCTGATCTCGAAGCACGACCGGCTCGAGCGCAAACGACAGGTTGCGGAGCTCTCGAATCGTTTCGCGCTGCCGCGTGAGCGCCATTCCGAGGATTCGCCTGGCTTCCGCGTCGGCTCCACGGTCGATCGCCTCGGTGACGCCGTCGAGCATCAGCGCGATGCCGGACATGGACTGAACGGGAACGTCGTGCAGGAACAAGGCGATCCTCCGCCGCTCTTCCTGCTCGGCGGCGATGAGCTGCTCGGAGAGGCGAGCGCGTTCGGCGTCCATGAGCGCGTGGCGCTGACGTTCACGACGCAGCAGATGCCGCGCGAGCAGGATCACGGCGGCAAGGCCGGCCAGTCCGGCCCAGCCGGCGGCGTCAGTCGATGATCGCTTCGCGAAGCGCAATCGCCACCGCGTGGGTGCGCGTGTCCGCCTCGAGCTTCGTGAGGATGTGGCGGACGTGGCTCTTCACCGTCTCCTGGCTGATGAAGAGGCGAGCCGCCGCGTCGGCGTTGGACATCCCGTCCGCGAGGAGCTGCAGGATCTCTCGCTCCCGGGCGGTGAGCAGGTCCTCGCGGTCGCCCGGGAGGAACGCCGGCATGAGCGCGGGATCCACGTATCCATCCCCGGCCGCCACCTTCTCGATCGCCCGGACGAGTGTCTGGTGCGGAGCTTCCTTGAGGATGTAGCCCTTCGCGCCCGACTCGAGACCGCGGCTGAGCAGGCTCCGCTCGCTGTAGGCGGTGAAGATCAGCACCGAGACGTCGGGGACCCGCGCGGTCAGCTGCTTCGTCGCCTCGAGCCCGTCCATCCCGGGCATCCGAACATCCATGACCACCACCTTCGGCTTCCGGCGCTCGGCCAGGGAGACGGCCGAGGCTCCGTCGGACGCCTCGCCGATGATGCGAATGTGCGGAGCACGAGACAACGACAGGCGCAGCCCTTCGCGGACGACCTCGTGGTCGTCAACGATCAGGCAGGTGATCTCGTTCTTCCCGTCGGCGCTTGGGTCCTGAGCCACGGCTCCCGGAATTGTAGGCCCGCCCTCATACGGCCAACGCCAGCTGCTCGTCGTGCTGCATGCCGTCGAGAGGCCGGTGGCGCCGGTCCTCGATCCCGTACTCGCGGGCGAACGCGGCGACCTGCTCGCGAATCGGCTTCGCCTCGCCGCTCCTCAGATACTCGCGGCCGTCGTACAGCCCGAGGTAGTGACCGAGCTGCTCGGGCCAGTCCTCCGCGAGGTGCTCGAGGAAGTGCTCGCGCGTCCCGGGCCGGAGGAAGAGGAGGTTCGTCCAGACGCCTGTAGCGCCCGCTTCTCGCGCCGCCTTGACGACCTCGCGCAGCTGCTCGGGCTTGTCGGAGATCCCCGGCAGGATCGGCGCCATGCCGACGCCGACCTTGATCCCCGCGTCGACGAGCTCCTTGACCGCGCGAAGCCGCTGCCTCGGGTGCGCCGTGCTGGGCTCGGTCTTCCGCCAGACTTCGTCGTCGATCGTTGGAATCGAGAGCGTGATCGAGACCTTGGCGCGTCGGGCCGCATCCGAGAGCACGTCGAGGTCGCGCACGATCATCGGGCCGCGGGTGATCAGGCTGAACGGGTTCGAGAACTCGGCGAAGGCCTTGATGCAGCCGCGCGTGAGCCGGTACTTGCCTTCCGCCGGCTGGTAGGGGTCGGTGGCGGCGCCGACGGCGACCGTCTCACCCTCCCACGACGCACGGCCGAGCTCGCGCCGCAGCACCTCCGCGACATTGACCTTGACGCGGATCGAGGTTCCGTAGCGGTCATCCGACGGCCGGTCGGCACGGCGTTCGAAGGCCCGTACGTAGCAGAACGTGCAGCGGTGGACGCAGCCCATGTACGGGTTCAGCGACCACTCAAACATCATTCCCTTGACGCGGTTGAGGGCGCTGCGGCAGGGCTCTTCGCGGTAGTCGACCCGCATGACCCGCGTCATTCTAGAACATACGTTCGCGTCCAGCGGGGACCGCCGGGAACGTCCCTATAATCGTTGGACTTCCTTGGACGACGACCGACCGCCTAGTCCTCAAGCCCCGGAGAGCGGGGCATGATGCTTGTCCTCGAGCTTCTCGCCGTTGCAGCGCTCCTGCTGCTGAACGCGTTCTTCGTCGCGGGAGAGTACGGGCTCGTCACGGCCAGGAGGACGCGGCTCCGCGAGCTCGAGCAGTCCGGTAGCCGCCGGGCTCGAACAGCGCTTGCGATCACCGCCGATCCACCGCGCTTCATCGCCGCGATGCAACTCGGGGTGACGGCGACGAGCCTGGCAATCGGTGCTATCGGCGAGCCTGTGCTCGCCCGTGTATTCGACCCGGTGCTTGCCGGAGTGTTCGCGTTCGGATTGGCGTTCCTGCTCATCACGTACCTGCACGTGGTCGTTGGTGAGCTGGTGCCAAAGGGCATGGCCCTCGGGCACTCCGAGACGGTCGCACTCGCCGTCTCGGGACCTGTTCGAGCCTTCTTCTGGGTCTTCAAGCCGCTGATCTGGCTTCTGCAGCGCTCGTCCGATCTGGCCCTGCGTTTGCTCGGGCTCGAGCCGCCGGGCGCCGACGGCGCGGTGTATTCCGAGGCGGAGCTGAAGATGCTCCTCTCGCGGTCGACGGAGCACGGCGAGCTGGCCCAGGACGAGCAGGAGATGCTGTACAAGGTTTTCGACTTCGCCGACAAGGAAGTCGCAGACGTCATGGTTCCGCGCCCTGAGGTCGTTGCGCTCTCCGTCGACCTTCCGCCCGAAGACTGCCTGGCCGCCGTGATCGAGTCGCCGTACACGCGCTACCCGGTCTACCGCGGATCGCTCGACGAGATCGTCGGGATCCTGCACGTACGTGACCTCTTCTCCGCCGTCAGCAACGGCGGCCTTCCGACGATTCGCGTCGAAGAGCTGGTCCGGCCCGCGCCGATGGTTCCGGAGACGAAGGATCTTGCCGCCATGCTCAGGGAGTTCCGCCGGACGAATCAGCACATGGCGATCGTTGTGGACGAGTACGGCGCGACGGAGGGGATCGTCACCCTCGAGGATCTGCTCGAGGAGATCGTCGGCGAAATCGAGGACGAGTTCGACCTGCCCGACGAGACTGTTGAGCGCATCGACGACCGGACGATTCGCGTCCACGGCACGTTCCCGATCGACGACTTCAACGAGCAGTTCGAGAAGGAGATGCCCCAGGAGGACTTCCACACGCTCGCGGGCTTCGTCTTCGGCCAACTCGGCCGCGCGCCGGAAGAAAGCGACGAGGTCGTCTGGGACGGGCTCAGGTTCACGGTCGTAGATGTGGACGGTGCGCGGATCGAGAAGCTGGAGGTCGAGTTCCTCGAAGGGCACGATGTGGCCGAGCCCGCCGCCGCGGAGAGGGCCTGAGTCGTCACCGCGGCTTCGCCGGGGCCGAGGCGCCTCCGTCGTGGCCGGTGCTTCCGAGGACGCCGCGGCCCGAGCGGCTCGAGCGTCCCATCGACGTCCTCCCAGGGGTCGGCCCAACCGTCAAGAAGCGGCTCGCGAAGCTCGGGTTGCGGGCCGTCGGCGATGCTCTCGAGTACCGACCGCGCCGCTATGAGCCCGCAGCTCCCGAGCGGCCGATCGCGGATCTCTTCGGCGAGGACGAGGCGGTCATCGCCGGCGAGGTCCGGAGCACGCGCCTCCAGCGGGCCCGGCGGCTGCAGCTCGTCAAGGCGCGCGTCGCGGACGAATCCGGCGAGATCACCGCCGTCTGGTTCAACCAGGCCTGGCTCGCCGACCGGCTGCGGCCCGGCATGCGCGTCCGGCTGCGCGGGAACCTGCGCGGCAGCGAGTTCGCGGTTCGCTCGTACGACCTCGACGGGGTCTCGGCCACGGCCGATTTCGCCCCCGTCTATCCGGCAACCGAAGAGGTGACGGTAAAGAAGCTGCGCGACGTTGTCGGCGCCGCGCTCGAGTACGCCCCCGACGTCGTCGATCCATTGCCGGCGACGCTCAAGGCGGCGACTGGGCTTCCGGGGAAGGCCGATGCACTCGTCGCTCTCCATCGCCCGCGCGAGGAGGCCGACGGCGAGCGCGGGCGGCGCCGCCTAGCCTTCGACGAGTTGCTCGTGCTTCAGCTCGGCCTCGCCCGCCGGCGGCTGGGGCGGGAGGAGGAGCGCGCGACGGCGCTCGGCGCACCCGGCGAGCTCGTTGACCGGTATCGGACTGTGCTGCCGTTCGAGCTGACTCCCGACCAGGAGCGGGCAATCGCGGAGATCGACTCCGATCTCGAGGGCGAGCGGCCGATGGAGCGCCTCCTCCAGGGCGACGTTGGTTCCGGTAAGACGGTCGTGGCGCTGTACGCGCTCCTTCGCGCCGTCGAGGCCGGCCGTCAGGGCGCGTTGATGGCTCCGACGGAGACGCTCGCCGAGCAGCACTTCCTCACCATCGAGCCGATTTGCGCCGAGCTAGGCGTCTCGTGTGCACTGCTGACGAGCTCCGTCGGGGCTCGGGCACGGCGGGCTGCGCCGAGCGCCCAGATCGTGGTCGGGACGCACGCGCTGATCCAGGTAGGCGTCGACCTGTCCGACCTGGCGGTGGCGGTCGTGGACGAGCAGCACCGGTTCGGGGTCGAGCAGCGCGCGGCAATCAGGGCCGGGAGCCGCCCGCACACGCTGCACATGACAGCGACGCCCATTCCCAGAACACTCGCCCTGACGGTTTACGGCGACCTCTCGGTGACCGAGATCACGAAGCCTCCTGCGAACCGGAAGCCGATCGTGACGCGGTGGATTCCGGAGGAGCGGGCGTCGGAGGCCTATCGGCGGCTCACGCGGCTGCTGCGGGAAGGGCGCCAGGCCTTTGTCCTGTGTCCGCTCATCGAGGCATCCGAGACGAGCCGGGCCCGGGCCGCCGAGCAGGAGGCTGAGCGGCTCCACCGCGCGGAGCTGCGCGGCTTCCGCGTCGGCTGCCTGCACGGAAAGCTCCGGCCCGACGATCGCCGCGAGCTGATGGCGCGGTTCAAGGCGCGGCAGCTCGACGTGCTCGTTGCGACGACGGTGATCGAGGTCGGCGTCGACGTCCCGAACGCGACGGTGATGATCGTCCAGGAGGCCGACCGGTTCGGGCTCGCGCAGCTCCACCAGCTGCGCGGTCGTGTCGGGCGTGGGGCAGAGCAGTCGTATTGCCTGCTGGTATCACGGCGGCGCGAGGAGCTGACCGAGTCGGCCCAGGCGCGTTTGGAGGCGCTCGTGGCGACCACCGACGGCTTCGAGCTCGCGGAGGTGGATCTGGAGCTGCGCGGAGAGGGCCAGCTGCTGGGAACGCGGCAGTCCGGTCTCTCCGACTTCCGGTTCACCCGCCTGCGAGCCGACCGCGATCTGCTGGAGCAGGCCCGCAAAGTGGCCGATGAGCTTGTCGACTATGACGGCCCGCTGAACGACGAGGTCGAGCGCCTCTTCGCCGAGCACGATCTGGCCGCATGAGAGGGTTCGTGCGGTGAGTCGCGGACGGGTTCCGTGGGCCGTCGCGGGCCTCGTCGTGAGCGCGCTCTTGCCACTGCCCTCGATGTCGGCGCGGACGAGATGATCGTGTACGACGGCTGTCTGGCCGAGGCTGCAGCAACCGCCGGATTGCGCACAACGTCGCCGGGCCGTTGAGGATCATCGCCGGCGAGAAGCGCGGGACGAAGATCGTCGCTCCGAAGGGGCACGACACGCGCCCGACCGCCGACCGGGTGCGGGAAGCCGCCTTCAACCTGATCGGCCCCGTGGACGGCGCCACCGTGCTGGACCTCTTCGCCGGCTCGGGCGCCTACGGGCTGGAGGCGCTCTCCAGAGGCGCCGACTCGGCCGTCTTCGCCGAGTCCGACCGGGCCGCCTGCGGGGCGATCCGGCAGAACCTCGAGAAGCTGCGCCTGGCCGGGGCGACGGTGCTCTGCCGTGACGCGATCCAGGTTCTCTCCGAGGAGGCCGGCACAGGCAGGCTGTACGATCTCGTCCTCGTCGACCCGCCTTACCGGATGTTTTCCTCCGTGCAAACCGGCCTGGCCACCTATCTGCCGACAGTGCTCGCCGAAGACGGCCTCGCCGTCGTCGAGACGCACGCGAAGGAGGAGCCGGAGCTGCCGCTCGCGGTGCGGACGAGCCGGCGGTACGGCTCAGCCCGCCTCACACTCTTCGAGCACCGATGATCACCGCCATCTCTCCGGGGACCTATGACCCCGTGACGAACGGCCACGTCGACGTGATCCGGCGAGCCGCCGACATCTTCGACCGCGTCGTCGTCGGCGTCGTCGGCGCGCCGTCCCACAAGCAGCCGATGTTCTCCGTCGACGAGCGGGTCGAGTTCCTGCGCGACGCGCTCTCCGGGCTGCAGAACGTCGAGGTGGACGTCTTCAAGGAACTGGTCGTCGAGTTCGCCCGCAGGTGGGACGCAAAGGTGATCGTCAAGGGCCTGCGCGTGATCTCCGATTTCGAGTGGGAGTTCCAGATGAACCAGCTCAACCGGACGCTCGCGCCCGACATCGAGACCGTCTACGTGATGGCGAGCCCTGAGGTGAGCTTCGTCTCGTCCAGCGGAGTCAAGGAGATCGCCGCCTACGGCGGGGACATCGGGGGCCTGGTTCCCGATCTGGTGGCGAAGCGGATCCGCGAGCTCTTCCCGGACGGTCGCCCGGGCGCTCCCGTCAGCCCCTCTGAGTAGACTGCCCAGCCATGGACGTCCTCGTTCTCATCGACAAGCTCGACGACCTCGTCCACAACGCGAAGGCCGTTCCGCTCACCGACCAGGTGCGGATCGACCGCGAGGAGATCTACGAGATCCTCGACCAGATGCGCGCGACGATTCCCGAGGAGATCAAGCAGGCTCGCTGGATCGTCAAGGAACGGCAGGAGATGCTCGCCGAAGCCAAGCGAGAGTGCGATCGGATCCTCGGCGAGGCGCGGGAGCAGGCGGCCCGCGAGGCGTCGCAGACAGAGATCGTCAAGCTCGCCGAGCGGCAGGCTCAGGAGATCATCGACGAGTCGCGCCGGCAGGCCCGCGAGACGCGGCTCGAGATGGAGGACTGGGCCGACAGCATCCTCTCGACGCTCGAGGTCAATCTCGACAAGTTCCTCGGCGCGGTCAAGCGTGGACGAGAGCGGCTGCAGGAGCGCTCGCAGGAAACCGTCGTCGCGGGTGTCGCGGCGGCGAGCTCCAACGACGACCAGCCGTACGAGTAGCGCGTCGCGCGTAGCCGCGCTCTATGACGTGCACGGGAATCTTCCCGCGCTCGACGCCGTGCTCGCGCAGGCCGGGGACGCTCAGCTCGTCTTCGGCGGCGACGTCGCCTGGGGACCGCTTCCCGTCGATACGGTCGACCGGATCAGGTCGCTGGACGCCCTCGTGCTCCGGGGCAACGCCGACCGGGACCTCGGGGACGACTGGCTTGAGAAGCACCTCGGCGCTGAGCGGCTCGAGTGGCTCACGACGCGACCGGAGCAGATCGAGCTTGAGGTCGCTGGGCTCGGTGAGGTGCTCTTCTGCCATGGCTCTCCGCGGAGCGACGAGGAGATGCTCCTCCGCACGGCCTCCGACGACCGCTTGGCGGAGATCCTCGCCGGCGTCCAAGCCGACGTCGTCGTCTGCGGGCATACGCACATGCAGTTCGACCTTGTCGTCGGAGACAAACGCGTGGTGAACGCCGGCAGCGTCGGGCTTCCCTATGGAGCGACGGGCGCGCACTGGGTTGAGCTCGGGCCGGATATCCGGCATCGCCGCGCGCCCTACGACCCTTCGCCGCTTCGCGCCTCGGAGTGGCCTCGTGCCCCTGAGATCATCTCCGTGATCGAAGCACCGCCGAGCCAAGAGCAGGCGATCGCCGAGTTCGAGGCCCTCATCGCCGCGGGGCGCGACGCCACCCTTATCCATTGACCACGTTCGATCTCAGCCGCACCGGTAGCGCGCCGCAAGTAGCTGCGCTCTACGACGTCCACGGGAATCTTCCTGCGCTCGACGCCGTGCTCGCGCAGGCCGGGGACGCTCAGCTCGTCTTCGGCGGCGACATGGCGGCGGGGCCGCTTCCGGCCGAGACGCTCGACCGGATCATGGAGCTCGAAGCGCTCTGCATTCGCGGAAATGCCGACCGGGAGCTGCTGAGCGGGCCCTCGGGCGGGCTCGTCGACGAGTGGGTCGTCGGTCAGCTCGAGGACCGGCACCGCGAGTTCATCGCCGAGCTTCCCGAGCAGGTCGAGCTCGACATCGAGGGGGTTGGGCACGTCCTGTTCTGCCACGGCTCGCCGCGCAGCGACGAAGAGATGATCCTCAAGACGACGCCAGACGAGTGGCTGCGCGAGATGCTGGCGGACGTCGATGCCGATCTCGTCGTCTGCGGTCACACGCACATGCAGTTCGATCGCTCGGTCGACGGTCGGCGGGTGGTCAACGCGGGCAGTGTCGGGCTCGCTTATGGGGCGTCGGGCGCCCACTGGTTGCGGCTCGGGCCCGACGTCGTCGAGCACCTGCGAACCCCGTACGACAACGACGCGTTCGCCGATCGAGTCAAGACCCTCGAGTGGCCGCTTGCCGAGCGTTTTGCCGAGGAGAACATCCGCTCCTTCCCATCGGAAGAGGAGGCGCTGGAGTTCTTTGAGGGCGTCGCCGCCGAGCAGTGGGCTGAGCGCTCCTCCCGGCGATGAAACGCCGACTTCTGAGCGGCTGCAAAGCGGCGCCGGGCCTCTCCTGCGTGGGAACCCCGACTTGCTTTTCGCGCGTCAGAAGTTCGGCAGCATCACCGGAAGAAGCGTCGACGCTACCCTGACTCGCCGTGACCACGTTCGACTTGAGACAGGCCAAGCTTCGTCCCGGCGAGGAGTACCGGGACGAGCAGGAGATCGCGCTCTCGCCCTTCGAGCTGGGCGGGCAGCGCTACCTGCCCGTGCCCGAAAACGTCAAGGCCGAGCTCGTCATCAACCGCGGGACGAGCGGCACGACCTTCGAGCTGAGCTTCCCCGT
>DATGDB010000031.1:0-7973 GCA_035311205.1 Gaiellaceae bacterium | reverse complement strand
CTGCTCGGCCAGCCACTCGACGATCCGCGGCTTGCCCTCGTCCGCCGGGAGACCGGTGAACTCGCCCGAGTTGACCAGGACACCGTCCTCGTCGATCACCTCGCTAATCGGCAGGTCGAACGCCTCTGCGAACTCGCGGTCACGCTCGTCGTCGGCGGGGACAGCCATGATCGCGCCCGTCCCGTACTCCATCAGGACGTAGTCGGCGACGTAGACGGGCAGACGGTCTCCGTTCACCGGGTTCGTCGCGTAGAGCCCGGTGAAGACGCCTGTCTTCGTTTCCTCGGTCGCCCGAGCCTCGCCGCGGCGCGACGCGGTCCGCTTCGCGTACTCGCGCACCTCCTCGTCCTCGATGCGCTCGACCAGCGGGTGCTCTGGGGCGAGCACGAAGAACGTTGCGCCGAAGAGGGTGTCCGGGCGGGTCGTAAAGACGGGCACGTCGGCATCGAGCTCGTCGATCCGGAACAGGATCTCCGCGCCTTCCGAGCGCCCGATCCAGTTGCGCTGGATCGTCTTTGTCCGCTCGGGCCACTCGCCCCACTCCGGCAGCTCGTAGTGCAGCAGGTCGTCTGCGTACGCCGTGATCTTGAAGAACCACTGCTCCATCATCCGCGCCTCGACGAGCGTGCCGCAGCGGTCGCAGCGCCCGTCGACCACGTATTCGTTGGCGACCACGGTCTGGTCGTGCGGGCACCAGTTGACCGGCGCCGCGGCCCGGTAGGCGAGCCCGCGCTCGAAGAACTTCAGGAACAGCCACTGCGTCCAGCGGTAGTAGTCGACCTCGTGCGCCGAGACCTCACGCGGCCAGTCGATCGCCCAGCCCAGGCGCTTCATCTGCACCCGGATCGCCGCGATGTTTCGCTCGGTGATCTCGCGCGGGTGGCCACCTTCGTTGATCGCCGCGTTCTCCGCGGGCAATCCGAAGGAATCGAAGCCCATCGGCCGCAGGACCTTCAGGCCCTTCCGCCGGCGGAAGTGGGTGGCGACGTCCCCCATCGTGTAGTTCAGGACGTGGCCCATGTGCAGGGTCCCTGAGGGGTACGGCAGCATCTCGAGCTGGTACCAGTGAGGCTCGGCAGCCTCGTCAGGAGCGGGATTCGGCGTCTCGAAGACCCGCTCGGCCTCCCAGACCTGCTGCCACTTCGGCTCGATCTTCTGTGGGTCGTATCGCTCCATCATCGTCTCCGCGTACAAAAAAGCCTCTCATTTCGAGAGGCCAAGGGGAGCTACCGCGGCGCGGCCGCGTTGACTCCCTGGACTACTCGAGCAGTTCCTTCATTGCCTATGACAATACCACCGGTGTAGCGTCCGGGAAACCTCGACGAAGGAGCGCGGATGGCGGAGTACACGGTCGTAAAGGTCTCGGATGTGCCCGATCAGTCGGCAAATCTCGGCCACGATCCGGAGCAGTACGAGATCCGATTTCTGCGGAACGACCTCGGTTGTGAGCACTGCGGAGTCAGCTTCGCGCGCTACAGCCCCGGCTTCGCCTCCTCTGGTCACACCCACAACCGGCAGGAAGAGATCTACCTGCTCATCTCGGGACGCGCCCAGGCGCTCGTCGGCGACAACGACGTCGTGGACCTCGAGCCATGGACTGCCATCCGTGTGCAGGCGGAGACGCCCCGTGCCCTCCGTGCGGTCGGGGACGAGGACGCCATCTTCGTGAAGGTCGGCGCGCCGAACACCGGCCCCGGTGACGCGCGCGGCGTCTCCGACGGCTTCGCCTGGCCGACCTAGGCCGGGACGCGTTCGACGAGACCCGGCCGGACGAGCTTCGGCGGCGGCCGCAGCCCGGCCTCGTTCACAGGCGGGTTGAGAGGCTCGGCGAGCGGCGCCGCGCCGAACGAGGCCGCGATACGTTCCAGCGGTGCGTCGCCGTACAACGTCGTCCGCTGTTTCGGGATGCGTCCCATCGCGCGGATCGCGGCCTCCATCCCCTCGGGCGACAGCTCCTGACCGTGGTCGGCACCGGCAGCACGCGAGATGGACTCGTTCATGAGCGTGCCGCCAAGGTCGTTGGCTCCTGCACGAAGCGCCGCCTGGCCGCCCTCGACGCCGAGCTTGACCCAGGAGGCCTGGATGTTCGGTATCCACGGATGGAGCGCGAGGCGCGCAACGGCGTGCATGAGAAGCGCCTCGCGGAAGGTCGGGCCGGGGCGCGCCTTTCCCTTTAGGTAGATCGGCGCTTCCATGTGCACGAAGGGGAGCGGGACGAACTCCGTGAAGCCGCCCGAGCGGCGTTGCTGGTCGCGCAGGGCGACGAGGTGTCGCGCCCAGCTTCTCGGGCTTTCGACGTGCCCGTACATGATCGTCGTCGTCGAGCGAAGCCCCACGCGATGCGCCGTGTCGTGCACGTGGAGCCATTGCGCGGTCGTGACCTTGTCCGGACAGATGACGCGGCGGACCTCGTCGTCGAGCACTTCCGCGGCGGTTCCCGGCAGCGAGGCGAGGCCGGCGTCCCGAAGCTCGGCGAGATAGAGCTCGAGTGGGACGCCGAGCGTCGCCGCTCCCTGCCAGACCTCGAGCGCCGAGAACGCGTGGATGTGGAGGTCGGGCAGCGCCGGCTTCAGCGCGCGGCAGATCTCGAGGTACGTCTCGCCCGTGAAGCCTGGGTGGATTCCGCCCTGGAGGCAGAGCTCGACTGCGCCTCGGTCCCAGGCCTCGTGCGCGCGACGGACGATCTCCTCGAGGGGCACGAGGTAAGGCTTGCCCCGGAGGTTCGCGGCCAGCCGGCCCTTCGAGAAGGCGCAGAAGCCGCAGCGGAAGTAGCAGACGTTCGTGTAGTTGACGTTGCGCGTGACGACATAGGTGACGGTGTCTCCGTTGACCTCTCGGCGCAATGCGTCGGCCGCCGCGAAGACGCGATGAAGCTCTTCTCCACGGGCTGCGAAGAGCCGGGCGACCTCGTCCTCCCCGAGCTCGTCCCGGGTGTCGAGCGGGAGGGCGTCGCGAGGCGTGAACGGAAGGGCGGCGTGTGAGCCCGCCGCCCAATGGTCGTCGCGGGCGAGGCCCTCGGCGTCGGCCGCGTGGAGGACGTGCGGCAGGACCGACGGGTCGAGCCACCGCTCGCCGACGTACTCCGGGTAGACCGGCAGCCGCGGGGCGAGCGTGAAGCCCCTCGCCTCTGTCTCTCGCGCCAGGCGCTCGAGCTCCGGCCACGGCGCCTCGGGATTGACGTGGTCGATCGTGACCGGCGACACGCCGCCCCAGTCGTCGATGCCCGCCTCGAGGAGGCGGCCGAAGTCATCGCCGCTCAGGTTCGGTGGGCACTGGATGTGCCAGTTCGCGCCGAGGAGGACGCGAGCGGCTGCCGCTGTCCACAGCAGCTCGTCCAGCGTCGGCTCGGGATGCTGGGCCATTCGCGTGCCCGGCTTGGCCCGGAAGTTCTGAACGATCACCTCCTGGACGTGGCCGTGAAGCTCGCCGAGGCGGCGGATCTCCCGCAGCGCTTCGATTCGCTCCTCGCGGGTCTCGCCGATCCCGATGAGGACCCCGGTCGTGAAGGGAATCCCGAGCTCGCCGGCGAGCCGAATGGTCTCGAGGCGCGCCGCCGGCAGCTTGTCCGGCGATCCGAAGTGGGCACCGCCGCGCTGCGAAAGCCGGTCGGCAGCGGTCTCCAGCATGAGCCCTTGTGACGCGCTCACCGTGCGGAGCATCGCCAGCTCGTCGCGCGTCAGGACGCCTGGATTCGTGTGTGGGAGAAGCCCGGTCTCCTCGAGGACGTGCTTCGCGCAGCGCGCGAGGTACTCCACGGTCGTCGAGCAGCCGAGCTGCTCCAGCTCGTCGCGCGCCGCCCGGTAGCGGAGCTCCGGCTTGTCGCCGAGCGTGAACAGCGCCTCGCGGCAGCCCGCTTGGGCTCCCGCGCGCGCCACGGCCAGAACCTCGTCCTCCGTCATGTAGGCGCGCTCCCCACGGCGCGGCGGTCGAGCGAAGGTGCAGTAGTGACAGACGTCCCGGCAGAGCTTCGTCAGCGGGATGAAGACCTTCGGCGAGTAGGTGACAACGCCCTCCCGCCGGAGCCGCCGTGCTTCGCCACAGAGCTCCTCCGTCGTCGCCTCGAGCAGCTCCCGCGTCTCCACGGAGCGCAGCTTAGACCCGTATCGGGGGACGAATCGTCACACGCTCGCGGCGGGGTCCGACCCCACGCGGCCCGGCTTACCCGCAGCGCCGAAGCGAGCGGTCGAGCGAGGCGCTGCGCGCGTCGTTCAGCGTGACGACCGCCCTCACGAGCGTCGGCTGCCGACCGAGGCTCTTGCGGCGGATCGTGGCCGTATACGGCCCGCGCGTGTCCCGCTTGATCGCAACCTTGCCGCGATAGAAGACCACCGAGGTGATGCGCGAGGCAGCCGAGCCGCCGACCCGGACCTTGACGCTCGAGCGGACGCACCGACCGCCGCCCGAGCGGTACCGGACTCGCAAGTGCAGATCCGGCCCCTGCCGACAAGCATCGCCGACGCATACGCGGAGCTTCGCCAAGCGCGCACCGAGCAAGCTCTTCACCGCCGCATACCGCGGATCGGCATGCAGGCTCGTCAGCTGGTACGGGTCAGTGACCAGGTCGTAGAGCTCCTGCTCACCGGTCGAGTGCTGGACGAAGACGTACCGCGGCGTCCGGATCGCGCTGTACGTCGGCGTCTCGAGCAGGATGTCCCGACCCGACCGGCGCAAAGGATCCGCGGCGATGGGAAGCAGAGAACGGCCGTCGACCCGGCGCCCCGCCGACGCGTGCGCCGCGTCGAGGATCGTCGGCGCGAGATCGATGTTGGCGGCGAGGTTCGTGCGCTGCGCACCGTGGGGCACACCCGGCCCGCGAAGGATCAATGGCACGCGAACCGACTCCTCGTACACGCGCACCTTCCCGTCGGGAACCCGATGCTCGCCGTGGAAGAACCCGTTGTCGGACGTGTAGACGATCAGCGTGCGCTCGAGCTCTCCCGTCGCGCTCAGTGCGGCGACGATGTCCCGAACGGCCTCGTCCACGGCAAGCAGCGACTCGAGCCGCTGCTGGTAGTTCTCTCGAATCCCGGCCAGCCGTGCAGGTCGGATCAGCGGACGATTGCGGATCGCCGCGGGCTTGTCCGAAACATCAGCTTCGTTGAGCGAGGGCGGCGCGGGCACCGGCTGGGTGACAAAAGCGTTCTGGTGTCGCGGCGCGGGTGACGGCGTCGCCTGGTTCGCGGGATCGTCCGAGTCGCGCGGGGCGCCGCTGTGCGGGGCCAGGAAGGCGACGGAGAGGAAGAACGGCTTCTCGCTCGGCGCCAGCCGCCGGACCAAATCCACCGCCTTCCGACCGTAGACGTCGGTCTGGTAGTTGGCGGCCCCGGCGCCGTAGTTGACGAGCCGTCCGTTCTCGTTCAGGCGGTAGTTGTAGTAGCGGTACGTCTGCGGATCGGTCGAGCCGTACCACTCGCTCCAGCCGGGCGGGATCTCCAGCGGCCTCGCGCTCCCGTAGCCGTTCAGGTACTTGCCGAGATGCACCGTCGTGTACCCGGCGCGCTGCAGCCACGCGGGGAGCGTGTTCGCCGCCGTCGGCACGAGCTTGTCGTAGCCGCCGGCCGGCGGGGCGTTCCCCATGACCGTGTGGTTGTGGCCGTACTGGCCGGTCAGGAACGTCGTGCGCGACGGACAGCAAAGCGGAAAGGACGCGAAGTTGTTCACGAAGGTCGTGCCCTGCCGCGCGAGCAGCGTGTTGACGTTCGCCATCACGCGCATCGACTCGACCGTCTGGTCGTCGCTCATGAGGACGAGGATGTTCGGCCTCGTCTGCGCCTGCATAAGCTGAGGGGGAGCAGCTTCTGCTCCTCCCCCAGCCGCAACGGCGAGCGTGACCGACAGCGTCAGCGCCGCGAGAGCGGCGGCTAGGACCCCCCAGGCCCTCGGCCACATGCTCGCCATCATGACGTGAAGACGCCCGCCTGCCGTTAGGTGTTTGTAAGCGCTTTGGAAAGGTTCTCGGGCTCCGTTACCGGAGCCCTGCAAACGAAGTTTTCGCAGACGTAGACGGCCGGCTTTCCGTCCACGAGGTCCTTGGCTGCAAGCAGCGGAACCCCGTCCCCAGGCCCAACAGCCACGACGGTCTGCGGCTGGAACGGCTCGAGCGCCGCCCGCGCGACCTCGCTGTCGGGCGGCCCCAGGATCGCGAGCTCGCGAGGAGGCGAGAAGTGCAGATCGAGCCCCGTCAGCGCATGCCCGAAGGCCTGAGGTGCCCGTCCGAGCGCATCACGGATCAGCCGGAAGACACCCACGGCGCGGCGCTCGAGCTCGTCGTCTCCGTAGATGCGCGCGAGCCTGAGCAGCACGAATGCGAGCATCGAGTTGCCGGAGGGCGTCGGATGGTCGTCGAACGTCTTCTGACGGGTGATCAGCCGCTCGCCGTGCGAAGGCGTGAGGAAGAAGCCGCCGCGATCGTCGTCGCCGAAGAGCTCGACGGCGAGCCGCGCGAGCCGGTTGGCCTCCTCGAGCCAACGCAGCTCTCCGGTGGCGACATGGAGCTCGTACAACCCGTTCGCGACGTCGGCGTAGTCCTCCAGGAAGCCCGTGTTCTTGGCCTGACCCTCGCGGTACGTGCGGTACAGGCGGCCTTCGTCGTCCGACAACGGCCCGAGCAGGAACTCGGCCAGACGCGTAGCTGCCTCCATCCAGTCGGGGCGCTCCAGCCGCCTGCCGGCCTCGGCCAGCGCCGCAAGGAGCAACCCGTTCCAGGACGTGACCGCCTTGTCGTCGCGAAGCGGCCTCGGACGCTGCTCGCGAACGTCGAATAGGCGGCGGCGGAGCTCCTCGTCCAGCTCGCCGCGGATGATCGATCGCCCGTCCTCGAACGGCTCGAGGAGCGCCTCGGGCGCGCCTTCCTCGGCGGTCCACGTGAAGGTCAGCCCCTCCACTCCCTCGGTGTCAGCGTCCTGTGCCGAGGCGAACCCGCCCTCCGGAAGCGACAGCTCACGAAGGACGTAGTCCAGCGTCTCGACGACGATGCGTCGGTACCGCTCCTCGCCGGTCACGACCCACCCGTGGAGGTAGGTGGAGGCGAGGAGCGCGTTGTCGTAGAGCATCTTCTCGAAGTGCGGGACGAGCCAGGTGCGGTCGACCGCGTAGCGGTGAAACCCGCCCCCGACCAGGTCGTACATGCCGCCGGCCGCCATCGCGTCGAGCGTCTTGACGACCATCGGCAGCGCGCTCTCGTCGCCGCGCAAATGCATGCGGAGCAGGAATTCCAGCGTCGATGCCGGTGGGAACTTCGGCGCGCCGCCGAATCCGCCCCACTCGGGGTCGAACTGCGCGCGGATCGCGCGCGCGGCGTCCCACAGGAGCTCTTCGGTGAGGAGATCCGACGACGGCGCCTGCTCTCCGGCCCGCGTGAGCGCCTCCCGCAGCTGGCCCGCAGAGCTGGCCACGGCCCCCCGGCGCTCGCGGTAGAGCTGCGAGATCGTCCGGAGAACCTCCCGGAACGCCGGCATCCCGTGACGCGGCTCGGGCGGGTAGTACGTCCCGCCGAAGAACGGCTCGCCCTCTGGGGTCAGGAAGACGGTCATCGGCCAGCCGCCCTGGCCGGTCAGCGCCACGACGGCGTCCATGTAGAGCGCGTCGACGTCGGGCCGCTCCTCGCGGTCGACCTTCACGTTGACGAAGCGCTCGTTCATCAGCCGTGCGGTCTCGTCGTCCTCGAACGACTCGTGCTCCATGACGTGGCACCAGTGGCACGCGGAGTAGCCGATCGAGAGCAGGATCGGCTTGTCCTCTGCGCGGGCGCTCGCGAACGCCTCGTCCCCCCACGCGTACCACTCCACCGGGTTGTCGGCGTGCTGCAGCAGGTACGGACTGGTCTCTCGGGCGAGACGGTTCACGGAGGCTAGGCTAGCCCTCCGTGAGCTCCCTACCCGGCGGGACGGTCACCTTTTTGTTCTCGGACGTCGAAGGCTCGACGCAGCTGCTCGAGCAGCTCGGCGACCGCTACGGAGATGTTCTGCGGGATC
>DATGDB010000030.1:0-4498 GCA_035311205.1 Gaiellaceae bacterium | reverse complement strand
AGCTGCAGCGCCGCCGCGGCTTCCAGCGGCCGGAGCGGCAAGGCGGTGTGCGCCAGGAGGCCGCCGCCCCATTCGGGACGAAGATCGAAGAGCTCCGGCCGGGCGAGGACGAGCACGAGCACCGGGACGTCCCGAAGTCGCGCCGCGAGGCGGCCGACTAGCTCGAGCAGCGCCTCGTCGGCCCACTGGAGGTCCTCGAAGACGAGCATCGTGGGCCGGTCGGCGGCAACGGCCTCGATGAACGTCCGGATCGAGAGAAAGAGGCTCTCCCGGTCGGCGATCGTCCCTTCCGGGTCGAGTCCCAGCAGGATCTCAAGGTGCTTGCCGACCTCCTCCGCCCCTTCGGGCGCGACGAGGCTCGAGACGACGTTCTCGAGCTTGGCGACCGCCGTCTCGACGCTGTCCGTCTCGAAGATCCCGCAGAGCTGGTTGAGCTGGAAGGCGAGCGCGGAGTAAGCCGTGCTCTCCCGATACGGGAGAACGCGCCCACGCACCGATCGCCCGCCGCGCTCGCGCACCTTGGCGGCGAACTCCACGGCGAGCCGCGTCTTGCCCACCCCGGCCGGCCCGATCACGGTCACGAGGTGCGGCGTTCGCTCCGACGCGACCCGCTCCCATGCGCCCAGGAGGAGGTCGAGCTCGGGATCCCTGCCGATCAGCGGCCCGCCCACGGGCCGTTCTCCGGGCGTACGTGTCTCGCGGAGTGCAATCCACGCGGGGACCGGCTGCCCCTTGCCCTTCGCCTCGACGGCCTCCGCCCGCGCGTAGAGGATCACGTCCTTCGTGGCCTGGTACGTCTCCTCTCCGGCCAGCACGGCCCCGACCGGAGCCGCGGTCTGAAGCCGCGCCGCGGTGTTCACGACGTCGCCCGTGACCATCGCCTCGCCGAGCGCAGGGCGGGCATCGACGATCACGAGGGCCTCACCCGTGTTGACTGCGATGCGGACCTTCAGGTCGAGCCGAGGATCGGCCCCGTCCATTGCGTCGATCGTGTCGCGAACTGCGAGCGCCGCCCGCACGGCTCGTTCAGCGTCGTCTCCGTAGGCAACGGGCGCGCCGAAGACGCCGACTACGGCGTCGCCGATGAACTTCTCGACGATCCCGCCGAAGGACTCCAGTTCCCGGCGGACCGCGTCGTAGTAGGGCCGGAGGAGCTCTTGGACCTCCTCGGGGTCGAGCCGCTCGGCTCGGGCGGTGAAGCCGACCATGTCGACGAAGATGACGCTGACGAGCCGCCGTTCCTCCGTCGCCGAGCCGCGCGCATCCGCGAGCGGCAGGCCGCAGGCGAGGCAGAACCGCGCAATCTCCGGGTTCTCCTGCCCGCAGGACGCGCAGACAGCCACGTGTGAACTCCCTAGCGCGTCTGCGGGAACCCCAGGTCGACCTTGCTCGTCGCCGGGTCCGGCCAGCGTGAGGTCACGACCTTGCCGCGCGTGTAGAAGTCGATCCCTTCGGGCCCGTAGATGTGGCGGTCGCCGAAGAGCGACTGCTTCCACCCGCCGAACGAGTAGTACGCCACGGGAACTGGAATCGGGACGTTGACCCCGACCATCCCGGCCTGGACGTCGAACTCGAACTGCCGGGCCACGCCGCCGTCGCGCGTGAAGATCGCCGTGCCATTCCCGTATGGGTTCTCGTTCACCATCCGGATCGCCTCGTCGTAGGTGTCGACGCGGCTGATGCCCAGGACCGGGCCGAAGATCTCGTCCTTGTAGGCGTCCATCTCCGGCGTCACGTTGTCCAGAAGAGACACGCCGAGGAAGAACCCGTCGCCGTCCGGCGACGTCTCCCGCCCGTCGGTGACGAGCGTGGCGCCCTGAGCAGGCCCCGAATCGAGGTACGAGGCGACCTTGTCGCGGTGCTCCCGCGTGACGAGCGGCCCCATCTCGACGTCGGGCTCCGCACCGTCACCAACCTTGATCTTCGGCAGGCGCTCCTTGATCGCCTCGACGAGCCTGTCGCCGGCTTCGCCGACGGCGACCACATGGGAGATCGCCATGCAACGCTCACCAGCCGAGCCATACGCAGCCGAGACGGCTGCGTCCGCCGCCATGTCGATGTCGGCGTCCGGGAGGACGATCATGTGGTTCTTCGCGCCGCCGAGCGCTTGGACGCGCTTGTCCTTGCTGGTTCCGGTCTCGTAGATGTAGCGCGCGATCGGCGTCGAGCCGACGAAGCTGACCGCCGAGATGTCCGGGTGCTCGAGGATCGCGTCGACCGCCACTTTGTCGCCGTGGACGACGTTGAAGACGCCGTCCGGAACGCCGGCCTCCTTCAAGAGCTCTGCGACGTAGTTCGAGGCCGACGGGTCCTTCTCGGACGGCTTGAGGACGAACGTGTTCCCGCACGCGATCGCCGGCGCCCACATCCACATGGGCACCATCGCGGGGAAGTTGAACGGCGTGATCCCGGCGGCGACGCCGAGCGGCTGCCGGATCGAGTAGACGTCGATGCCGGTCGAGGCCTGCTCGGAGAAGCCGCCCTTGAGCAGCGTCGGGATCCCACAGGCGTACTCGATCACCTCGAGCCCGCGCTGAACCTCACCGCGGGCGTCCGTGAGGACCTTCCCGTGCTCCTCGGTGAGGATCGCAGCGATCTCGTTCTTCCGCGCATGGACGAGCTCGCGGATCTCGAAGAAGAGGTCCTGGCGCTTCGAGAGCGAGACGGCGCGCCACGTCGTGAACGCCTCCTTGGCCGCCTGGACGGCGCGGTCGACGTCCTCCACCGAAGCGAAGTCGACGGTCTTCGTCTGAATCCCTTTCGCCGGGTTGTACACCGGCCCGCTGCGGCCCGACTCGCCCGGTACGGCTCGCCCGCCGATCCAGTGGCTGACGCGGCCCAGCTCGGTGCTCTGCGATTCCTTCTGTTCCAGGAGCTCAGTCATCTCCGCCTCCTCTGCACGCTCTCGCCCCAGGGTATACCCGTCTTCGAGCGATAGGATCGAGACGTGGCCACCGTCGAGGCGAACCCCCAGCTCGGCGAGCAGATCGTCGAGGACGCGAAGCGCTATGTCCTCTACTCCTGGTCCGTGCAGGACGCGATCGCCCCGATCGCGGTCGCCGGCGGCGAGGGACGCTACTTCTGGGACTACGACGGCAAGCGCTACCTCGACTTTGCTTCGCAGCTCGTCAACCTCTCGCTCGGCCACCAGCACCCGAAGGTCGTCGCGGCGATCAAGGAGCAGGCCGAGCAGCTGTGCACGATCGGCCCGCCGATGGCGAGCGAGTCACGGTCGAAGCTCGGGCGGCTCCTCGCAGAGGTGACCCCGGGCGACCTCGCGATGTCGTTCTTCACGAACGGCGGCGCCGAGGCGAACGAGAACGCAATCAAGCTCGCCCGCTGGTACACCGGCCGGCACAAGATCACCGCGCGCTACCGCTCCTACCACGGCGCGACAGCCGGTGCGATCACGCTGACGGGCGACCCACGGCGCTGGCCGGCCGAGCCGGGAATCCCGGGCCTCGTCCGGATGCTCGACCCCTACACCTACCGCTGTCCAGCGGGCCACCCAGACCCTTGTCCGGTCTGCACTGGCGGGCCGCACCTCGAGGAGCTCCTGATGTACGAGGGGCCGGACAAGGTCGCCGCCGTGATACTCGAGACGGTGGTCGGAACGAACGGGATCATCGTCCCCCCCGACGGCTACCTGCAGTCGATCCGGGAGGTGTGCGATCGCTACGGCGTCCTGCTCATCTGCGACGAGGTGATGGCCGGGTTCGGCCGCACCGGCAAGTGGTTCGCCTGCGAGAACTGGGACGTCGTCCCCGACATCCTGACTGTCGCGAAGGGGATCAACTCGGGCTACGTCCCGCTCGGCGCGACGATCATCAGCCGGAAGCTCGCCGACTGGGTGCGGGACAAGTACTTCGCCGGCGGGCTCACCTACAGCGGCCACCCACTCGCCTGCGCCTCTGCGGTGGCGTCGATCGAGGCCTTCCAGGAGGAGGGCATCGTGGAGCACGCCGCCGAGATGGCGGCCGAGTTCGAGCAGCGGCTCCGCGGCCTCCAGGAGCGTCACCCGTCGATCGGCGACGTCCGCGGTCTTGGATGCTTCTGGGGCATCGAGCTGGTGCGGGACCGCGAGACGCGCGAGCCGCTCGTGCCCTTCAACGCGACGGGCGAGGAGTTCGCTCCCGTCGCGCGGATGGCGAAGGCGGCGCTCGACCGCGGGCTCTACCTGATGACGCACTGGAACGTCGTCATGGTCTGCCCGCCTCTCAACATCACGACGGAAGAGCTCGACGAGGGGATCGCAATCCTCGACGAGGCGCTCTCCGTCGCCGACGAATACACCGGCTAGAACTCGTTCAGCAGCGCGTTCAAGGGGGCGTGCGCGACGATCTGCTGCTTGAGCAGCTCCTCTATCTCCTCTGACTGGCCGACGCTGAGCGCTCCGATGACCTCCTCGTTCTCGTCGCCGTAGAGCGCGTACATCTCCTCATCGTTGAGGGAGCCGTGCACGACGACCTCGGAATCGCGCCGCGCATCGCCGAAGACC
>DATGDB010000029.1:0-6425 GCA_035311205.1 Gaiellaceae bacterium | reverse complement strand
CTCGGCAGCGTCCGGCGTATGCCGCCGCGGATCGAGAACGGCCGGCTGTACGGGCCCGGCGCCTACGACATGAAGGGAGGCCTCGTACAGCTCGTCTTCGCGTTGCGGGCGCTCGCCGAGCTCGGCGCGGTTCCGACGGTGACGCCCGTCGTCTTCGTAAACGCCGACGAAGAAAGCGGCAGCTCGGACTCGGTTCGCTGGCTCCGGCAGCTTGCGTGCGGGTCCGATCGTGCGCTCGTGCTCGAGCCGCCCGAGGGCAGCGACGGCGGGCTAAAGACAGGACGCAAGGCGGTCGGAAGCTTCCGCCTAACGATCCTCGGGCGCCCCGCGCACGCCGGCGCAGGGCCACAGGCCGGCGCCAGTGCGATCCTCGAGCTTGCGCACCAGGTCGAACGTCTCTTTGCGCTCAACGACCTCGACCGCGGGATTACAGTCAATGTCGGAACGATCGACGGCGGTCTCCGTCCAAATGTCGTCGCACCGCAGGCGGACGCAGTGGTCGACGTTCGGGCCCCGACGGTTTCCGCGGCACGAGAGGTCGAGAAGGCGCTTCGAAGCCTAAAGCCGACTCGGGCCGGCCTGACGCTGCGCGTGACGGGGTCGTTCGATCGGCCCCCGATGCCGCAGACGGACCGAAACCGCGGTCTTTCGCGCCGCGCGCGGATCCTGGCACGATCGCTCGGCTTGACGCTGACGGAAGCACCGGTCGCCGGCGGCGCTTCCGACGCCAACTTCACGAGCGAGCTCACGGCGACGCTCGACGGGCTCGGTGCTCTCGGGGAGGGCTCTCACGCACTCGATGAGCATGTCGTCGTTCACGCTTTGCCGCAAAGGGCTGCGCTGCTCGCGCTGCTCATGCTCGAGCCGCCCGGGATCGCGACTAGCGGCTCGTCTCGTCCGCGACAACCCGAGCGAGGTCGAGCGTCGAAATCACGCCGACAGGCCTCCCCCGCTTGACGACGACGAGATGTGCAGCGTCGTACTCGACCATGAGCTCGGCTGCGCGGCGGAGGCTCTCTTTCTGATCGACGGTGACCACCCGTGTGGAGGTGACGGATTCCGCGGTCGCCTCAACGCGATCGGCCGCAATCGCGCCCGCCAGGTCGAGATCTGAGACCACGCCCCAGAGCGTGCCCTCCTCGTCACTCTCCTCCGCCTCGCTCCATACGACCACGCCGTGGATGCGGTGTCCGGCCATCATGTGAGCGAGCTTCGGCAGCGGCGTCTCCGGCCGGCACGTGACGACGCCGCGGTGCATCGCGGAGGCGACGGTGAGGCGGTCGTAGCCGGTGATGGTGCTCACCCAGCGAGTCTCCCGAGAGTGGCCAGACGCGGACATCGGAGCGCACGCGGATTGCTCTGCGGAGAACTACCGAGCCGGAATCGGGATGGCTCCGATGCTCTCGCCCGCCCGCCTGCCCGACTATCGGTTTCAATGAGCGTCGTGCTGCGTGCATCGGCGAGAGAACGCACCGATGGTCGTCTCGCGAGTGAGCTCAGGCGTCGCTTCGAGGCGGTGGTCTTCGACTGGGACGGGACCGCCGTGCCCGACCGAGCGGCGGCCGCAGACGAGCTCCGCGAGCTCGTGGAAGCGCTGTGCGCACAGGGTCTCGACCTGTTCGTGATCACGGGAACTCACGTTGGCAACGTGGATGGGCAGCTCCAGGCGCGACCGTCAGGGCCCGGCCGCCTCTACTTCTGCGTCAACCGCGGCTCAGAGGTGTTCGAGGCCGACGAGGACGGCCTCAGGCTCGTCCTCCGACGCGAGGCGACCCCTAAGGAGAACGCTGCACTCGACGCGGCGGCGGCCGCGACCGTCTCCGAGCTCGCGCGGCGCGGCGTCGCGGCGGAGATCGTTTCTCAGCGGCTCAACCGGCGAAAGATCGATCTGATTCCGGAGCCCGAGTGGTCGGACCCGCCGAAGGCGAGGATCACCGAGCTGCTCGAGGCAGTCGAGAGCCGTCTGCGCGCCGCCGGACTCGCGGGGCTCCGCGACGCAGTCGAGATCGCGATCGGCGAGGCTCGCACCGCCGGTCTTCCCGACCCACGCGTTACGAGCGACGCGAAGCATGTCGAGATCGGTCTCACCGACAAGTCGGACTCAGCAGCATGGGCCTTCGCCGAGCTATCGGGTCGCGGAACCGGAGCGTCGCTCGTGCTTGTTGCCGGCGACGAATTCGGGCCGCTCGGCGGCATGATCGGCAGCGACTCGTATCTGCTCGTTCCCGAAGGAGAACGTGCAGCGGCGGTGTCCGTCGGCGCCGAGCCGACGGGAACGCCCCCGGAGGTCCTCCACCTGCCGGGAGGGCCGCCGGTGTTTGTGCGGATCCTGCACGACCAGCTCGAGCGTCGCCGTCGGGGGGACGTCCCCGACGTCGACCGCGACCCGGCGTGGACGCTCCAGATCGAGAGCTTCGATCCGACGCTCGAACGCGTGCACGAGTCACTGCTGGCGGTGGCGGACGGCCGTCTGGGCACCCGCGGCGCGCCGATCTTTACGAACGGGGCGAAGACACCGGGGGTCGTCTACGCGGGAGTCTACGAAGGCGAAGGCGCGGCAGCGGAGCTCGCGCCGTGCCTGGACTGGATCCGCGTCGGTCGCCAACCCCGCCGCCGACCGAATGTCACTCGCACGCTCGATCTCCGCACGGGCCTGCTGCATGAGCAGGGTTCGCTGACGGCGTTGCGCTTCTCCTCGCTCGCCCGTCCGGGGACGGTCGTGCTGCGGGCAGCCGGGGCGCCCGAGCGACTGCCCCGTGGTGGACGCCGTCAGGGAGCGGGGCCCGTCGCGGCAGCGTTACGCGACCGCCGGCGTGGACGCTCTTTTGAGCGGCTGGGCGCCTACGATCCGACCGAAAGCGTCGCGCACCTCGCGCTCGCGCACGCTGAGGAGGCGGGGTTCGAGCGGCTCATGGCCGAGCACCGTGAGGCGTGGGCGAGGCGCTGGCAAGAGTCTGACGTCGTCGTCGAGGGGGATTCGAAGCTCCAGCGCGCGATCCGCTTCGCGCTCTTCCACTTGATCGGGTCGGCCGCCGACGGTGAGGAGGCCGCCGTCGGAGCGCGTGGGCTGACGGGGCCGGCGTACCGGGGGCACGTCTTCTGGGACAGCGACGTCTTCGTGCTCCCGTTCCTTGCCGCAACCCACCCGTCAGCGGCGCGCGCGATGCTCGAGTACCGGATCCGCAGGTTGCCCGCGGCGCGTGAGGCGGCGCGTCGGCGCGGGCGGTTCGGAGCGCGGTTCGCCTGGGAGTCCGCCGGCAACGGTATCGACGTCACCCCCGCTTCGGCCCGGCTCGCGAGCGGCGAGCTCGTTCGCATTCGGACCGGAGAGCTCGAGGAGCACATCGTCGCCGACGTCGCATGGGCGGCGTCCTGTTACGTCGACTGGACGGGCGACACTGCCTTCGCCGAGGGTCCCGGGCGGCCGCTCTTCGTCGATACCGCCCGCTACTGGGTCTCCCGCGCCCGCTACGACGGCCACGGTCGTGCCCACATCTATGGAGTGATCGGCCCCGACGAATACCACGAGCCTGTCGACGACAACGCTTTCACGAACGTGATCGCCCGCTGGAACCTCAAGCAGGCGGCGGCGTTGGGGGGCGTGGACGAACGCGAGCGCTTGACCTGGCTCGCGCTTGCCGACGCTTTGGTCGACGGCTACGACGCGGCCAGCGGCATCTATGAGCAGTTCGCTGGGTTCTTCGACCTCGAGCCGGTCGTCATCGCCGAAGTCGCGCCCCGACGTCCGATCGCCGCCGATCTCCTCTTGGGAGCCGGGCGCACCGCGGGCGCGCAGGTTCTCAAGCAAGCGGACGTGCTGATGCTCCACCACCTGATTCCTGACGAGGTCGCATCCGGATCGATGCTTCCGAACCTCGACTTCTACGAGCCGCGCACCGCCCACGGGAGCTCGCTCTCGCCCGCGATCCACGCTGGGCTGCTCGCCCGCGCCGGCCGCTATCGCGACGCCCTCGAGGCCCTCGAGATCGCCGCCCGACTCGACCTCGACGACCTCACCGGCAGCACCGGCGGCGGTCTCCACGTCGCGACGATGGGGGGGCTCTGGCAGGCGCTGGTCTTTGGCTTCGCCGGTGTCAAGCCGAGCGGCGACCGCCTTATCGTCGATCCTCGTCTGCCGCCGGAGTGGCACGCGCTCGAGCTCTCGCTTCGCTTCCGAGGCGAGCCGCTGCGGATCCGCATCGATCGCGACCGTGTGAGCCTCGACTCGGAGCGCTACGCGATCGCCCGCCACGACATGAACAGCCACTGGGAGGTGGTGAAGAGATGAAAACCGTGCTTGCAGCCCTCGACTCGAGCCTCGCCGGGAATCCCGTTCTGGTGAGTGCGCGCGGCCTTGCGCACCTGCTCGGCGCGCGGGCGCGCGCCGTGCACGTGACCGCAGGTGACGATCGTACGCCGAGGAACGTCGCCCAGGCGGCGGGAGTCCCACTGAGCGTCGTCAGCGGCCCCGTAGTGGAGCGCCTAATCGAAGAAGGTCGGGACGAGGACGTCACCGCAGTCGTGATCGGCGCCCGGGGGACGCCTTCCGGCCGCAGGCCGCTCGGCTCGACCGCCTTGGCGGTCGCCACCTCGCTGCTGAAGCCGGTGGTCGTGGTTCCGCCCGACGCCCATGTCGCACCGGAGTTTCACCGAATACTCGTGCCGCTCGAGGGAACAACGTCGACGTCGCTCGCGCCACGCTCGCTCTTCGAGGTGGCCCACGGAGCCCAGCTCGACGTGATCGCGCTCCACGTCCACGAGGAGAAAGACATCCCCGCTTTCACAGACCAGCCCCAGCACGAGCACGAGGCCTGGGCGCGAGAGTTCCTCGCCCGCTACTGCCCGTGGGGCATCGGAGCCGTCAGCCTGGAGCAGCGAGTCGGACGGAGTGACGAGCTCATTCCGCAGGTGGCAGAGGAAGCCCACTGCGACCTGATCGCGCTCGGATGGGCACAGGCGCTCGCACCTGGCCGGGCCCCTGTGATTCGAGCGACGCTCGAACGCTCGCACGTTCCCGTCATGCTGGTGCCCGTGCATGTGCAGAGCGAGGTGCGCGAAGGGACGCCGGCATGACGGAAACGACCTCTGCCGGGACGCTTACGCCCGAGGAGCTCGGCCTGCTCGACGCATACTGGCGCGCGGCGAACTACCTCTCCGTCGGCCAGATCTACCTGCTCGACAATCCCCTGCTCCGGGATCCGCTCCGGCCCGAGCACGTCAAGCCGCGGTTGCTCGGGCACTTCGGCACCACGCCCGGACTGAATCTCGTCTACGCGCACCTGAACCGCGCGATTCGCCTGCGCGACCTGAGCGCGATCTACGTCACCGGGCCTGGGCACGGCGGGCCCGGACTCGTCGCCAACGCGTACCTCGAGGGAACGTACTCGGAGGTCTACCCGCACGTCGGTGTCGACGAGGACGGCCTGCGTGAGCTCTTCCGGCAGTTCTCCTTCCCGGGCGGCATTCCCAGCCACGTCGCGCCGGAGACGCCCGGCTCGATCCATGAGGGCGGCGAGCTTGGCTACGCGCTGGCGCACGCCTACGGCGCGGCGTTCGACAACCCCGACCTGCTCGTGGCCTGCGTGGTCGGCGACGGCGAGGCGGAGACCGGGCCGCTGGCGACAAGCTGGCACTCGAACAAGTTCCTGAACCCGAAGAGCGACGGCGCCGTTCTCCCGATCCTGCACCTGAACGGCTACAAGATCGCGAACCCGACGGTGCTCGCCCGGATTCCCGAGGACGAGCTCGTCTCGCTCTTCGAGGGCTACGGCTACCGGCCGCTGCTCGTCACGGGCGGCTTCGACGGCGCGCCCGCGGAACACGTCCACCAGCGCTTCGCGGCCGCGCTCGACGAGGTGCTCGACGAGATCGCCGCGATCCAGCGCCGGGCTCGGGAGGATGGGGACACCGAACGCCCACGCTGGCCGATGCTCGTCCTGCGCACGCCCAAGGGCTGGACGGGGCCACGCGAGCTCGACGGTGTACCGGTCGAGAACAGCTGGCGCTCGCACCAGGTGCCGATGACCGACGTTCGGGACGATCCTGCACACCTCCGCGTCCTCGAGGACTGGCTGCGGAGTTATCGGCCCGACGAGCTGTTCGACGCACGCGGTGCGCTCGTCCCCGACCTCGCCGCGCTAGTCCCGGCGGGCGAGCGCCGGATGAGCGCGAATCCGCACGCCAACGGCGGCTTGCTTCTCCGCGACCTCGTGCTGCCTGACTTCCGCGACTATGCCGTGAAGATCGACGAGCCGGGACGGAGCACGAGCGAGGCGACGCGCATCCTGGGCGCCTTCCTCCGCGACGTCATGCGGCGCAACCCAGAGAGCTTCCGGATCATGGGCCCCGACGAGACGGCATCGAACCGCCTTACCCCGGTCTTCGAAGCGACGGGGCGCACCTGGGTGGCCGAGATCCTCCCGACG
>DATGDB010000028.1:0-12275 GCA_035311205.1 Gaiellaceae bacterium | reverse complement strand
GTCCGGAAGAACTTCGCCGGCCATCCTCATGTCCGCATCCCGCGCGTCTACTGGACCTACACCCGCTCGCGCGTGCTGACGCTCGAGTACATGGAAGGCACGCAGCTCGCCGACATCGACGTGCTCGGCTGGACGCCCGAGCAGCGCTACCGGCTGGCGGAGGTGCTCACCGAGGCCTGGATGACGATGATCTTTCGCCACGGCTTCTTCCACGGCGACCCGCACCCGGCCAACGTCCTCGTGTTCGAACCGGATCGGATCGGCCTGGTCGACTTCGGGCTCGCGGGCCGCCTGACGGACGAGGATGTCTCCAAGGCCACCGGCCTCTTCATCGACGTCGCCAACGAGAACATCGAGGCGCTGCCGAAGCGCCTCGCTGAGCTCGGCGTCCGCTATCCGAGGGATCGCGAGGAGGAGTTCACCGCCGAGCTGCGCGAGCTCTTTTACCGCTACTACGGAGCCACGCTGGCGGAGATCGACCCGCAGCAGGTGATCCGAGAGGTCTTCGCGATGATCTACCGGATGAACCTGCGTCTTCCGACGCGGTTCGTGCTGCTCGACAAGGCGATCGGGACGCTCGGGTCGGTCACCACCGAGCTCTCGCCGGACTTCAACGTGTTCGAGGTTGCCAAGCCGTATGCGCGCAGCCTGCTACTCGGGCGCTACACGCCGGCACGCCTTGCCGCACGGGCCCGTCGGGAGTCGATCAACCTCGCGCGGATCGCCGGCGACCTGCCGTACCAGGTGCATGACATCCTCGAGGAGTTCCGTGACGGACGGATCGAGGTCGGGTTCGTCCACAAGGGCCTCGACGAGTTCATGGTCAAGCTCGATGTCGTCTTCAACCGGCTCGTCATCGCGCTCGTCGTCGCCTCGGGTCTGATCGGCTCGAGCCTGATCGGGATCTTCGCCGAGAATGGACCGCAGCTCCTAGGGCTCCACGTTCTCTCCGTGATCGGATTCACGGTTTCGGGTCTGCTCGGGCTCTGGCTCCTCTGGGGCGTCATCCGCAGCGGACGTTTGTGAATCGCTGAAAGTCTCCGACTTTCAGCGAATGGCGGCGCTCCGGGGCGGTGCGCGACCAAGACCGCGTTGAGATTCCTTCTCTAGACGCGGTAGCGGCGGAACGGGCAAAGCCCGTTCCGCGGCGGTCTTGTCCCGTTCAAACGCCTGTCGATCCTTCGGCACGAAGTTGCGAGAAAGGACATCTGGTTCGACGCTGAGGGCGTTGGTAGCTTCGCCGGCATGTCCAATGCCCTGCTACTCGCCGAGCCGGAGGCCGCTACTCGGGGCTTTCTGGAGCGCCACTTGAAGCAGGACGGCTTCGAGGTTCTCGAAGCCCTGGACGGAGATGCGCTGGCGCTGCTCGATATTGCGCGCCCGGATCTCGTGCTCGTCTCCGACTCTCTGGCCGCCGAGCTGTGCCGGTGCGCCGTCGACGTACCGGTCATCGTGCTCGGGCGTGCCGACTCAGACGCCATCGATCGCGTTCGGGCATTCGACGGAGGCTGCGACGACTATCTCGGGCGACCCTTCCACTACGAGGAGCTGCTCGCTCGGATCCGCGCGGTGCTGCGCCGGGCCTCGCCGCGCGAGACCGACCGCATCGAGGTCGGGACGCTCGTGATCGACCGCGCCGCACGGCGGGTGACGGTTGCCGGCGGCGCGGTTGCGCTGGCCGCCAAGGAGTACGAGCTGCTGGTCAAGCTCGCCGAGGAGCCGAGGCGGGTCTTCACGAAGGAGCAGCTGCTTCGTGAGGTCTGGGGCTTCCGCTCGCTCGGTCGCACCCGCACGCTGGACTCACACGCTTCGAGGCTGCGGCGGAAGCTCGCTGTGGCGGGCGGTGACTTCGTCCGCAATCTGTGGGGGGTGGGCTACTCGCTCACGGACAAAGGAGGGTTTGGCGAAATACAGTCTGTGCCGCGGGAGCACGCTGCTCGCCCCGACGCGGCGTCCTCAGTCGTGCCCGTATCGGACTGATACGGGCGCTCCCTGCGTCCTTGCCTCGGAACGACCATCGCACTCCTACGACGAGCGGCATTCCGCCAAACCTCCCGACAATCAAACCGGCGCGTGCTCGAGGTCGAGCAGGAGGCGCTTTCGCTCGAGACCGCCGCCGTAGCCGACGAGGCTTCCCGTCGATCCGACGACGCGGTGGCAGGGGAGGACGATCGGGATCGGGTTGCGGTTCATGACCGTCCCGACCGCGCGGGCAGCCTTGGGCCGGCCGCTTCGGGCGGCGAGCGATCCGTACGTCGTCACCTCGCCGTAGGGGACCCGCGCAAGCTGTTCGAGCACGAGACGCGAGAAGTCCGAGCGCCCGCGGAGGTCGACCGGCAGGTCGAACTCATGGCGCCGGCCCTCGAAGTACTCGTCCAGCTCCCGCTTGACCGGGTCGAGCGGACGCGGTGCACGCAGGATCCGTGAGCCGAACGTGCGGGCGAGCTCCTCGACCTGGCGGTCGGGCTCGGGATCGTACGAAATGCGGCAGAGACCGAGCTCGCTGACGGCAACGAGCAGCGGCCCGACCGGGGTGTCGGCAATGTCGTAGGAGACGTCGAGCAGTCCGGCCGCGACGGCAGCGTCGCGGAACCGCTGGTCGAGCGCCTCGGGGACGGCGGTCATGTCAGCCTCCTTCGGAGCCGGCGAACTCCCGAGGAGGCCGCCTGGCGGGCGGCGTCCTCGCTGGAATCGAGCGCGTCGGCGATCTGGTCGTAGGGAAGGTCGTAGCCGTAGCGGAGCACGACGGCCGTGCGCTCCTTGTCGGGAAGCTCGTCGGCGAGGTGCTCGAGCTGCGCGTAGGCCGGCCGCTCGGGCTCACCGGTCTGCTCCTCCGTGATCGTCGTTTGGGGGTGGTCCCGCCGGCTCTCGTCGACGGCGACGCGGGTCGCGATCGTGAACACCCACGCTTTCAGGTGCCGGCCATGCCGGAGGGCGGGGTAGCCGCGCAGAGCCCGCAGAAACGTCTCCTGGAACGCATCCTCGGCGCGCTGTCGCCCGAGGAGGCGGACGAGGTGGCCGAAAACGGCGGTGCGGTGCTCCTCGTAGAACCGTTCGAACGGCGGAATGCTCACGGCTTCCATCATTCTCTTCAACGTGCGCGTGGCGGAGGGTGTGAGATGAAGACCGCGGTCGTGGGCCACCTCGAGGTCGTGGAGTTCGCGCGAGTCGAGCACGTGCCGCACCCGGGGGAGATCATCCATGTCCGCGAGAGCTGGACGGAGCCGGCCGGGGGCGGGGCAGTCGCCGCGGTGCGGATCTCCGAGCTGACGGACGAGGCCATGTTCTTCACCGCCTTCGGCGACGACGAGCTCGGCCACCGCGCGGAAGCAAAGCTGCGCGAGGCGCAGATGCGGCTCGAATGCGTCTACCGCGACGAACCGCAGCGCCGTGGGTTCACATTCCTGGACGATGACGGCGAGCGGACGATCAGCGTGATCGGGCGGAAGCTGGCACCTCACGGCGACGATCCGCTCCCCTGGGCCGAGCTCGACGACACCGGAGGCGTCTACTTCACCGGCGGCGATCCGGCTGCCCTGCGGCAAGCCCGGCGCGCGCGCGTGCTGGTTGCCTCCGCGAGGGAGCTCCCGACGCTCAAGGAAGCAGCGGTCGAGCTCGACGTGCTGATCCAGAGTGGAAGCGACGCAGCGGAGCGCTACCAGCCCGGTGACCTCGATCCGCCGCCACGCATGGTCGTCACGACCGAAGGCCGGGGAGGAGGTCACTTCGTGGCCGGCGACCACAAGGGGCGGTGGGGGGCCGCGCCGCTTCCCGGTGCGCCGGTCGACGCCTACGGCGCGGGCGACAGCTTCGCGGCGGCGCTCGCACTTGCCCTCGGCGAGGGCAGAGCGCCCGACGAAGCGCTCGCCTTCGCCGCGCGCTGCGCCGCCTACGCCTTGACCGTCCGCGGCGCGTTCGACGGCCGGTTCAGGCTGAGCTGAGAATCCGGTCGAACGCGGCCCGGAACGCCTCGGGCTGCTCGAGCCACGGAAGGTGACCGGCGTCCTCGATCACATCGAGCGTTGCGTGCGGAACGAGATCCGCGGTCGCGCGGCTCGCCGCCACGGGAAGCGGATCCGACTCGCCGTGGATGATCCCGAGCGGTCCCTCGAAGGACGGCAGTCCGGCAGTCAGGGTTCCGCGCTCGAAGTGCTCGTGGACCGACGTGACGACGCCCGCGTAGAGCGGAACGCTGATCCGGGTCTCCGGGACGGGCGGAGCCGACGCCGGATCGGCGAAGTAGTAGGGCCAGACGAGCTCGAACGACTCGAGAACCTCCTCGTCGGTGCCCTCGCCGGCCATGGCACGCTCATCCAGCTCCTTCGCCCGTGCGGCGGCATCTGGCGAGTCGCGCTGGAGCCGCTCGAAGATCTCCGAATCGAGCTCGCCCCAACCGCCGTCGGGCACCGCTCCGAGCGGGTCGATTCCGATCACCCCGAGGACACGGCTGGGATGTGCGATCGCAACGTGGAAGGCCAGATGCCCGCCCCAGGAGTGGCCGATCAACCACGCACGATCGACGCCGCGATCGTCGAGAACCCGAACCGCGTCCGCAACATGTGTCTCGATGTCGTACGGCTCAGCCGGCGTGCTCGGCTCGATCCCACGTTGCTGGTAGCGGATCGTCCGCAGCGTCGACGGCAGGAGGTCCGGGAGTGCTTCCGTGTTGTCGGATGTCGGGCCGCCGTGGAGGATCAGCGCAGGGGTTCCGTCGCCAACCTCCCACCCCACGAGCGAGCCCCCGTCCACGGCCACCGAAAACTGCACTTCATGATCGTATTTCTCTTGCAGAGTGGGGAATCGTGGTTTACAGTGGGACGAAGTGGGGGAAGCCCGATGACCCGTCCATGCTGCTCGGCGAATTCGAACACACGCTCGACGACAAGAACCGGCTCACGCTCCCGGCCAGGTTCCGTGAGCGGCTGGCTGAAGGCGTCGTCGTCACGCGAGGTATGGACGGCTGTCTCTACGCCTATCCGAGGGCCGACTGGATGGAACGGTTCCAATCCCGCGTCGGCGAGCTCGACCCGCTCAGCCGCGAAGGACGCAAGCTCCAACGCCACTTCTTCTCGGGCGCGGCTGAGGCCGAAGTCGACAAGCAGGGGAGGATCATGATCCCCGCGCCGCTGCTCAGCTACGCCGGGCTCGCGCGGGACGTCGTCGTCGCCGGCGTGCACGACCACCTCGAGATCTGGGATCGCGAGAGCTGGCGGCGGGAGCTCAACGAGGTGGAAGGGAGTGCGGAGCATGTTGCCGAGCGCCTTGCAACCCAGCGCGACTGACCACGTCCCCGTCCTCGCCGAGGAAGTGCGCCGGCTACTCGACGTGCAACCAGGGGAGACCGTCATCGACGCAACGTTCGGAGGCGGAGGGCACGCGGCACTCCTCGCCCAGGACCTGAAGGGCGAGGGCAAGTTCATCGGCGTCGATCGGGATCCGAGCGTCAGGCCATATTTCGAGTCGTTCAGGCGACGGGCGGGCGTCCCGACGAGGTTCCTTCGCGGCGATTTCGCCGACGTTTTCGAGCGCCTCGCCGACAACGGCGTGCGCGCCGACGCGATCCTCTTCGATCTCGGCGTTTCGAGCATGCAGATCGACCGGCCCGAGCGCGGATTCTCTTACGCGTCCGACGCGCCGCTCGACATGCGCATGGACCCGTCCGACGAGCACTCGGCGCGCGATCTCGTCAACGAGGCGAGCGAGCGCGAGTTGACCGACATCTTTCGCGGCTACGGCGAGGAGCGGTACGCACGCCAGATCGCGAGGGCGATCGTGCGCCGCAGGCGCGAGCACCCCTTCGAGCGCACGGGTGAGCTCGTGGAGACGATCAAGGCTGCGATTCCGACCCCGGCCCGCTTCGGCGAGGGTCATCCTGCGCGGCGCGTCTTCCAGGCGCTGAGGATCGCCGTCAACGACGAGCTGGAGGCGCTCGAGGCCGCCCTCCCGGCGGCGCTCGAGACGCTCCGTCCCCGAGGGCGGATCGCCGTCATCGGCTTCCACTCGCTCGAGGACCGGATCGTCAAGCGCTTCTTCCGGCGGGAGGAGCATGGCTGCACGTGCCCGCCGGAGTTCCCGATCTGCGTCTGCGGCCGCGAGCCGTCGCTGCGCGTCCTGACGAAGAAGGCCATCCGGCCGACGGCTCATGAGATTGCAATCAACCCGCGCGCGGGCTCGGCCAGGCTGAGGGCAGCCCAGAAGACCTAGTGCGTCCTCCGGCAATGTCATCCGTGCCTCTCGCGGCTGCAAACCTCCGCCAGTCTGGAGCCTCAGGTCGCGCGCATATCTCTTCGATATGGACGCGCCCTGAGTCCGCAGCCTGCCGGGCTTTTCGCGCGCGAGAGACGCGGCAACATCACCGGAGGACGCACTGATGGCCGTCGCCGCCGCAGCTAGAGCACAGCGAGCGAGGCCGCGATCCCGGCCCAGACCACGCTCCCAAAAGGCGGTCGCGCAGCGCCGGGTCGCGGGCGGCGCCGTCTGGATCGCGATCATGGCGGTTCTCCTCGCCGGAGTCGTCGCGCTGAACGTCGCCCTCCTCCGGCTCAATATGCAGTCCGATCAGCTCGGACGCGAGCAGGCGCAGCTTCGGGCCGACAATGCCGAGCTCGCGTCCATGCTCGCGGCGCGCTCAGCCTCTGCTCGCACCAGCAGCCGGGCGAGGCGAGAGCTCGGCCTGCAGCCCGCAGATCCGTCGACGACGAAGTTCCTCGACCTCAGCAAGCGGTGACGCGGCTCGCGAACCGCCGCATCCGCCTCCTCCTCGTCTTCTTCACTCTCGCGTTCCTCGGAACGTTCGGCCGCGCGGTGTGGCTCCAGGCCGTGCAGGCGCAGCCGCTCGACCGGCTCGCGGAGGGCCAGCATCGCGTCACGATGGACGTGCCGGCAGCGCGCGGTTCGATTCTCGACCGCAACGGTGTCGATCTCGCGATCGGGCGGCAGGCGATCACCGTCTACGCGAACCCGCGCCATGTCACCAACCCACGGGCGACGGCGATCGCCGCCGCGAGGGCCCTGCACCTGGATCCCGATCGCCTCTACGGCAAGCTCGCAGACCGTTCCCGCGGCTTCGTCTACATCGCGCGCAAGGCCGACCCGAAGCGGGCGGCGGCGCTCCAAACGCAGAACCTGACCGGGCTCGGGTTCTATCCCGAGGAGCGGCGCGCGTATCCGCAAGGTTCGGTCGCGGCGCACGTCCTGGGCTTCGCGGGAATCGACAACCACGGGCTCACGGGGATCGAGCTCGCCCGCGACCGGACGCTCGCCGGCCGCAATGGGCGGCAGACGGTTGTTCGCGACCCGTTCGGTCGGACCCTTGACGTCATCCGTTCCGAGGCGCCCGTCGAGGGCAGGGACATCCGGCTCACGATCGACAACACGCTGCAGGCGAACGCGCAGTCCGTACTCGGGAAGGCGATTCGGCGCTGGGGTGCCAAGGCCGCGACTGCGGTCGTGATGAATCCGCGGAACGGCCAGGTGCTCGCCATGGCGGTGGAACCCGGTTTCGACGCGAACCGGTCTTCGCAGACCGACCGCGACACCCAGCGGAACCGGGCAGTCACCGACACCTACGAGCCGGGCTCGACGTTCAAGGTGGTGACCGTCGCGGGGGCGCTGTCTCAGGGTCTCGTCACCCCCTCCAGCCAGTTCACGCTCCCTCCGAGCATCCAGGTCGCAGACCGCGTGATCCACGAGGCCCACAGGACCGACACGCAGCGGATGACCGTTGCGGAGATCCTCTCCAACTCGTCCAACGTGGGGACCGTCACGCTTGCCGAGCTGCTAGGCCGCGAGCGGCTCGAGTCCTGGATCTCCCGCTTCGGCTTCGGCCGCAAGACCGGGATCGATTTCCCCGGAGAGACGTCGGGAATCCTTCCGAGCTACTGGTCGGGATCGACGATCGGAACGCTGCCGATCGGGCACGGGATCGCCATCACCCCGGTGCAGATGGCGGCGGCCTATGCAGCTGTGGCGAACAGGGGCGTCTGGGTTCGTCCACGGCTCGTGATGGGCGGCCCGCTGGGGAAGGGGCCGCACCGCCACCGGATCATCTCGCGGCACGTCGCGGACCAGCTGATGTCGATGCTTCGGGATGTCGTCATCGAGGGCACGGGGATCGAGGCCGAGGTCGACGGCTACCAGGTCGCAGGCAAGACGGGAACCGCCGCGAAGCCTGACCCACGCGGCGGTTACTCGACCAGCCGCTACGTGGCCTCGTTCGTCGGGGTCGTTCCAGCCAGCAATCCGCGCCTCGTGATCCTCGTCACCGTCGACGAGCCGCACGGCGCGATCTGGGGCGGAGTCGTCGCAGCGCCGGCCTTCCAGGAGATCGCGAAGTTCGCCCTGCAATACCTGGAGATCCCTCCGGACGCCCTCCCTCGGTAATCTCGGGCGACCCATGGATCTCGAGCGGCTCATCACCGCGCTCGGCCCCCTGGAGGTCCGCGGAGGCGCTCCCACCGACATCACTGACCTCGCCTACGACACGCGGTCGGTGGAGCCCGGAGCGCTCTTCCTCTGCGTTCCGGGGGCGCGGGCCGACGGGCACGACTTCGCGGCCGACGCGGTCGAGCGCGGCGCCACGGCACTCGTGGTCGAGCGTCCGCTCGAGTTACGGGTACCGCAGCTAGTCGTGGAATCGAGCCGGGCCGCGATGGCCGTCGCGGCCGACGAGTTCTTCGAGCGCCCGACGGAGGAGCTGCTCCTCGCCGGGGTCACCGGAACCAACGGCAAGACGACGACCACGTTCCTGCTCTACTCCGTCTTCCAGGCGGCGGGCATGAGCCCCGGCCTCATCGGGACGATCGAGTCGCGTGTCGGCGGCGAAGCTCGGCCGGCGGTGCGGACGACTCCGGAGGCGATCGACCTCCAGCGAACCTTTCGAGCGATGCTGGACGCCGGGGACAGAAGCTGCTCGATGGAAGCGACCTCGCACGGGTCGGAGCTGGGGCGCCTCGAGCGCGTTCGCTTCAAGGCGCTCGCGTTCACGAACCTCTCGCAGGATCACCTCGACTTCCACGAGTCGATGGAGCGCTATTTCGAGGCCAAACGACGGCTGTTCACCGACCACGAGCCTGCGCCTGCCGCTGCCGTCAACGTCGGCGACGAGTGGGGGCGTCGGCTAGCCGAGGAGCTTCTGCGCCTCGACCGTGCGCCGCTCCTCACCTACGGGGTCACGCCCGACGCTGAGCTGAAGACGCATCCGGCGCTCGAGCGCTCGCGCCTTGTCGGAAGCTTCAACGTCGAGAACGTGCTCGCCGCGGCGGCCGTCTCACGGCTGTTGGGCGTGCCTGACGAGGCAGTCGTCGAGGGCGTTTCGGCCCTGAGCGGCGTCCCGGGCCGCTTCGAGGCCATCGACGAAGGCCAGCCGTTCACCGTAGTCGTCGACTACTCCCACAAGCCCGGCGCGCTGGAAGCCGTTCTGCGAACCGCGCGACAGCTCACCGGCGGGAGGCTGATCTGCGTGTTCGGCGCCGGCGGCGATCGTGACCGCGGCAAGCGTCCGATGATGGGGCGGGCGGCCAGCGAGCTCGCCGACGTGGCGATCGTCACCTCGGACAACCCGCGCACGGAAGATCCCCTCGCGATCATCGACGAGATCCTGAAGGGGGTGGTCGGCTCGGCTGAGGTCGAGCCCGACCGGCGCGCAGCGATCGCCAAGGCGGTAGGCGAGGCAGACGCGGGCGACGTCGTCGTCATTGCCGGGCGAGGTGCGGAGCAGTACCAGGACGTCGGCGACCGGAAGCTCCCCTTTGACGACCGTGAAGTCGCGCGCGAGGCGCTGCGGCGGCTGAGGGCGACCGCGTGATCCCATTGCCGATCGAGCAGGTCAGGCCGCTGGGTCTCGTCGAGGCCCGGGCCGACGAGATCACGGGCGTCAAGATCGACTCGCGTCGGGTCGCGCCCGGAGACCTGTTCGTCGCGATCCGCGGCGGAGTGGACTTCCTCGACCAAGCCCTGGCTGCCGGGGCAGCCGCCACGCTCGTTCCAGACGACGACTTCGCCGCCATGGCCGCGCTCGGCCGCGCCGTCCGCGACCTCAGCACGGCGGAGGTCGTCGGCATCACCGGCTCGACGGGTAAGACGTCGACGAAGGACATCCTCGCCGCCCTCGCCGGCCCGCAGCGCCGGACCATCGCCGCCCATGCGAGCTACAACGCCGAGCTCGGTGTACCGCTCACGTTGTGCCGGATCGAGCAGGACACGGAACTCGTCATTGCCGAGCTCGCGATGCGAGGCTTCGGTCAGATCGCCGAGCTGTGCGCGATCGCCCGCCCGACCGTCGGTGTGATCACTGCGATTGGCCCGGTCCATCTCGAGTTCGTCGAGTCGGTGGCGGGCGTCGCGCGCGCGAAGGCGGAGCTACTCGAGGCGCTCCCGCGAGGGTCGAAGGCGGTGGTGCCGGCCGGCGTGTCCGAGCTCGAGCCGTATCTGCGCGCAGACCTCGAGATCCTGCGCGTCGGCGAGGAGGTGCGCCTGGTGTCCTTCGAAGACGGCCGGCTGGAAGCGGACGTTGGCGGCGAGCACGTCGAGCTCGAGCTGCCGTTCGCCGCGCGCCATCAGGCGGAGAACACCGTGACGGCCCTTGCGGCCTATGCGGCCCTCGGGCTCCCGCTGGGCCGCGTCCATGAGGGAGCCGGCCGGATCCGACTCTCGAGCTTGCGCGGCGAGGAGCTTCCCCTGCCCGGCGGAGGCCTGCTGATCAACGACTGCTGGAACGCAAACCCCACGTCGATGGCGGCAGCACTCGGCGACCTCGCCGCGCGGAGAAACGGCGGCCGCCGCATCGCCGTCCTGGGCGGCATGGCCGAGCTCGGCCCTGAAGGGCCCAGGTATCACCGTGAGATCGGAGGGCTCACGGCCGGCCTGGACGCGGTCGTCGGCGTCGGAGAGCTCGCCCGCGACTACCGGCCGACCCACTGGGTCGCCGACGCCGAGGCGGCTACGACGCTGCTCGGCGAGCTGCTCGAGCCGGGGGACATCGTGCTCGTCAAGGGCTCGCGTGCCGTAGGCCTCGAGCGGGTCGCGCAGAACCTAGACACCTAATGGAACGAGTCCTCGCGGCGGGCCTGCTCGCCATGATCATCTCGATTCTCGCTGGGCCGAAGTTCATCGAGTTCCTCCGCCGGCACGAGTTCGGCCAGATGATCCGGGAGGAGGGGCCGGCGGGCCACGCCGTCAAGCAGGGGACTCCGACTGCGGGCGGCCTGATGATCGTTGTCGCCATGACCGTTCCGTTCCTGGCCCTGAGTCACTGGACGGCGGAAGGGCTGACGGTCTACGCCGTGACGATGGCGTGCGCGGCCATCGGCTTCGTCGACGACTACATCAAGGTCCACCACCGCCGCTCTCTGGGCCTCGCCGGGCGCTACAAGCTGCTGCTGCTCGCCGGGATCACGCTGGGAGTCGGCCTCGTCGTCCACGATCTGAACTTCGACACGGCCGTCTACGTGCCGGTTCTCGACTGGCACATTGAGCTGGCCTTCGCCTTCTACTTGCTCCTCTTCGTGGTCTTAGCCGGTGCTGCGAACGGAGCGAACCTTACGGACGGCATCGACGGCCTCGCGGTCGGCGTGGGGATCATCGCGCTGCTGACGTTCACGGCGATGAATGTCTTCACGTACATCCGCTCCAGCCAGCTCGCGACCGAGCAGGACCTGGCGGCCCTCGACCAGGCGATCCTGGGCGCCGCGCTCATCGGAGGCGCGATCGGGTTCCTCTGGTACAACGCCTTCCCGGCCGAGATGTTCATGGGCGACACGGGGTCGATGGCGATCGGGGGTGCCCTCGGCGGGTTCGCGATCATGAGCCAGAGCGAGCTACTGCTGCTCCTGATCGGCGGGATCTTCGTGATCGAGGCGCTCTCGGTGATCCTCCAGGTCATCTCGTTTCGGTACTGGGGCAGGCGGATCTTCCTGATGACGCCGATCCACCACCACTTCGAGATGAAAGCCTGGTCCGAAACGAAGATCATGGTCCGCTTCTGGATCGTCACAGGCCTGCTCTGCGCGGCCGCCTTCGCGCTGTACTACCGCTACTTCCGCGGGTTCCGCTGAACGAGCTGCCGGACCGCGTGCTGGTGCTCGGGCTCGCGCGCTCGGGGCTTGCGGCGGCCGCGGCGCTGGAGCGGCGCGGGGTGGAGGTCGTGCGGGCCGACCGGGAGCTCGAGAACGACGAGGATGTCGGGCTCGTCAAGGGAGTCGGCCTCCTCGTCAAGAGCCCGGGGGTGCCGGCCGAGGCTCCGCTGCTGGCTGCGGCCCGCGAACGCGGCATCCCGG
>DATGDB010000027.1:0-3164 GCA_035311205.1 Gaiellaceae bacterium | reverse complement strand
GAGCGGGTCGGGATCGCACTCGATCCGGCCATGTCCGAGCTGTACGAGGACGGTGTCTACAGGTTCGAGGGCCGCGAGGCGAGCGCCGAGGACCTGACGCAGTACTGGGCCGGCCTCGTCGACCGCTACCCGATCGTCTCGATCGAAGACGGCGCCGCCGAGGACGACTGGACGGCGTGGAAAAGACTCACAGAGGAGCTGGGCGCGCGCGAGCAGCTCGTCGGCGACGACCTCTTCGTGACGAACGTCGAGCGGCTTCGGCGCGGCATCGACGAGGGGGTCGCGAACGCGATCCTGGTCAAGATCAACCAGATCGGGACGTTGACGGAGACGCTCGAGACGATCGCGCTCGCACGCTCAGCGGGCTACGCGACGGTGATCTCGCACCGCTCCGGCGAGACCGAGGACACGACGATCGCCGACCTCGCCGTGGCGACGAACGCGGGTCAGATCAAGGCGGGCGCGCCCAGCCGGAGCGACCGGGTCGCCAAGTACAACCAGCTTCTCCGCATCGAAGAGGAGCTCGGGGCCGATGCCGAATATCCGGGTTGGCATGCGTTTCCGCTTCGCGCTTAGCCTCCTCGTCGTCCTCATCGTCCTAGGGGGATGCGGCGGCGATGACAACGAGTCGGCGCGTGGGACGACGGCACAGGAGACCGCCACCGAGACGGAGACCACCTCGACGACGACGGAGGCGCAGGTCGCCGTCAAGGTCTACTTCCTGCGCGGGGGCAAGGTCAGTCCGGTTCAGCGTGAGGTGACGGGGCCCGCTGTCGGCTCTGCCGCGGTGCGCGAGCTCTTGGCGGGACCGGCCGCCGGCGATCCGGCCGTCAAGACCGCGATCCCGGATGGCACTCAGCTCGAGTCGCTGACGATCGCTGGAGGAGTCGCGTCGGTGCAGCTGTCCCAGCAAACGGCGGATGACGCTGCCCGCGCGCAGCTCGTCTACACGCTCACCCAGTTCCCGACGGTGAGGCGCGTCGACTTCGGAGCCGATCGGCCGGTGGGGCGCAGGGCGTTCGAGGCGGAGACGCCGGCGGTGCTCGTCGAGTCTCCGCTGCCTGGCGAGTCGGTCGAGTCCGGCTTCGTTGTGAGGGGAACCGCGAATACCTTCGAGGCGACGTTCAACTACGAGCTGAAGGACGCCTCGGGTGCGGTACTGCGGAAGAACTTCGTCACCGCGACGTCCGGCAGCGGCACCCGCGGGACGTTTTCGTTCCGAGTTCCGTACGAGGTCGACAACCCTCAGGACGGACGCCTCGTGGTCTTCGAGCTGTCGGCCGAGGACGGCTCCCGGATTCACCAGTCCGAGATCCCTCTCCACCTCCAGTAGCGACGGCCTCTGGGGGTACGCTGAGGGTCGTGGCCTCAGCGCTGCCCCGCCGCACGAAGATCGTGGCGACCCTTGGGCCTGCAACCGCGACGCAAGAGCTCGTCACCGGCCTCGCCAGAGGCGGCATGGACGGCGCTCGCCTCAACTTCTCGCATGGAACCCAGGAGCAGCACGCCGCGTACGCGCGGATGGTCCGGGCCGCGCAGGAGGAGCTCGGTAGGCCGATCGCGCTGATCGCCGATCTCCAGGGCCCGAAGCTCCGCGTGGGGGAGCTGGCGACACCGGTGCGGCTCGACGCAGGCGACGAGATCTTCGTCACCGGTGACGGCGCGCTCGACGGCGATCTGCCCGTCCGCCCCTCTGTCGTCGGTCAGGTGCTCCAGCCGGGGCATGACGTCCTCATCGACGACGGTCTGGTGCGACTGCGTGTCGAGGCGGTCGAGGCCGGGCGGGCGCGCTGCGCAGTCGTCGTCGGCGGGCTCGTGGCCGCGAACAAGGGCGTGAACCTGCCCGGAGTCCCCGTGCCGATTCCGTCGCTCACGCGCAAGGACGCGGACGACCTCGAGTTCGCTCTGGATCTCGGCGTGGACTTCGTCGCGCTCTCGTTCGTGCGTTCGGCCGCGGATGTGCGCGACCTCAAGGCCCTGATCGAGCAGGCCGGCTCGGAGGCCCATGTGATCGCGAAGATCGAGAAGTCGGAGGCGGTCGAGGCACTCGTGCCGATCCTGGACGAATCCGACGCGGTGATGGTTGCGCGCGGCGATCTCGGCGTGGAGATGGGCCCCGAGGTCGTGCCCTTGCTCCAGAAGCGGATCATCCTCGCTGCGCTCGACCGCGGAAAGCCGGTGATCACCGCAACGCAAATGCTCGAGTCGATGGTGCACCATCCGGAGCCGACCCGCGCCGAGGCGAGCGACATTGCGAACGCCGTTCTCGACGGCTCTTCCGCGCTGATGCTCTCCGAGGAGACGGCGATCGGCGAGTACCCGCTCGAAGCGGTTCGGACGATGAACCGGATCTCGCTCGTGATCGAGCCCACCATCGAGTACCGCCATCAGTTTCCGCAGCCGGGCGATCAGCCGACCGTCGGCCACGCGATGTCGAACGCCGCCTGCGATCTGGCCGAGACGTTGGGCGCGAAGGCGATCCTCGTGCCGACGTACTCGGGGCGGACCGCGTCGGTCGTCGCGCGGCTTCGGCCACGGCGGCCGATCATCGGCCTCTCGCATCATGACTACGCGCTCCAGCACATGGCCCTCGAGTGGGGCGTGACGCCTGCGTGGATGGCGGAAGCCGCCGACGTGGAGGAGCTCTGGAGCGCGTCGATGGAGTCGGGGCGGAAGACGGGGCTCCTCGACGAGGGTGACCTCGTCGTCCTGACCGCCGGCACGGCGGTCAACATCCCCGGCACGACCGACATGATCAAACTGGCGTACGCGTGATTCCAGCATGGCCGCACACGGCAGGACCCTGCGTCCCGGTCCCGAATGGACGCGCATGCCGACGTCGAAGCGGCGAGGCTCGCGTCACCGGCGACGCGTTCCGGTCCTGCGCTGGGCCGCACTGGCGACCCTCGCTGTGGTCGCGCTCCTCTATTACCGGCCCCTGAAGAGCTACGTGGAGACGCGAACGTCCGTCCAGGAACGCCAGACGGAGGTTCGCGAGCTGCGGGCCAAGCGGAACACGCTGGCGCGCCGGCTGGAAGAGGCAGACACTCCCGAGGCGCTCGCTCGGCGAGCCCGCAAGCTCGGGCTCGTGAAGCCCGGCGAGCAGCTCTTCATCGTGAAGGGGATCGACGAGTGGCGGCGGAAGGCCAGGGCTAGGCTAGGAG
>DATGDB010000026.1:0-2569 GCA_035311205.1 Gaiellaceae bacterium | reverse complement strand
CGGTCTCGATGCAGAGGAACCGCGGTCACGCGGCGACGCTACCCGACTGCTACCGGTCGAAGGGGCCTCGTTCTGCGAAGCCCGGTTACGCTTCGCCCGAGACGCGAGCGAAGTCGGGAGAACGATGATCGACGACATGCTGGTCGTGGATGCAGCCGTCCATGCGGCGAACGTCACGCACGAGAACGTCGCCGAGCCGATCCGGCCGCTGGCCGAACCGCTGCTCGAGGGGATCTACGGACTCCATGCGATGCTCTCTCCGGACAGCCACCGGCTCGCACCCGAGGAACTCTTGCGGGACTGGAGCGGGGAAGAGCTCGAGCGCCTCCTCTTCCTCGAAAGTAACGTCGACCTGTGCGACTACCACTCGCTTCCCCTCGACGACTTCTTCGTCGATGGCCTCGTCCGGCTTGAAAAGGGCGTCGAGATGCAGCAGCGGTCGCCGGAGCGCGTCTGCCTTCACGCCGCGATCAACCCGCTCGAGGGCTCAGGCGCGCTCGAGCAGGTGGAGCGCTCGATCCGCGAGCTCGGCGCTCACGGGATCAAGGTCTACCCTGCACGGTTCGTCGGGGGTCAGACAATTCCGGTGCGGCTCGACGACCCGGAATACGGCATCCCGGTCATCGAGAAGGCGATCGAATGCGGGGCGCACTGCATCGCCGTCCACAAGTACTTCCCGGTCGGCCCGACCCGTCTCAGCGCCTACGGCGTCGATGACGTCGAGATCGCCGGGGCCTTCCCGCAGATCAACTTCGAGGTTCTGCATCCCGGATTCGCGTTCGTCGACGAGACCGCCTGGCTGCTAAGGCGCTACCCGAACGTCTTCGTGAACCTCGAATGGACGGTCAGCCTCTTGTTCACGGCCCCGCGGCGGTTCGCGGAGGTTCTCGGCACCTTGATGTCCTGGGGCGGGGAGGACAGGATCGTTTGGGCAGCCGGCGCCATGCTCGTGCATCCGCAGCCGGTGCTCGAGGCGTTCCTCGACTTCGAGATGCCCGAGGACCTCGTCCAGGGCTACGGCTTTCCACCGCTGACCCAGCAGGCAAAGCGGAAGATGCTCGGGGAGAACTACTGCCGGCTGCACGGCCTCGACGTCGACGAGGTGAAGGCGAAGGTGGCGAACGACGAGTGGACGCAGCGGCGGCGGGACGGGCCTGCCCCCGAGCCCTGGTCGAGCTTCCGAGGCGGGCGTCCGCCTCGCATGAACCCGTGATGGCGTCGCGGAAACAGATCTACGCGGCGCTCGCGACCGTGTACGACACCTGCAGCCTGTTCAACGGCACCCGGCTCGACATCGTCGAGATGGGGCTCGTTCACGCCGTCGAGCAGGTGGGCGGCACCGTTCGGGTCCGGTTGCTGCTCACCGACCCGATGTGCCTCTACCTCTTCGAGATGCGATCGCAGATCATCGAAGCCCTTTCGGGAGTGCAGGGCGTCGAGACCGTCGAGGTCGAGCCAGTCGCGGGCAAGCTCTGGTGGCCGGAGCGGATGACGCCACAGGCCCGCGGGCGCCTCGAGGCCCTCCGCCGAGAGCGCCTCGAGAAGCTGGGGCTCTCGGCGCCGAGCGTGCCGCGCTGACACCCGCGTGACGACTCCTAAATCGACGCGCTCGCGTCGGACCAGCAGAACATCACCCGTGAGCTCGGCTTTCAGCACATCATCGACGTGCATCGTCACCTGAAAACCACCGACGAGCAGCGGGAGCGATTCGTGGCGCTCTAGATGGAGGCGCTCGACGAGGCGGGCTTGCCCGACGAGGAGCCATTCCAGGAGGCCGTCCGGACGCATGTCGAGTTCGGCTCGGGCATCGCCCAGCAGAACTCGTGGGCAGCGACTGACGCCGAGCTTCATCCCATCCACGAAGTCCCGCGCTGGCAATGGCCGGAAATCTCGAGCTGAAGCCGAATGAGTGTCCCCGTGTCAGGCTACGGCCATGGACACCTTCCTCGCGATCGCGTCAAGGCGGGAAGTAAGGGCCTACGACGGCAGGCCGATCGACGACGAGGTCGTGCGGCGGATCCTCGACGCTGGCCGGCTCGCAGGCAGCGCGGGGAACCAGCAGCCCTGGAGTTTCGTGATCGTCTCGGGGGAGGCGCAGGCGGCGCTCGCGAATGCGGTGTCCGAGCCGGGCAACGTCCGCGGCGCTGCGCTCGTTGTCGCTCTCCTTGTCGGCGGCAAAGGACACCTCTCCTTCGACGCCGGGCGCTGCGCGCAGAACATGCTGCTCGCAGCCTGGAACGAGGGCGTCGGCGGCTCGCCGAACGGGCTCGCCGACCGTGACGCGGCGAACGCGATCGTCGGCGTGCCAGAGGACCGCTCGATAGCGATCGTCCTCTCCTTCGGCTACCCGGCACGCCCGCGCGACCCGGAGTCCCGCAGCGCCGACGTGTGGAGCGCGCGGGCCCGACGCAAGCCGCTCGACGAGCTCGTCGAGCGGTCGACCTAAGCGGACATCCGCCGACTTCGTGGCGCGCCGCGGTCGAGCCGGCGAGCACCAGAGCAACTGCAATCGGCATGAGCCACCACGCGTCGCCGCCGACGACGGGAGGAGACCGAATAGGCCGTGTCC
>DATGDB010000025.1:0-12429 GCA_035311205.1 Gaiellaceae bacterium | reverse complement strand
CGGATCCACCACGTCGCGTAGGTGGAGAACTTGAAGCCCTTCCGGTGATCGAACTTCTCCGCGGCACGGACGAGCCCGATCGTGCCCTCCTGGATCAGGTCGAGAAACGGCAGGCCCTGGTTGCGGTACCGCTTTGCGATCGAGACGACCAACCTGAGATTGGCCTCGACCATCTCCTGCTTCGCGCTGTGGTCGCCCCGCTCGATCCGCTTCGCGAGCTCGATCTCCTGCGCCGCTGTGAGCAGCTTGACCTTGCCGATGTCCTTGAGGAAGAGCTGCAGCGCCTCGGTCGAGACCTCGCGCTCCTCGGCCGCGCCGTTGGCACCCTCGTCGTCGTCCTGCTCGGTGGCGACGATCTCGATCTGGAGCTCCTCGAGCCGCTGGTAGAACTCGTCGATCTGCCCGGCTTCGAGCTCGAGCTCCTCCAGGGCGACGGCCAGGTCCTCGGCGGACAGCTTTCCCGTCTCCTGGGCGCCGGCGATGAGAGCCTCTAAGACCCTCTCCGAAGAGCTGGATTCCCGACTTGCCGCTTCCACGCTCACTACCGGCTCCCCTCGCTTGCCATGACTCCGGTCCAACGGCACCCGAACTATCCCTGCCTGCGGGAGTCTTCCATGTGCCCGATCCCGCCGCCATAGGCCGACCGGCCCATTTTTCGGTTCATGTGGTCCTATCTTTCATTGCGGTTTTCGTACGTCTTCTAGACGGGATAAGAGCCGCTGCGCTTCCCTGGCAAGCGGAGATTCCTTTTGGTCAGCGGCCATTCGGAGCTGCATCTTGGCGTCCTCGACCCGCCCCAGCCAGAGCAGCAGCAGCCCCAGGTGGAAGCGCACCGTGGCCGCGCGCGGAAAGCGGCGAGTCAGCGGGCCCAGCCTGGAGAACGCCCGTTCGGGATGCGCCTTCTCGAACCTGCCCACGGCGTCGGCGACCAGCGCCTCGGGGTCGCGTGGGGCCAGCCGCGCCGCCGCCGAATATTCTCGCCGCGCCGAGATCGGCCGCTCGATCCGCTGCAGTGCGATTCCGTAGAGGAGCTTGGCGCGAACGTTCCCCGATCGAGCCCGACGTTCGAGCACGGTGAGCTGTCGCTCCGGCGGCAGCGACGTGACGCTGCGGCCGGCACTGAAGCTCGGGATGAATGACGGCAGCCCGGGCGGAAACTGACGGAACAGGAGATCGTTTGAGCGGATCGCGTAACCCGAGTCGGGATCGCGGCTGCTCGCTTCCCGCCACGCCGCCAGGGCGCCGTCCCGGTCGCCGTTCCAGAACCGTGCGAGCCCGAGGTGGAAGAGCACCGCCCCGCTCGACGGGTGGTCCTGCGCCAGGCCCTCCAGTCGGTCGAGACTTCCGTCGGGCCAGCTCGCGAGCGCCCGCCCGACTTGTGCCTGGAGAGATGGATGCCCGGCCAGGAGCTGCCCGGCACGGGCTCGCTCGCCGGCCCGGAAGACGCGAGCAGCGCGGCGCAGGGCAACCGCCTCCGGATCCGTCCGCACCCCTAGGTCGACGACGAACGGCGGCGCGCCCTTCGGGAGGGCGTCGGCCTCGTCGTCGCCGCCCAGGAGCGCCGCGCCGCCGATCACTCCGAGAGCGGCCGCCGCAGCCACCGCGGCGACGAGAATCAGGCGGGTACGCCGGGACATCGGGCCATCACGGTAGCCCGTGCGCGCCTGGCTATCCTCACTGGATCGCAACTCCTGTCGACACCCGTGAGATCGCACCCGAGGACGTGCGCGAGCACCTGAACGAGGCCGACGCGCCGTTGCTCGTCGACGTCCGTACGGACCGCGAGCGACGCGTGGCGAACATCCCCGGCTCCGTGCACGTTCCCATGGCCGAGGTCGAAACGCGCCTCCCGGAGGTCGCACCCGACCCGAGCCGGCCGATCGTCACGTTCTGCGCGACCGGCAACCGCTCTCTCCGCATCCTCCCCACCTTGGCCGCCCTCGGCTACGACGACGCACGCTCGATGGCGGGCGGGATCGTCGCCTGGCAGGCCCTCGGCTACCCGACTGACTCCGCGAGCACGCTCGACGACGAGAGGATCGCTCGCTACAGCCGCCACCTGCTGATCCCCGAGGTCGGCCTCGAGGGGCAGCAGAAGCTGCTGGAGACGAACATCCTCCTGATCGGCGCCGGCGGCCTCGGGTCACCGGCGGCCCTGTATCTCGCGGCGGCCGGCGTCGGGCGCATCGGGATCGTCGACGACGACCGCGTCGACGCGTCCAACCTCCAGCGTCAGGTCCTCCACTCGACCACCGAGCTCGGGGACAGCAAGGCCGAATCGGCTCGGCGGACGATCGAGGACTTGAACCCCGACGTCGAGGTCGTCACCTACGAGGAGCGGCTGACCTCGGAGAACGTCGACCGGATCCTCAGCGAGGACTGGGAGCTCGTCGTCGACGGCGCCGACAACTTCCCGACGCGCTACCTGCTGAACGACGCGTCCGTCTGGCACGGGATCCCGGTCGTGCACGGCTCGATCTACCGCTTTGAGGGCCAGGTGACGGTGTTCAAGCCCTACGAAGGGCCCTGCTACCGCTGCCTCTTCCCGCAGCCGCCACCCCCGGAGCTGGCCCCGAGCTGCGCCGAAGGCGGCGTCCTGGGCGTCCTGCCCGGTGTGATCGGCTCGCTGCAGGCGAACGAGGCGCTCAAGCTCGCGCTCGACATCGGCGAGCCGCTGATCGGCCGGCTGCTGCTGTTCGACGCGCTGCCGACGCGCTTCGACGAGGTCAGCATCCGCCGCGATCCGAACTGCCCGGTGTGCGGCGACAACCCGACGATCACCGAGTACATCGACTACGCGGACTTCTGCGGAGTGCCCGCATGACAACCGTCCGCATTCCCCCGACGCTGCGCGAGCAGACCGGCGGGGCTGCGGCGCTGGAGGCAGACGGGGAGACCGTCCGCGATCTCCTCGACGACCTCACGGGCCGCTACCCCGCCCTTCGCGACCGGATCTACGACGAGAACGAGCTCGCCCGGTTCGTGAACGTCTACGTCGCAGGCGAGGATGTCCGTACTCGTGAGGGCCTCGAGACGGCCGTCAACGACGGCTCCACCGTCATTCTCTTGCCGGCAATGGCCGGTGGCCGCTAGCTCGATCCTTGAACTCGTCGGGCGAACGCCGCTCGTCCAGCTCCCGCGCCTCGCCCCCAAGCCCTCCGTCCGCCTCTACGCGAAGCTGGAGGGTCAGAACCCGAGCGGCTCGATCAAGGACCGCGTCGCGCTCGCGATGATCGACGCCGCCGAGGCCTCGGGCGAGCTCGAGCCCGGGCGAGACCTTCTGGAGCCGACGAGCGGCAACACCGGGATCTCGCTGGCCCTGATCGCCCGCCTGAAGGGCTACCGGCTGACCTGCGTCGTACCCGAGAACGTGACCGAGGAGCGGCTCCGACTGCTGCGCCTCTACGGCGCGGAGGTCATTCCTTCCCCCGGCGAAGAAGGCTCGAACGGCGCCGTCCGGCTGGCGCTCGAGCTGGCCGAGCGGGAGCCGCGCTACTACCTGCCGTTCCAGTACGGAAACGAGGCCAACCCACGCGCGCACTACGACGGCACGGGCGCCGAGATCGCCGCCGACCTGGAGCACGTGGACGTCTTCGTCGCCGGTCTCGGGACCGGCGGCACGCTGATGGGCGCCGGCCGTCGGCTCCGTGATTCGTTTCCCGACGTCGTTGTCGCCGCCGCAGAGCCGCTCCCGGGCGACCCCGTAATGGGCCTGCGCTCACTCGAGGACGGCTACGTGCCTCCGATCCTCGACGTTTCTCAACTAGACCGGAAGCTGCTCGTCTCCAATGCCGAGGCAGTCGCCGGCATGCGCGCGCTCCTCGAGGAGGAGGGAATCTTCGCCGGGGTCTCGTCTGGCGGCGTGATCCATGTCGCCCGCCGGCTTGCGGAGGAGCTCGACGACGCCGTCGTCGTGGCGATCCTTGCCGACGGCGGCTGGAAGTACCTGTCGGCCCCGCTCTGGGAGGCCGACGACGTGGAGCGGGCGATGGAGAACGTCGTCTGGTGGTAGTGCCCGGGGCAATCCGCGAGCAGCTGATCGTGCATGCGCAGTCGGAGGCGCCGAACGAAGCGTGCGGCCTCGTTGCGTTCCGCGACTCCGTTGCGAAACGCTATCTCCCCGGTACCAACCGCCTCGGGACCCCGTACAGGTTCGAGCTCGTTCCGAACGACCCCCGGGATTTCTTCCTGGAGGACGAAGGCTACGAGCTCGCCGTCTTCCACTCGCACCCCGAGACCGCGCCGCGGCCCTCACGCACGGACATCGAGAACATCGGGCTCTGGGAGGGACGGCCGTACCTCATCCTCGGCCTCGCCACCGGCGAGCTCGCCGGCTGGCGGATCCAGGACGGCCGCGTCGAACCCCTTACGCTGGAATGAGCGAGACCGCCGCGATCGTCGGCGCCGGGATCTTCGGGACGTCGATGGCGTACCGCCTCGCCCGCGACGGGTGGGACGTCACGCTCTACGAGCGCCACGAGCCCGGGCATCCCGGGGCCGCCTCGGCCGGCGAATCGCGGCTCATCCGCTATTCCCACGGCTCCAACGACTGGTATACGCGGTCGGCGTGGCGGGCCCGCGAGCTCTGGCGGGAGCTCGAGGCCGAGACCGGCCGGGAGCTTCTCGTCGAGTGCGGCGTCGCGTGGCTCGCCCGCTCCGACGACGGGTGGGAAGCTGAGAGCGAACCAGTTCTTCGCCGGGAAGGGATCCCGGTCGAGCGCCTCGGGCCGGAGGCCGGCCGCGACCTGTTCCCCTCGTTCGAGCCGGGCGACCTCCGATACATCCTTTGGGAGCCGAACGCCGGTGTGCTGCGCGCCCGCGAGGCGACGCTGGCCACGGTGGAGGCGGCCCGGCGCGCCGGCGTTCGCCTTCAATACGAGCAAGCGAAGCCGGACACGGTCTCAGCGGATCTCGTCGTTTGGGCCTGCGGCGCCTGGCTGCGCGATGTCCTCGACGTGCCGATGCGCGTCACGAAGCAGGACACCGTCTACTTCTCGACCGACGGCTGGACGATGCCGGGGCTTCCTGCGTGGATCGACTACGACCGTGCGATCTACGGGCACGGCGACCTCGACGATCTCGGCGTCAAGGTGGCGCCGGACGCCGAAGGGCCGCCCTTCGATCCGGAGAGCGGCGAGCGCACGGTCTCGCCCGAGACCGTGGCGACCGCGCGCGCCTACCTCGCGGAACGTTTTCCGGCGCTGAGCGGCGCGCCTCTCAAAGGCGGAACCGTCTGCCAGTACGCGCTGACGACCGATACCAACTTTGTGATCGCCCCTCGCCCGGGCAAGGAGAACGAGTGGATCCTCGGCGGCGGATCGGGCCACGGGTTCAAGCACGGGCCATCCCTGGCCGAGTACGCCGCCCGGGTCGTGACCGGGCACGAGGAGCCTGCAGAGCAGTTCGGGCTCGGTCCACGAGAGCGCGGACCGAGCCTTCGAACCGCCGGAACTACTTGACCTTGAAGGTTCCCTTCATGCCGATGCTCCGGTGCGGCGTGCAGTAGTAGGTGTACGTCCCCTTCTTCAGGGTGACGGTCACCGTCTTCGTGCCCATGAACGGCACGGTGGTGATCTTCTTGTTGCGGATGCCCGGCCCGGTCAGCACGAAGTCGTGCGAACTCGATTTGTCGCTGACCGAGATTGTGTACTTGCCCGGCTTGAGCGTCGTGACCTTCTTGCCGGCTTTCTTGAGGGTGATCGTGAAGCCCGGCCCTGTGGTGCCGGAGAGCTTGGTCGCGCTGAGGGCGGCAAACGCCGTCGGCGGCGCGGCCACCGCCAGGACTACTAAAAGCGGAAGAAAACGTCGCATTGACTCAACTCCTTGTTCGGGACACTTGGAGTTGTACGTGACGACGGCCGAAAACGGATGTTCTACGTGGCCGGCGGGGGGATCGGCCCTTGCGCGGGCGCAGCCGGCGGCGTCTCCTTCGCGGCCTTCAGGCGGTAATACAGAAGCGTCCAGGCGGTCACGATGAACGGGGTCGTCAGCGCCCCGCCGACAACGCTCTGGACGAAGCTTCGCAGCCAGTCAGCGGCCGGAATGAGGATCAGCGAGAGCACGATGTAGAAGGCGATGATCAGCAGGATGGTCAGCACGATCACGCCGAACACGCTCCAGCCGTAACCCCTGACGAGCTCCCGGCTCCGGCTGAACGACTCTCCGGCTTGGCGCTGCTCGAGCACGATCACAGGGATGATCAGGATCCACCAGGTCAGCAACACGAGGCCGGGGACGATCAGAAGGATCAGCCCGAGCGCGATCCCGAGCCCGGCCAGGATGCCTGCGACGATGATCGATCCCAGCTGGGGGCGAACCCGCTGGAAGGTCTCGGACAGGGACAGATCCGCGCGCCCGTCGCGGACATCGTCCACGGCTCTGACCAGCGCGCCCTGGACCCAGAAGAGCGCGACGAAGTAGAGGATCGCTCCGATGATGGCGCCGAACCAGGTCAGGGCGGCGACTAGGACGAGATTGATCAGTGCGACAGCTGCATATACGAGGAACGAGATCGAGAGCAGATGGCGCCAGTGCGCCTTGTAGAGCGCCCAGGCTTCGCTGATCACACCTTCGGTCGGGCTCACCGGCCGACCCTAACGCTTCGACCGGCCGGCGGCAGAGTGGATCGTCGCGACGATCTCGTCCAGGTCGCGGTCCTTCGAGAGGCACGCTGCGGCGCCGGCGGCCTCGAGCGCTTCCAGCTCACGGTCGTTGGCGGTGGCGGTCAGGCAGACGACCGCCACCTCCGGACAGGCATCGCGCAGCTCGGCAGTCACCTGGACGCCGTCGGCCCCGGGGAGGCGGTAGTCCATCAGGACGACGTCCGGCTCATCGCGGCGGCAGAGGGAGACGATGTCGCGCCCGTCGTCGACCGACGCCACAACCTCGACGTCGGGCCGCAGGTCGAGCAGCATCTCGAGCGCCTCGCGGAAGACGTCGTTGTCTTCCACGAGCACGACCCGGACTACAGAGCCTTCTGGACCTTCCCGGCTTTCAGGCAGCGGGTGCACACATACGCGCGGGTCGGCTTTCCATGGAGAACGACGCGAACGCGCTGAAGGTTGGGGTCGAAGCGCCGCTTCGTGGCCACCATCGAGTGGCTCCGGTTGTGACCGAAGCCCGGTTTCTTCCCGCACACTGCGCAAACCCTGGACATTCGGCGGCGGAGTGTAGCTACTTCGAGGCCTCGCGCAGCTGCGAGAAGATCCCGGCCATCTCGAGGGCGCTCCGTACAGCGTCGGCGGCACGGTCGATACGGGCCTCGGCCTGCTCGGTCGTCTCCGTGGTCAGCACGCCGAACGACACGGGAACGCCGGTCTCGATCGCCGCGAGCTGGAGACCGCTTGCCGCTTCTCCGGCCACGTAGTCGAAATGCGGCGTCTCGCCGCGGATGACACAACCGAGCGCGACAATGCACGAGTAGCGGCGGGTCTTGGCGAGGGCTATGGCCGCCAGAGGAAGCTCAAAGGCGCCGGGGACGGGCGCGATCGTGATCGCGTCCTGCGAGACTCCCGCGGCCTCGAGCTCCTCGAGCGCCCGCTCGAGCAGTCGGGTTGTGATCTCGCCGTTGAACTTGGAGACGACGACGGCGACGGTCCGGTCGGCGCCGTCGGAGGAACCAGTGATGGTCCGGAAGCCCTCCGGAACCCCGAACTCTCCTGCCGCGTGTTCCTGCGCCTGCTCCTCGCCGGCCGTGCGCAGCGGCGGCCGGTCGCCGGCCTTCTCGTCGGGGACGAAGCGCTCCGGCCGCTCCAGATCGGGCTGCGGCGCCGCGGAGCCGCCGCCGTCGAACCGCTCGCTCACGAGCTCTCCGGCCTGAAGCGCAGGTCCTGGTGGTGGAGCCGGTGCCCGAGCTTGTCTCGCTTGGTCTCCAGGTACTCGCGGTTCTCTGCATTCGGCGGCGTCTCGATCGGGACCTGTTCCACGACGGTGAGGCCGAACCCTTCGAGGCCGGTGATCTTCTTCGGGTTGTTGGTGAGGATCCGGATCGTCGTCAGTCCGAGGTCGGCGAGGATCTGGTTGCCGATCCCCCACTCGCGGGCATCGGCCGGAAAGCCGAGCTCGATGTTGGCCTCGACAGTGTCCAGACCGTTCTCCTGCAGCTCGTAGGCCTTCAGCTTGTTCATCAGCCCGATTCCGCGGCCCTCCTGCGCCATGTAGAGGAGCACGCCGCGCTCTTCGGCGCCGATCTGTGCAAGCGCCTGCTCGAGCTGCTCCCCGCAGTCGCAGCGCAACGAGTGGAAGACGTCGCCGGTAAGGCACTCCGAATGGACGCGCACGAGCACGTCCTCGGCTCCTTCGACCTCGCCTCTGACGAGCGCGACGTGGTTCTTGCCGCTCAGCTTCTCCCGGAACGCGACGGCGGTGAAGTCGCCGTAGGCGGTGGGGAGCCGCACGGACACGGTGCGCTCGACGAGCATCTCGGTCCGGCGGCGGTACTCGATCAGGTCGGCGACGTTGATCATCTTGATCCCGTGGTACTCGCAGAACCGCGCGAGATGGGGAACCCGCGCCATCGTCCCGTCCTCGTTCATCACCTCGCACACGACGCCGGCCGGGATCAGCCCGGCGATCCGCGCGAGGTCGACAGCCGCCTCGGTCTGGCCCGTTCGCTCCAGAACGCCGCCGGGACGGGCTCGCAACGGGAAGACGTGGCCCGGCTGGACGAGATCGGCCGCGGTGCGGTTCGGATCGATCGCCGTCTGGATCGTGCGGGCGCGGTCGGCGGCGGAGATCCCGGTCGTCACGCCCTCGCGGGCCTCGATCGAGACCGTGAACGCGGTCTGGAGCGGCGTCTCGTTGTGCTCGGTCATCGGGCGGAGGGAAAGCTCGTCGCAGCGGTCCGGCGTCAGGCAGAGGCAGATCAGCCCTCGCGCGTGCGTCGCCATGAAGTTGATCGCCTCCGGCGTGGCGAACTGGGCGGCGATCGTGAGGTCGCCTTCGTTCTCACGGTCAGCGGCGTCCACGACGACGACGAAATTGCCGTCGCGGATGTCTGCGATCGCCTCCTCGACGGTCGAGAACGCCGTTTCCACACGGGTCGCCATCGCGTGCATCGTATCCAGGCTAAACGGCCACGCCGGCAAAGCCGGCATGGCCTCTCCTTGTCGGCGCCGCCAAGTCGGCGCCTAGCCAGGCCGGATCAGTCGTTCGACATACTTGGCGATGATGTCGACCTCGAGATTGACGGCGTCGCCGGGGCCGAGAGCCCCGAGCGTTGTCACCTCGAGCGTGTGCGGGACGAGCGCCACGGTGAAGGCCTCGGCGCTGAGCTCGGCCACGGTGAGGGCGACGCCGTCCACGGTGATCGAGCCCTTCTCGACGCAGTAGCGCAAGATGTCCCTCGGAGCTTCGACCGTCAGCCGGCCGTCTTCCTGGGAGCGGACGCGCCCCGTTCCGTCCACATGGCCCTGCACGTAGTGTCCCCCGAGCGGCTCGCCCGCCTCGATCGCCGGCTCGAGGTTCACCTCCTTGCGGAACGGCTTGGCGCGGGCCTCTGTCTCGCCCACAACGTCGAAGGAGAGGCGTCCGTTCTCCGTGGCAACAACCGTCAGGCAGGTGCCGTCGACGGAGATCGAGTCTCCAACGTCCGGCTTCAGCATGGACTCCACGACGAGCCTCCCGTCCTCGAAGGACACGACGCGGCCGCGCTCCCGAACGATTCCCGTGAACACGTTCTGAGGTTACTGCCGTAAGAGCCTCTAACTGAGTCAGAGGCTCTTACGGATCGTGGACGTAGGCGCTCAGGACGACGTCTTTGCCGATCGTGCGAGCCTCCAGCCGCGTCAGCTTCCGCGTTGGAACACCGCCTTCGAAGAGCGTGGGCCCGTCGCCCGAGATCGTCGGCGCGGTGAAGACCAGGAGCTTGTCGATCAGATCCTCACGGAAGAACGCGGCTGCGAGTGTCGGCCCGCCCTCGAGGAGCAGCGACTGGACGCTTTCCGAGGCCAGGGTCGCGAGCTCGTCCGCGATCGGCCCGGTGCGTAGCTCGAGGTCGGAGCCTTCGGGAAGCGGTCCGCGCCCGAAGGCGAGCCGGCGAGGCTGTGTTGTGGCCCCGACGTCCCGCGCCGTGAGCTGCGGGGCGTCCGCCGTGACCGTCCCCATGCCGACCGCGACCGCGTCGGATGCAGCGCGTAGCTCGTGCACCAGGCGCCGGCTCTCCTCCCCCGAGATCCAACGCTCGCCGGGGAGCGTCAGGCGACCGTCGAGCGTCATCGCCGCCTTGTAGGTCACGAACGGCCGGTCCTGGGAGACCCACGTTCGCCACGCCTCGTTCTGCGCGCGGGCCGCGAAGCTGTCGATCAGCTCGACGTCCACGCCCGCGGCCCGGAGCTGTTCGAGCCCTCCGCCGGCCTTCGGGTTCGGATCGAGCGCCCCGGTGACGACCCGCTCGATGCCGGCATCGAGAATCGCCTCGGTGCAGGGCGGCGTGCTGCCGTGGTGCGTGCAGGGCTCCATCGTCACGTAGAGCGTTGCGCCGCGAGCGCGCTCTCCGGCCGCCTCCAGGGCGACGATCTCGCCGTGCGGCCCTCCCTTGCGCTTGTGCCAGCCCTCGCCGACGACCTCCCCGTCGCTGACGACGACGGCCCCGACCACGGGGTTCGGGTGGGTCGTGCCGCGCCCGCGCTCGGCGAGCTCGAGCGCCCGAGCGAGGGTCACAGGAGGTCGACGAGGCCGCGGTACGACTGGCCGATGTCGTCCCCGCCGAAGGTGCTCGTGCCGGCGACGAACAGGTCGGCTCCCGCCTCCCGAAGCTGCGGGATGTTGTCGCGCCCGACCCCGCCGTCGACCTGGACGTGCTTACCCTCGGCCAGGAGGGAACGCAGGCGCTCGACCCGAGGGATCGCTTCGGGCATGAAGGCCTGGCCTGAGTAGCCCGGGTGGATGCTCATGCACAGGACTAGGTCGACCGGATCCGCCACCCCGGCCGCCTGCTCCGGCTGGGTCTCCGGGTTGAAGGCGAGACCGACGCCGAGGTCGTGCTCCCGGGCATGCTGGGCGAGAGCCGCGACATCATGGGCGACCTCGTAGTGGAACGTGACGCTGTCGCCTCCGGCCTCGGCGATGGCCTCGAAGTGGCGCTCGGGCTGATCGACCATCAGGTGGCATTCGATTCGTCCGCCCGCGCGGTGGATTATCGGCGAGATCCACTGGAGGACGATCGGCCCGACGGTGATCGGCGGGATGAAGTGCCCGTCGCCGACGTCGAAGTGGAAGATCCGCGCGCCGGCCTCGAGGAGGGTCTCGATCTGCTCGCCGAGGCGCGAGAAGTCGGCGGCGTAGAGCGACGGCTCCACTTCCGGCCCCCGCACCCATTCGTCCCAGGACACTTCAGGATCCTAGAGCGGCCGCACCGGCAGAGCCGGCACGGCCTCTATGGTCGGCGCCGCGAAGTCGGCGCCTTGGTTCGGAGGCGCGCCACGAAGAACCCCGACGTGCCGTGCTTGTGCGGCAGCGTCAGCAGGAACTCGGGTCGGCGCGGATGGGCGTACTGCGGCCACTCTCCGCCCAGCGGCTCGACCAGGAGGCCGCTCGCGTCGACCACGTCCTCGTTCTCAGCGCCGGCGATGGTGCAGACGGAGTAGGTGATCGTGCCCTCCGGCTTGACCCGCTCGGCGGCGACGCCGAGGAGCTCGCGCTGGAGCTCCGGTAGCGGCTGCGCCCGCCAGCGCAGGTCTGGCCGCGATGCGAGGACGCCGAGCCCCGAGCATGGCGCGTCGACCAGGACGCGGTGGAAGCCTGTGAGCTCCCGCGGCAGCTCTCGTGCGTCGGCGTTCACGACCGTCACGTTGTCGAAGCCGAGGCGCTTGACGTTCTCTTCGAGCTCGCGCGCGCGGCCCTCGTGGAGCTCCACCGCCACGGCTTCGGCGGCCGTCTCGGCCAGCTGCATCGTCTTCCCGCCCGGCGCTGCGCAGAGGTCGAGCACGCGCTCGCCCTCTCGGACGCCGACCGCCTGGCCCGCGAGCTGCGATCCGCGGCTCTGCGGCCAGATGCGACCCTGCTCCAGCTCCTCGGGGTCGATGCGCTCGACGACGCGTGCGTCGGCGGCTCCCACCACGCGCACCGCAGTCTCCGGCGGTTCGTTCTGCGCCTTCATCAAGGCGAGCGCCTCCTCCGTCCCCCACTCCCGCCACCATGTCTCGGCGATCCAGTCGGGGTAAGAGTGCTTGAGCGCCGCCTCGTTGGCGCTTCCTTCCGGAAGCGCCTCGACGAGTGGCCGGATCTGCTCCGACGCCTTCCTGAGCACCGCATTGACGAGCCCGGTGGCCCGCGCCGCGCCGGCAGCCCGCACCAGCTCGACCGCCTCGTTCACGCTCGCGCGGGCCGGGACACCGTCCAGAAACGCCAGCTCGTAGGCGCCCAGCCGCAGCGCCGCCCGCACAGGGACGTCGAGATCCGCGAGCGGGCGCCCGCCGATCGCCTCGAGCG
>DATGDB010000024.1:0-41611 GCA_035311205.1 Gaiellaceae bacterium | reverse complement strand
GCAGGCGACGGCGGCCCGGCGACTGGCGCGCAGCTCGGCGGGCCAGGCGATTTCGCCTTCGACGCAGCCGGCAACCTCTACATCGCCGAGTACGACAACGGCGTCCGGATCGTCACGCCGGGCGGCCGCATCGAGACGCTGGCCGGGATTGGCCGAGAGGGATACTCCGGCGACGGCGGGCCGGCGCGCAACGCCGCGTTCGGCGCTCCGCACGGCCTCGACGTCTTGCCCGGCGGGACCGTGCTGGTCGCCGACAGCCACAACGGCGTCATCAGGAGAATCGACGGTACCACCAGGGTCGTGACCACGATCGCGTCCGGATTCGGTGCGCCCGTCTGCATCGAGGCTGGGTCGAACGGATCGCTCTACGTCGCGGACGCGAGCGTCGACCACATCGTCCGCGTCGCAGCGAACGGCACCCGGACCAACCTCGGTCGCGGCCTCAGGGTCCCGACCTCTGTGGGCGTCGATCGAGCAGGCAACGTGTACGTCAGCGAGTTCGAAGGACGGAGTATCCGGAGGATCGACGCCCGTACGGGCCGGATGACCAGGATCGTCGGCTAAGACGCCGAATTCGGGTCAACCGCAAGCCTGATCAGCGGCCGTCCTGATTGCTTCGTCTCCTGCGCCAGCGATGATCGGACAATGAGAACGGGCTCGCTGCTCGCAGCCGGGCTGGTGGCCCTCTCGGCCTGCGCTGTCCGCGCCGCCGTGGCGGCGCGCCCCCAACAGCCCTGGATCGTCTACCGCAGCGTGCGCCTTGCAAGCCCGCAGCGGCCGCCCGAGGTCTACGTGGTCTCTCCGAGCGGCGCGAGAAGACTGCTCGCAAGGGACGCCGACCAACCTGCATGGTCGCCCGGTCGCAAGCGGATCGCATACGCCGGCGCAACGCCCGGAAAACAGGGCATCTGGGTGATGAACGCCGACGGGCACCGCAAGCGCCGCCTGACGAGGCTGGGCGGCGACGGCGAGCCGACCTGGTCGCCCGACGGGCGGCGGATTGCGTTCCGCAGGGTTCGCGCTGGGGCGTTCGACCTGTTCGTGGTGCCTGCGGCGGGAGGCCGGGTCCAACGTCTCTTCGGCGGCCCCGAGACCAGCGAGCTCGCGCCGGATTGGTCGCCGGATGGACGTTGGATCGCATTCCAGAGCACCCGCGGCGGCCAGATCCAGATCTGGGTGCTGAACTTGAAGACGCGGGGCGTCCGGCGGATCACCCGCCAGAGCGAGTCCTTCTCGCCGGACTGGTCACCGGGCGGCCGTCGGATCGCCTATGCAACCCGTGGGCAGATCGCAACCGTCGGCGCCGACGGGCGAGGCGCTCGCATTCTCCGCTCGGGCTTCCCCGCAAGCGCCGGCGACCCCGCTTGGTCCCCGGACGGCAGGCGGATGGCCTTCCAGCGTGGCGGCCAGGTCCTCACGATGCGCGCCGACGGCAGCGACCGCCGGTATGTCACTCGCGCCGCCTGGGGCACGAACGGCGACCCCGACTGGTAGCGGCTACTACTCTCCCGGCTGTGGAACTGACGCACGATCCTCTGAACGTCTGGGACTACGAACGGCTCGCCGAGGAGGCCCTCGACGACGCGTCGTTCGGCTACTTCGCCGGCGGCGCCGGAGACGAGCACGCGGTCCGGGGGAACCTCGAGGCCTTCGATCGCTGGCGACTGCGTCCGCGCGTCCTCGTCGACGTCGAAGAGGTCACGGCGGCGACCACTGTTCTCGGTTCCGACCTCGCGATGCCGATCATCGCCGCACCGGTCGCCTACCAGCGGATGGCGCACCCGGAGGGCGAGCTCGCAGCCGCTCGCGGCGCAGCGGCGGCCGGCACGATGATGTGCCTCTCGACCTTCGCAACGGCGAGCCCGGCCGACGTCGCCCAGGCAGCGTCGGAGGGTGCGCGCTGGTTTCAGCTCTACTGGCACCCCGACCGCGAGCTGACGAAGCAGATGCTCGACCAGGCCAGGGACTCCGGGTACTCGGCGGTCATGTTCACGGTCGATCTGCCGGTCCTCGGGCACAGAGAGCGCGATCTCCGCTCTGGGTTCGCGCTCCATCCGGACTACCGGTTGGAGGTTTACGCCTCGGCGCTGGGGGATCTAGGCGTCGTGACGCCGGCCTCGGCCGCTCAGCTGATCGATCCGACTCTGACCTGGCGCGACCTCGAATGGCTGCACGAGCACTCCGGGCTTCCTGTGATCGCGAAGGGGATCCTCACCGCCGAGGACGCCGTCCTCGCCGCCGAGCACGGCTGCGATGCGGTCGTCGTGTCCAACCACGGCGGCCGCCAGCTGGACCGGGCAGTCGCTTCTCTGGACGCCCTCCCCGAGGTCGTGGAGGCCGTGGGCGACCGGGTGGAGGTGCTGATGGACGGCGGGATACGGCGTGGAGCCGATGTCGCGATTGCGCTCGCGCTGGGCGCCAAGGCCGTGCTCATCGGCCGTCCGGTGATCTGGGGGCTCGCGGCGCGCGGCGCGGACGGCGTCCAGCACGTGTTCGAGCTGCTACGCGACGAGCTCCTGCTCGCGCTGGCCCTGCTTGGCTGCCCCTCGCCCGGCGCTCTCGGCCGCAGCCACGTCACGCCCGCGCCGGGCAGCTGAGGCGAGCAGGAGCCCGAACAGGATCGCGCCGACGCCAGCGAGTTGCAGTGACGACGGGCTCTCGCCGAGCAAGGCGCCGGCGAGGAGCACCGACAACACCGGCTGAAGCGTGAGGAGCACGGACGTGAGCACCGCCGGGAGCCTCGGCAGCGAGACGGTGATCAGCAGCCACCCGAGCACCTGCGAGGACAAGGCGAGAACGATCAGCCACCCCTGTGCGGACGCCGACGGGAGGAAGTCGAGGTCGCCGATGGCGAGGCCGACCGGGATCGTCAGCAACGCGGAGGCGACGGTGGCGTCGCAGAGTGGGCCCGCAACCCGCCGCAGGTCGCGCGAGCCGTGTCGTAGCGTGAGCAAGAAGCCGGTGTACGCGACGCCGGTCAGCACGCCGTAGACAACGCCAAGAAGCGGGTCATCGCCGTAGGCGCCGTCATCCATCACGCCCGAGATGAGCACGATGCCGCCCATCGCGACCGGAATCGCCGCCAGCAGCGGTGCGGCCGGGCGCTCACGGAAGATCAGCCAGGCGAGCACTCCCACGAGCACGACCTGCGTGTTCCCGAGCACGGTCGCGAGACCCGCGCCCACGTACTCGATCGAGCGGTGCCACATGATCAGGTCTGCCGCGAAGAACGCGCCGGCGAGCCACGCCCAGGCGCGCGTGCGCCACGGTCGCGGGCCAAGCCGCCGGTCCTCCCACCACGCGAGCATCAGGAGCGGCGGGATCGCGTAGGCGCAGCGGAAGAACGCGCCGGTCGACGGGGAGACGTCGGCGTACCGGTAGAGAATCCCGGAGAACGCGATCGCGACGGCTCCGGCGAGCGCGGGCAGCGTCGGACGCCCGCCGGCGAGGCGGGCGGGGCTCACGGCGCCGGCCTAATTGCTAGTCCTCGGAGTGGTCGTGCGACCCGTCGTCGCCGCCCTCGCCCTTGGGCTCGTCGGCGGGGACGGTGACCTTCTCCTCGGGCGCCGGGAGAGCGCCCGGGATGACCGTGATGTCAACCTCTTCATCCGTGTCGGGCTTTCGGTTGATGAGGATCGTCGAACCGGGCTCGATCGTCCGGCCGAGGACGAAGTCGGCGAGCGGGTCCTCGATGAAGCGTTGGATCGCGCGGCGCAGCGGCCGGGCTCCCATCGTCGGGTCGTAGCCCTTCTCGACGAGCAGCTCCTTGGCGTCATCGGTGAGCTCGATCTCGGCCTGGTGCTCGCCCATCTGGTCCTCGAGCCGCTTCATCAGCAGGTCGACGATCGACATGATCTCGTCGCGCGTGAGCTTGTGGAAGACGATGACCTCGTCGATGCGGTTGAGGAGCTCGGGCCGGAAGACCTTCTTGAGCTCGCCCATGATCCGATCCTTCATCTCCTCGTAGGAGAGGCCCGTGTCGTCGCCGAGCGAGAAGCCGAGGGTCTGGTTCTTCGAGATCGTCCCGGCGCCGATGTTCGACGTCATGATCACGATCGTGTTGCGGAAGTCGACCTTGCGGCCCTGGGCGTCGGTGAGCTTCCCGTCCTCGAGGATCTGCAGCAGGATGTTGAAGACGTCCGGGTGGGCCTTCTCGACCTCGTCCAGGAGGACGACCGAGTACGGCTTCCGGCGCACGGCTTCGGTGAGCTGACCGCCCTCGTCGTAGCCGATGTAGCCGGGGGGCGAGCCGACGAGCCGGGACACGGAGTGTTTCTCCATGTACTCCGACATGTCGACCTGGATCATGGCCTCCTCGTCGCCGAACAGGAATTCGGCGAGCGTTCGCGCCAGCTCGGTCTTCCCGACCCCTGACGGGCCGAGGAAGATGAACGAGCCGGTCGGCCGCTTCGGGTCCTTGATCCCGGCGCGGGCGCGGCGGATCGACTTCGAGACGGCGACGATCGCCTCCTCCTGGCCGATCACGCGCTTGTGGAGCTCGTCCTCCATGCGGATCAGCTTCGCCGTCTCGGCCTCGGTGAGCTTGAACACGGGGATGCCCGTCCACATCGAGACGATGTCGGCGATCTCGTCCTCGCCGATCACGGGCTTGTCGCCGCCCTCTTCGTTCTGCCAGCTCTCCTCGAGCTCGCGGCGCTTCTGCGTCAGCTTGCGCTCCTTGTCGCGCAGCGACGCGGCCTTCTCGAACTCCTGGGCCTCGATCGCAGCTTCCTTCTCGCTGCGGACCTTCTCGATCTCCTCCTCGAGCTCGCGGTGCCGCGGCGGCGCGCTCATGTTCTTGATGCGCATGCGCGACGCGGCCTCGTCGATCAGGTCGATCGCCTTGTCCGGCAGGTGGCGGTCCTGGATGTAGCGGTCGGCGAGGACGGCTGCAGCGCGGAGCGCCTCGTCGGAGATCGTGCAGCGGTGATGCGCCTCATAGCGATCGCGGAGCCCGCGCAGGATCTCGACCGTGTCGTCCACGGCCGGCTCGTCGACGCGAATCTGCTGGAAGCGGCGCTCGAGCGCTGCGTCGCGCTCGAGGTACTTCCGGTACTCGTCGAGCGTCGTCGCGCCGATCGTCTGGAGCTCGCCGCGGGCGAGCGCCGGCTTCAGGATCGAGGCGGCGTCGATCGCACCCTCGGCAGCGCCGGCGCCGACGAGATTGTGGAGCTCGTCGATGAACAGGATGATGTCGCCGCGCTGGGTGATCTCCTTCATCACCTTCTTCAGGCGCTCCTCGAACTCACCGCGGTACTTCGACCCCGCGACGAGCGCGGCGAGGTCGAGCGTGTAGATCTGCTTGTTCTTCAGGAGCTCGGGCACCTGGTTGGACGAGATCCGTGCCGCGAGGCCCTCGACAACGGCGGTCTTACCGACGCCGGGCTCGCCGATCAACACCGGGTTGTTCTTCGTGCGGCGCGACAGGATCTGCATCACGCGCTCGATCTCGGTCTGGCGGCCGACGACGGGGTCGAGCTTGGCCTCGGCCGCGAGCTTCGTGAGGTTGCGCCCGAACTGGTCGAGCAGCTTCGAGCTCTTCGCCTTCTCGCCGGCGGCGCCTCCGCCCTGCTGCCTGCGGCCCGGGCCGGAGAGCATCCGGATGATCTCGTTGCGGATCTTCTCGGCATCTGCGTCGAAGTCGAGCAGGATGCGCGCCGCGACGCCTTCGTTCTCGCGGACGAGCCCGAGCAGGATGTGCTCGGTACCGATGTAGTTGTGGCCCAGCGAGAGCGCCTCGCGCAGCGCGAGCTCGAGCACCTTCTTCGCGCGCGGGGTGAACGGGATCTGGCCCGTCGTCACCTCGTCGCCCTGGCCGACGATGCGGGCGACCTGGGCGCGGACCTCTTCGACCGTGATGTCGAGCGACTCGAGAACGCGGGCCGCAAGACCTTCCTCCTCGCGGAGCAGGCCGAGCAGGATGTGCTCGGTACCGATGTAGTTGTGCTTCAGCGCGCGTGCTTCGTCCTGCGCCAGAACAACGACTTGGCGGGCCCGTTCGGTGAAACGCTCAAACAACCTTCGGCTCTCCCTTCCGCGACCTTTCCGACGAGCAGCCGATGGGGCCGGCTACACCTCGGAGGTCGGCCCATCGTAGCCCACGCTTCGGAGCCCACGTCGGGCCCGCCGGACGCTTTGAAAAGTCTTTACGACTCCGTAATCGCATCTTGTGAAAGAGGTTTCGGTTGGAAGGGCGGAGCGGTTTAGACCCAATACGTGAAGAAGCTGAAAGAAGTAGGTTCGGGAGGATGTCGGTTGCCCTCGTAACTGGCGGTGCGGGGTTCATCGGGTCCCATCTCTCCGAGCTGCTGCTCGAGCAGGGCTGGGAGGTCTACGCGCTGGACGATCTCTCCACAGGCTCCGCTGAAAACGTCTCTCATCTGGCCCAGAACGACCGTTTCCACCTGACCGTCGAATCGGTGCTCTCCCCTTCTGTTGTCAGCGAGCTCGTCCATCGCTGCGACGCCGTCTTTCACCTCGCGGCCGCCGTCGGCGTCAGGTTGATCGTCGAGCGGCCCGGACACACGCTGCTCACGAACGTCCGTGGAACCGAGAACGTGCTCGAGTACGCAAGCCGGTTCGAGAAGCCGGTGCTCGTCGCCTCCAGCTCGGAGGTCTACGGCGACCACGAGGCCGAGAACCTGCCGCTGCGGGAAGACGCCCGCCGCATCTACGGCCCCACGACGGCCAAACGCTGGGCTTACGCCGACTCCAAGGCCATGGACGAGTTCCTCGCGCTCGCGAGGCACGAGGAGGACGGCCTCCGCTGCGTCATCGCCCGGCTCTTCAACACCGTCGGCCCTCGACAGAGCGGCGAGTACGGGAATGTCATTCCGCGGTTCGTCCAGGCAGCCCTCGCGGGCGCGCCGCTGGAGATCCACGGTGACGGGTCACAGACCCGCTGCTTCTGCCATGTCGCCGACACCGTTCGTGCCCTCGTCGCGCTCGCCGAGGAGCCGGCGACCACCGGCCAGATCTACAACGTCGGCTCCACCGAGTCGGTGACGATCCTCGAGCTCGCCGAGCGGGTGCTCGAGGCAACCGGCAGCTCGTCGGAGCTCGTCTTTGTCCCGTACGACGAGGTCTATGGGCACGGGATCGAGGAGATGTTCCAGCGTATGCCCTCGATCTACAAGATCACGGAGACAGTTGGCTGGGCTCCAACCATCGACCTCGACTCGATCCTCGAGGAGGTCGTCGAGGACCGAAGACTAAGCCTCGCAAGAACAGCGCGGGAGAGAGAATCACATCCTTGACGGAGGGCGGGCGATCCGCCGCCGGAGCGGGGCTTTGCCCCGCGGGAGGCTCACAAACGAAAGAAACATTCGTCGAGGCGAGCGCTAAGCCGGCTCCACCGACTTTCTGAGTTGTGACTCCGCTATCAAGGAGGGGGTCCGTGGGGGAACCAGGGGTTCCCCCACGATTAGCGCGGGCGCAGCGCGGGAAACAGGATCACGTCCCGGATCGTCTCCCGGCCCGTGAGAACCATCGCGAGGCGGTCGATCCCGAGCCCGAGGCCGCCTGTCGGCGGCATCCCGTAGGAAAGCGCCTCGACGTAGTCCGGGTCGCCCGGCTCGCCGCCGGCCTCGGCCGACTGCTGCTCGAACCGCGCCGCCTGTTCGTCCGGATCGTTGATCTCCGTGAAGGCGTTCCCGAGCTCCATGCCGCCCACGAAGTACTCGAAGCGCTCGACGATCGACGGGTCGTCCTCGGTCGGGCGTGCGAAAGGTGAGAGCTCCAGCGGGTAGTCGTGCAGGATCGTGGGCTCGATGAGGCTCGGCTCGACGAACGAGCTCAGCGCGTGGTCGACGAGCTGCGCCCAGCTCTTGTCCGCCGAGGTATCGATGCCGCGCTCCTCGAGGCGCCGGCGCAGCTCGGCTTCGTCTCGCGTCCACAGTCCTTCCGCCTCGAGCGCGTCCAGGAGCTTGAGACGCCGCCACGGAGGCGCGAGGTCGACATCATGGCCGCGGAAGGTGACCTTCGTCGTGCCTGTTATCTCCTCTGCGACGGCCGCAACGAGCTGCTCGATCCTCTCCATCGTGTCCCGGTAGTCGGCGTATGCCTCGTACCACTCGACCATCGTGAACTCCGGCTGGTGCTTGTAGGAGACGCTCTCGTTGCGGAAATCGCGCCCGAGCTCGTAGACCCGCTCCAAACCGCCGGCAATGAGCCGCTTGAGGTAGAGCTCCGTCGCGATCCGCAGGTAGAGGTCGGTGTCGAGCTCGTTGGACTGGGTGACGAACGGCTCCGCGAACGCGCCGCCGTAGCGTGGCTGAAGAATGGGCGTCTCCACCTCGAGGAAGCCCCACTCGTCCAACTGCCGCCGGATCGCTGTCACCATCCGCGTGCGGATCTCGAAATCCCGCCGGGTCTCCTCGTTCATCAGGAGATCGAGGTAGCGCTGGCGGTAGCGGGCCTCCACGTCCTTCAAGCCGTGGAACGTGTCCGGAAGAGGACGTTTGATCTTCGCGAGCAGCTCGAGCTCGTCGACGGCAAGCGACGGCTCACCACGCTTCGTGCGCGCCGGCCGCCCGCTCACGCCGACAATGTCGCCGAGGTCGACATCCACCGGTCCGGCGCGCTCGGTCTGGATCAGCAGCTGGATGCGGCCGGACCGGTCGACGAGATCGAGGAAGACGAGCTTTCCCATGTCGCGCCGGGCCATGACCCGTCCGGCCAATCGCCGGGTCTCAGCGCCCTCCTCACCAGCTTCGAGCGGCTCCGCCTCGGCCCGGACCGAAGCAATCTCGACGCGGTCGGGAAACCGCTTCGGCAGCGAGCTCACAGTCGGGCGAGTCTAGTGCTCGCCGCCGAAGCGCTAAGCCGCTTTGATCTCGAGAATCTTGTACTTCAGGGAGCCGCGCGGGGTCGAGACCTCGACGGTCTCACCCTTCTTCTTGCCGATGATCGCTCGGCCCACCGGCGACTCGTTGGAGAGCTTCTGCTCGGCGGGATTCGCCTCGGCAGAGCCGACGATGTGGTACTCGACCGTCTCCTTGGCGGCGACGTCGCGCAGGCGGACATGCGAGCCGACGCTGACCACGTCCTTGCTGATCTCCTTCTTGTCGATCACGCGCGCGGCCATCAGGCGCTCCTCGAGCTGCGCGATCCGATGCTCGAGCATCGCTTGCTCGTTCTTCGCATGGTCGTACTCCGCGTTCTCGGCGATATCGCCGAACTCACGCGCGATGCGGATGCGATCGGCCACCTCTCGCCGCTTCTCGGTCGACAGGTATTCGATCTCGCTCTTGAGCTTCTTGTAACCCTCGGGAGTGAGGATCACTTCCTTCACGTCAGGCCTCCTCGTGCCTAAAGAAAAACGCGCGGGCCTGTTGCGGCCCTCGCGGGGCGGCCATGGTACCTACGCGACCGGATGACGTCAAACGAACTGGGCTAGGATTTTGCGCTCTGTGCAGGTGAATCTCTCCTCCGGCTGGCGAATCGGCCCGGTTGAGATCCCGACGCGGGTCGTGCTTGCGCCGATGGCGGGCGTGAGCGTGCAGGCATTTCGCCGCCAGGGGCGGCGTTTCGGCGCGGGCCTCGTCTGCTCGGAGATGGTCAGCTGCGCCGGCCTCGAACACCGCAACGAACGGACGCTCGGATATTTGCGCATCGCCTCCGACGAGCATCCGCTCGCCGTTCAGATCTTCGGCTCCGACCCGTGCACCATGGCCGAGGCCGCTCGCATGGTCGAGGCCGCCGGAGCGGACCTGGTCGACATCAACTTCGGCTGCCCAGTCAAGAAGGTCACGAAGACCGGCGCCGGAGCCACGCTCCTCGAGGATCCGGCCCGCGCCGAGAGGATCGTCCGGGCCGTCTCGCAGGCCGTGTCCGTTCCGGTGACCGTGAAGATGCGGCGGGGACTCGAGAACGGGTCCCGTGCCTGCCTCGATCTCGGGCCGCGGCTCGTGGCCAGCGGGGCCGCATCCCTCACACTGCATCCTCGCTCCGCGAAGCAGATGTACACCGGCGAGGCCGACCATTGGCTGACCGGCGAGCTCGTCGAGCTCGTTGGCGTTCCGGTCGTGGCCTCCGGAGACATCACCTCCAGGGCCAGGGCGCAGGCCGTGCTCGCGACAACGGGCGCCGAGGCCGTGATGGTCGGACGCGCCGCCCAGGGAAACCCGTGGGCGATCCGCGAGATCGTGGGCGACTCTGACAGCGTGCCCCCGCCCGAGGAGATCGTCGCCGAGCTCCTGCTCTTCGTCCGCGAGACCGTGCGCGAGCTGGGGGAACGCCGCGCAACGAGCTTCCTGAAGAAGTTCTACGGCTGGTACCTCGGCCGGGGGCGATTCCCGAGGTCCTTCAAGCAGGAGTTGACGCAGCTCGACACCCTCGAGGAGGTCGAGGAACGCCTGTTCGCCGCGGCTCCCGGCGCCGCTTTCGTTCTCGCTCGCCTGGAGCAGGAGCACGCTCCCGCCGCAGAAACCGAGCTGGATCTACCTATCTCTATCTACGGCGGCGGCTAGCCGCGTTTCCCCCTGCGGCCTCAGGGGGAATAGCCAGGGACGGCCTCATTGCTGGCTGCATGACAGGAGGTACGTGGATGGCACAAGCAACGAGAACGCGCCCGGAAGACACCGGAGTCGACGAACACGTCGACCAGAACCGCACCGTCGAGCGCGAAACCGAGCCGCGCACGACCACAGAGCCCAAGGGCGGTGTGGCCGCGGCACGGGATCGATTCGGCGGGCTCGACATTCCGGCAGGCCTCGTCGGGGCTCTCACGGCCCTGGCCTCGGTCGGAATCCTGACCGCCTTGGTGGGAGCGGTGATCGGCACGATCGGCTCTCCCGACAATCTCACTCGGGACACGCAGGAGCTGCCGATCTGGAGCCTCGCCGCGGGTGTCGGCGTGCTGTTCGTCGCCTACTCGATCGGCGGCTGGGTCGCCGGCCGGATGGCCCGCTACGACGGAGCCCGAAACGGGTTCACGACGGGCATTTGGACACTGCTATTCGTCGCCGCGTTCGCCGGGCTCAGTGCTTGGATCGGTGCTGAGTACAACGGCCTGTTCCACCTCACACGACCCGACTGGTGGAGCTGGGACGCGCTGACCTGGGAGGCGCTCATCGCCATCGGCGCCGGCGTCCTCGCCGTCTTCGTCGGCGGGACGATCGGCGGCATGTGGGGCGAGCGCTATCACCGGCGCGCGGACCGGACGGTCGTCGCGACACCCGTGACGACCGACGAAACGGCCTAGACAGAGCCTAGGGGGCGGCTCGTCCGCCCCCTCTTCCCTAGGCGTTCAGCGCCCAGATCAGCCTGAGACCCTCCAGCGTGAGGAAGGGATCGATCGTCTCGATCGTGCGTGAATGCGGGGCGATCAGGTCGGCCAGTCCTCCGGTGGCGACCACGAACGCCTCAGCGCCCAGCTCGCCCCGAATCCGGCCGACGATCTCGTCCACCTGTCCGGCGAAGCCATAGACGAGCCCTGATTGAAGCGCTGCGCCGGTCGTCTTCCCGATGACAGACGGCGGCGCGGAGAAGTCCACCTGGAAGAGGCGTGCCGCCCGCGCAAAAAGCGCGTCCATCGAAACCTCGATGCCGGGCGCGAGCACGCCGCCGACGTACTCTCCGGCAGGCGAGACGACGTCGAAGTTCGTCGAGGTGCCGAAGTCGACGACGATGCAGGGCGACCCGTACTGATCGCGCGCAGCTAGTGCGTTTGCGATCCGATCGGGCCCGACCTCGCGAGGATCGTCGTAGCGAATGGGGATCCCGGTCTTGACGCCCGGACCGGCGACGAGGATCGGCGCGCCCACCCACCGCGCGGCGAAGTCTTCGTAGGAGCGAACGAGCGGCGGCACGGTGGAAGACAGGCAGATGCCGTCGACGACGTCGAGATCGATGAGCCCCGACAGCAGGACTCCGAGCTCGTCGCCGGTGCGGTCAGGCTCCGTCGCGGCGCGGCGCGTCTCGCCGAGCCGTGCGTCATCGAACAGCCCGAAGACGGTCTGCGTATTCCCTACGTCGACCGCTAGCAGCAAAGCGCCGAACCGGCGAAGCGCTAGACGGCTGCGCCGGCGAAGCCGGCACAGCCTCTTATGGTCGGCGCCGCCAAGTCGGCGCCTTACTCGTCGTCGCGGAGCGGCTCGCCGATCCTGTCGGCGAGCGCCTCGGCGGTCAGCTTCGGCTCCTCGCCCTCGCCGCGCAGCTCCTCGACCGTCACGTCGCTGGAGGTGTAGACCTCGGCGCGAGGGATCATCCGCGTGGGCCGGTTCTTGTCCCAGACCCACACGTCTTCCATGCGGAGGTGGAAGAACGGGTAGCTGGGCTGCGGCACATACCGGAGGTCGAGCGTGTTGCAGAGGTAGGTGGCGTCCTGCGTGAGCACGCAGTAGCGGAAGAGGCCGAAAACGGCCGTGTACTCCCTTTTCAGTTGAAGCTCGAGCTCAGCCTCGAACTCGTCGAGCTCGTCCAGGTGCGACATTTAGTGGTTCTCCCGGTGACATCGATGGATGGATGGCTCGCCGGCACCAAGCCAGGCAAGGACGCAGGGAGCATTCGGGCTTGATAGCCCGGATGCGACTGAGGACACCGCCTGGCGCCGCGTGCCGACGAGCCAGGCGCCGCCGGATGTTGCCGGGAGAGCCACGCAGGTCATTCTAGCCCTGCGAGCAGAGCTCGGACCTTGCCCCGCCCTGGCACCTCGAGGTCGCTGTTCAACTCGGCTAGAGGCTCCAGGGCGAAGCGCCGCTCGGCCAGCCGCGGATGAGGGACTCGTAGGCCCGGCTCATCGATGGATATCTGGCCGTAGAGGAGGAGATCGAGGTCGATCGTTCGGGGTCCGAACCGCGGTCCCGTGCGGACGCGGCCTAGCTGCCGTTCGACGGCGAACATCCGTTCCAACAGCTCTCGGGGAGAGAGCTCCGTGCGGAGCGCAGCGGCACCGTTCAGGAAGCGCGGCTGGTCCTCGTAGCCGACAGGATCGGTTTCCTTGAGCGAGGAGACCGCCGTGACGTCGATTTCGTCCGCCTGAAGGAGCTCGAGCGCCCGGCGGATGGTGGCCTCTCGGTCGCCGAGGTTCGATCCCAGTCCTAGGTATGCGATTGGCATCGCGGTGGGTAGGGTTGCGGAATGCGCCGGTACGGGGTCGTGTTGGCGTTTCTGTTGCTCGCCGCCCCGACGCCGGCGGTGGCGACGCCTGCTGCCACGATTCCAACGGGACGGGCGCTCACGGGCCTCTCGCAGTACCGGTTCACGCTCCTCGGCCTGCACGCCGATCCGGGCGCGGAGCGCCTCCTCGCCTCCCGAGGCGGGACGATCGTGGCGCCGGAGCTCCACATCTGGCGCCTGCCGAGCGCGACGGCACAGAGGCTCATCCCAAAGCTGCGCCGAAGCGGGGCGCTCCGCTATGCCGAGGCCGACCGCCCGGTCTTTCGCGATGGCCATCTCGACGGCGGCGACCCGCTCGCCGTGCCGACGATCGGCTGGCACCACTACCACGTGGGAGCGAACCGGGTCGAGCCGCCCGGCCCGGGCGTCCCGATCACCATCATCGACTCGGGCCTGGACATCGCCCATATGGAGTTCAAGACGCGCCCGAACACGTTCCTGCTCAACCAGCAGCACACCGACATGAGCGCCGACGAGTATCACGGCACGATCGTGGCCTCGACGGCGGCCGCGCCGACCGACGCAAGAGGTGCGGTCGGGATCTATCCGCAGGCGGTCTTGCGCGCCTATGACCTCGACTACCTGACCGAGGACACGATCGTCGCCGGGATCAGCCGCGCCGTTGCGGCCGGCCGCAGCGTCATCAACCTCAGTCTGGGTGGCGACGAGCCGTCACGCTCGATCTACGAAGCGGCAATCAACGCGTTCGGGCGCGGCTCGATCGTCGTCGCAGCCGCCGGCAACGATCGCCTGCTCGACGATCCCCCGATCTACCCGGCCGACTTTCCGCACGTCCTGACCGTTGGGTCGACGAACCAGATCGACCAGCCGTCCGACTTCTCCAGCACGAGCGCGTACGTCGACCTCGCCGCCCCCGGCGAGCAGATTCCCTGGCAGCACCCCGTCGATCCGACCGTCTACGGGCTGGCGAGCGGCACGAGCTTTGCGGCGCCGATGGTGACCGCTGCGACGGCCTGGGTCTGGACGATTCGCAACACGCTCGACAAGACGCAGATGTTCGACCTCATGCGCCTCTCCGCCAGGGACGTCGGCCCCCGCGGGCTCGATCACCGGACCGGGCACGGATTGCTCGACATTCCAGCCGCACTGACGAGGGCGGCGCCGCCGCCCGACCCGCTCGAGCCGAACGACGACATCGATCACGTCAAGGCGCACGGAATCTTCCAGACCGCTGCCAGGCCCCTCATGGCGCCGGGCCGAAGCCGTGCTGCGTTCCAGGCCCGAGTGGACGCGACTGAGGACCCGCACGACGTGTACCGCGTCTGGGTGAAGGCGCGGAGCAGGGTCGCCGTGACGGTCCGGCCTAAGGCGGATGTCAACGCCGCGCTGTGGGCTCCGGCGACGACGAACGTGGCGGAGAAAGGCCCGCTGCGGCGCCAACACCTGCTTGCCTCGGGGACCCGTGCTGGAACACGAACCGAGCTGCTTCGGGTCGAGAACAAGTCCACACGCGGCCACTTCACCTACCTCGACGTCTTTCCGGCGAAGCGGGCCCGCTCGGCGGCCTATGCGCTCGGGGTCAGCTCCCGCGCTCTGCCGTCGCGGCCGAGTACTCGACGGTGAGCCCGGCCGGGCTGATGCCCGGCTTGCGCACCCGGACCCGCACCGACTCCGCCGGAAAGCGGGCTGCGAGCTCGTCCGCGACCGCGGAGGCGAGCGCCTCGATCAGCTTGTACTCGCGCGAGTCCGAAACCTCGCGAACGCACGCCGCGACCGCCCGGTAGTCGACTGTGTCCTCGAGCCGGTCAGAAGCCGGCTGCCGCACCGCGAGTGCGATGTCGTAGAGGAAGGTTCTCCCCTGCTCTCGCTCCTCGTCGTCCACCCCGTGGCGCCCGAAGACTTCGAGGCCGACGAGCTCGACCGTAAGAGTCATCCGACGACCGCCTTCGCGGCGGTCAACGCCTCGACGTGCTCCCGGACGTCGTGGGCCCGGAGGATCGTCGCGCCGCGCTCGTAGGCGGCGACGGCTGCGGCGATGCTCGCCGCGAGCGGTCCGGTGGTCGCGTCCGGGTCGCCGAGGATCCTCCCGAGCGACCGCTTGCGCGAGACGCCGACGACGAGGGGCCGCCCGAGCGCCGTCAGCTCGCCGAGCCGGCGGATGAGCTCGAAATTGTGCTCGACCGTCTTTCCGAAGCCGATGCCGGGATCCAGGCAGATGCGCTCCTCGGCGACACCTGCGCTGACGGCGAAGCGGAGACGTTCCTCGAGAAACGCGGAGACCTCGGAGACGACGTCGTCGTAGGTCGGGCTCGCCTGCATCGTTGGCGGCTCGCCCTGCATGTGCATCAGGCAGAGGTAGGCGCCGGTCTCCGCAACCGTCTCGGCCATTTGCGGGTCGGCGCGCAGCGCCGTGACGTCGTTCACCATCTCCGCGCCGAGCTCGACGGCGCGACGGGCCACCACGGCCTTCGCCGTGTCGATCGAGACGGGAAGCTCTCCCGCGACGGCCTCGAGCACAGGCACCACCCGCCCAAGCTCCTCGTCGAGCGAAACCGGCGCGGCGCCCGGACGCGTCGACTCGCCGCCGATATCGACGATCGCTGCCCCGTCCGCCACCATCTGGCGCGCCGAGGCGATCGCATCCTTCGTGCGGAAGTTGACGCCGCCGTCCGAGAAGGAATCCGGGGTCACGTTGACGACGCCCATCACGGACGGGCGGGGAAACCGCTCTTCAATCGCTCTCACAGGGAGAGCGTAGACCGGCGGTGGCTAGGGCTTGGCGGGGTCGGGCGGCGGTTGCATCATCGCGCCCGGAACCGGGAACGGCTTCGGCTGCGGAGCCGGCCGGCGGTCCTTCGGCTTCTCGGCCTCAGGCGCCGCCGGAGCGTCGTCCACGAAGACCTCTTCCTCGCTGGCGCCCTCGAGCAGGCGCATGAACTGATCCTTGTCGATCGTCTCGCGCTCGATCAGGATCGCGGAGAGCCGGTGGAGCTCCTCCAGGTGCTGCTTGAGCACTCCGTGAGCCCGGTCGTGCGCCTCCTCGATCACGCGGCGGATCTCCTCGTCGATCTCGCGCGCGACCTCCTCGGAGTAGTCAGGCTCGGCGCTCATCTCACGGCCGAGGAACGGCATATCGTGGTTCCGGCCGAGCACGCGCGGACCGAGCTTCTCGCTCATCCCGAAGCGCATGATCATCTGCTTCGCAGTCGAGGTGACCTTCTCGAGATCGTTGGCCGCGCCGGTCGTGACCTCGTTGAAGACGAGCTCCTCGGCCGCGCGGCCGCCGAGCGTGGCCGCGAGCTGGTCCATCAGCGTGGACTTTCGAGTCAGGTACCGGTCCTCGCGCGGGAGCGAGATCGTGTAGCCAAGCGCCTGTCCTCGGCTGATCACGGAAATCTTGTGGACGTCGGTGTCCTGGTCGAGGTAATGGCCCACCAGGGCATGGCCCATCTCGTGGTACGCCGTGACCTTTCGCTCTTCCTCGGAGAGCAGCCGCGTCTTCTTCTCCGGGCCGGCGATCACCCGCATGATCCCTTCCTCGAGCTCCTCCTGGTCGATCGTCTTCTTGCCGCGCCGTGCGGACAGAAGCGCGGCTTCGTTGACGAGGTTGGACAGGTCCGCGCCCGTGAAGCCGGGGGTCCCGGCCGCGAGCGTGTCGAGCTCGACGTCGGGCGCGATCGGCTTGCCCTTGGCGTGCACCTCGAGAATCTTCTTGCGCCCGTTCCGGTCCGGGCGATCGACCACGATCTGCCGGTCGAAGCGGCCTGGGCGGAGAAGTGCCGGGTCGAGGATGTCCGGCCGGTTCGTGGCCGCGATCAGGATGATGTTGTCCTTCAGCTCGAACCCGTCCATCTCGACGAGGAGCTGGTTCAGGGTCTGCTCGCGCTCGTCATGACCGCCGCCGAGCCCGGCGCCACGGTGCCGACCGACGGCGTCGATCTCGTCCATGAAGACGATGCACGGCGAGGCCTGCTTGGCCTGCTCGAAGAGGTCGCGAACGCGGCTTGCGCCGACGCCGACGAACATCTCGACGAAGTCCGAGCCGGAGATCGAGAAGAACGGCACGCCGGCCTCACCCGCGACGGCCCGGGCAAGCAGCGTCTTTCCCGTGCCTGGCGGCCCATAGAGGAGGACGCCCTTGGGTATCCGCGCGCCGAGCGCCTGGAACTTTTTCGGGTTCTCGAGGAACTCTTTGATCTCGTGGAGCTCCTCGACCGCCTCGTCCACCCCGGCCACGTCTTTGAAGCCGATCTTGGGTGAGTCGGGCGTCATCCGCTTCGCGCGGCTCTTGCCGAAGCTCATCACCTTCGAGCCGCCGCCCTGCACCTGGTTCATCAGGAAGATCCAGAAGCCGAACAGCAGCACGAACGGCAGGAGCGAGGTCAGTAACGACCACCACGGAGATCCGCCGGTTCCCTTCGAGTCGAAGGTGATGTTGTGCTGCGTCATGAGCTTCTCGAAGTCGTTGAGCGACTCCGGGCTCGGATAGGCGACCTTCGTCTTATCGCCCTTCTCGCCGTTCTTGCCCTCGTACTGGACCGTCATCTCCTGGCTCCGCGGATTGATGACGATCTCTTGGATCTGCGGGGAGCCCTCCTTCACCTGCGTCTGAAGCTGCGAGTAGGTGACCTTCTCGCGCTTCTCCTGGCCCATCAGCGTCTGGCTCGCCAGGTAGACGAGCAGCACGATGACGATCAGCGGAAAGAGCGCGGAGCGAAAGAAACGGTTCATGTCAGTCTACGGGGGAGGGTAGCAGTGGGCCTATTGGCAGAGCCCGGGCGAAAAAGGGTTGTTTATACATCGGCAGCTGCTTCATCCGACAAAACCCCGACATAGCGGAGGTTCCGGTAGCGCTCCGCGAAGTCCAGCCCGTAGCCGACGACGAAGCGGTTGGGGATCTCGAAGCCGATGTAGCGGACGGGCACCTGGATCTCGCGCCGCTCGGGTTTCGTCAACAGGGCGCAGACCTCGAGCGTGGCCGGGTTCCGGGCGCGCAGGTTTCGCATCAGGTAGGAGAGCGTGAGCCCGGAGTCGATGATGTCCTCGACGACGAGCACGTTGCGGCCCTCGATGTTCGCGTCGAGGTCCTTGAGGATCCGAACGACTCCGGATGAGTCAGTAGAGGCGCCGTAGCTCGAGATCGCCATGAAGTCGACCTCGCAGTGGACGTCGATCGTCCGCATCAGGTCGGCCATGAAGAAGACGGCGCCCTTCAGGACGCCGATCAGCATCAGGTCTCGGCCGGCGTAGTCGACGGAGATCCCCGCGCCAAGCTCGGCCACGCGGTCGCGCAGCGTTTCCTCGTCGATCAGGACCTCCGCGACTCCGACCTCGATCTCAGTCTGCGACACGCTCGGCCTTCACTCCGGGCGCCTCGACGATGCCGGGCACCGCGACAACCTCGTCGCCGCTCACCACGAGTGGCCACGCCTCGCGCTGCGACCGCGGGACCTTGGCGTCCACGAACACATCCTGAAGCTTCTTGTGCCGGCCCGCGAGCCGATCCCCCGCTCTCCAGCCGCGAACCTGGAGTCCCGGGACGGTCGAGCTGATCCGCCACGGCCCCCAGCGCACTTCGCCGGCCAGCTGAACGGGCCCTCGCTCGAGCCAGACGCGGTCGTACTCCCGCACCGCCTGGAGCCCTCCGCCGAGGTCGACTCTCGCGGAGCCCTCGGCGGTCGCGAGAAGCGAATCCAGCCGGCTCGGCCGCCCTTCGGCCAGAGCGAGAAGGTTCTGCTCGGCTCGCTCGTCCAGCTGGCGCAGCAGCGGAAGGATCCGTTCGCGGATCAGGCCGCGCTTCGTGGCCGCGTTCGACGAATCGAGCCGGAACGGAAGCCCTACGACGTGGCAGTAGGCCTCCGTCTCCTCACGCCAGACGGTCAGGAGCGGCCGCACGACACGGTCCTCACGCCTGACCTTGATCCCGCCCGGACGCCCGCTCGAGACGAGCCGGTAGAGCACGGTCTCCACCTGGTCGGAGGCGGTGTGGCCGGTGGCGCGCAGCCGGTCGGCAGCGAAGGAGTAGCGGAGGTTACGCAGTTCGCTCTCCGTCGAGCCGGGAGCGCGAACGACCTCAGCGTCGAAGACATCGCGGCAGAACTGCGCATCGTCCTCAGATTCGGGGCCGCGCAGCTCGTGGTTCACGTGCAGGGCCGAGACGTCGTAGCCGAGCTCGCGCAGCGCATGCCAGAGGCACGTCGAATCGGCTCCACCCGAGACCAGGCAGAGGATCGCGCCGCCCGCAGGAATCAGGTCGTGGCGACGGATGTGCTCGTCAACGCGGGTGCGGAGTTGGGCCGGATCCACGCTTCTATTGTGGCCTGCGCCGTTCGAGCTCCGAGGCCGCAAAGAGCACCGCCCAGCGAAGTACCCAGACGACTACGGCGAGGAGCAGCAGCCGCTTGATCACTTGTAGACGGGGTTCTGCGTCCACTTGCGCAGCCGCTTGATCGCCAGCTCGAGGCCTTCGGCGTGGAGGACATGGGGCTCGGCGTAGGTGATGATCGGCATCTTTGCCCGCGGCCCGCGCCCGTCGGCCGAGGCCAGCGCGAAGGCGATCGGGAGGGAATGGCAGACGACCAGGATCGTCCCCTCGGGCCGAGCGAGCACGATCTCGAAGCCGCGCAGGTAGCGTTTGGCGATCGCCAGCCTGGTCTCGCCACCGCCGGGCGGTGCGTCCTCAGGTCCGTGCGTCGCGGCCCAGACGCGGTAGTCGCGCAGCGACCTGCCCTCGAATGATCCGTAGTAGGGATCGTTCAACTCGGGGACGACGAGCCGCGGGATGTCGCGGTCGCCGAGGACGAGGTCTGCCGTCTCGTGCGTCCGCGGAAACTCTGTGACGATGCACAGCTCGACCGGCTCGCCCGAGAGCCGCTCCCCGAGCTGCTCGGACTGCTGGCGCCCGAGCTCCGTGAGCGAGCATGCGACGCCGGGGTCGCCGTTCACGAGCTGCTTGACGCTGAACTCGCTCTCGCCGTGGCGGACGAAGAGGGCGCGCTCCATCAGTGGCTCAGCCGGTGATATTGCCGTGCCTCTGCCGTGCGAAAAGCAAGCTGAGGTGCGGAGGATGTTGCCGGCTGAGCCACTAAAACAAGATGCTTCGGTAGAACCCGGTGCGCTCCATCCCTACCACTTCGTAGAGCCGGATCGCCGCGGGATTGTCGGCCCGCACGAAGAGGCAGACACGCGGGACCCTTCGGAGGAGCAGCCCGATCAAGTCGCCCAGTCCGCGGCGGCCGTAGCCGCGGTTACGGACCTCCGGGTCGACCCAGACCTGCTGGAGCTGGACCGCATGTGGCGTCCAGGCGGAGGCCTCGGCCTTGAAGAGGATCGTGCCGTTCTCGATCCAAACCCACGAGCGGCCCTCGTCGATCTGCTGTTGCGTCCGGCGGCGGAAGCCTACGGGGTCCGTCACGAGCGGATCGACTCCGATTTCGCCCATGTGAGTCGCCGCGCAGGCCGGCAGGAGGAGCTCGAGATCATTTCGGTCCGCTGCGCGAAGCGCAGTGCCCCGCGGTTCCGGTGCACGCTCGATTGCGAAGACTGGCTGTCCGGGACGGTCCTCGCGCGCGGGATCCATCTGTAGCTGGGCCGCGTCCCACAGGTCGGTGACCGCCTGCTCGTCCCCGATGATCATCCGCGCTCGCGAAGCGGCCGTGACGCCGGCAAAGGTCTTGCAACCCTCGCCGGACGGCACGACGTTCGCTCCGAGGTGGCACAGCGCGGTGACCCGATCGCCGTCCAGCGCCGCCAGGAGCCGGCCGAAGCCGCGCCTCGCCGCCTCGTCGAGGAAGACGCGTTCGACGGGCGCGGCCGAGCAGAACTCGAGCACCTGCTCGAGCGTGGGTTCTGCGAGATGCGTCGTCAGGGTCCGCAGGGTAAACGTGCGCCTGCCCCCAAGCTCTAGGCTCCGCACATGCCGATTCACGTTCGCGCAGAGCCGGGCGACTACGCCGACGCCTGCCTCCTCCCCGGCGACCCACTCCGAGCCCAGTACATCGCCGAGACCTTCTTCGCCGACCCGGTCCAGCGGAACTCCGAGCGCGGGATGCTCGGCTATACCGGGACCTTCGAAGGGAAGCCGGTCTCGGTCCAGGCGACGGGAATGGGCTGCCCGTCGGCGGCGATCGTCGTCGAGGAGCTGGTCCAGCTCGGCGTCAAGCGCTTCCTCAGAGTGGGCACGTGCGGCGGCCTCCAGCCGGACATGAGCCTCGGCGACCTGATCGTCGCCGTCTCGGCCGTGTCCGCGGACCGGACCGTTGACAAGCTCGTCGGCTTCGAGCCCCACGTCCCGACCGCCGATTTCGGGCTCGTCCACGGCGCCGTGCACGCGGCCAAGGAGCTCGGCAAGCAGGTGCGCGTCGGCCCGATCGTCTCGAGCGACCTCTTCTACAACCCCGACGAGGGCCAGTACGAGCGCTGGTCGTCCCGCGGCATCCTCGCCGTCGAGATGGAGGCCTCCGTGATCTTCACGCTCGGAGCACTGCGCAAGGTGCAGGCGGGCTGCCTGCTGACGGTCAGCGATGTCGTGGTCGAGGGTGAGTTCAAGCGGATCTCCGACGAGGACATGCGCGCCGCCGTCGATCAGATGACCGAGCTCGCGCTGCGGACGATCACGGCTTGAGCACAGTCTTTCTCGTCAATCCCGCGTCGGCGAACGGGAAGACGGGCAAGCGCTGGTCGGAGATCGCGCGGGCGGCACACGCGGCGGGTCTCCGCGGCGAAGCGATCTTCTCCGAGCGTCCCGGTCAGCTCGGCGACCTCGCCCGGGAAGCCGCTGACGAAGGCGCGAGCCTGCTCGTCGTCGTCGGCGGCGATGGGACCGTCCACGAGGTCGTGAACGGCATCGCGGGCCGCGAGGGCATCGAGCTCGCCCTCATCCCGTGCGGAACGGGCTGGGACTTCGCGCGGACGCACGAGGTCCCCAAGCGACTCGACGGAGCTCTGCGGATAGCGAAGGACGGCCAGGCTCGCCCGTTCGACCTCGGCCGGGCGACGTACCGGGCCGACGGTTCCGAGCAGACGGCGTGGTTCGCGAACATGGCGAGCGTCGGGATGAGCGGGGCAGTCGCCGCGAAAGCCAACTCGACGACCAAGGCCCTCGGAGCGAAGACGTCGTACCTCTACGCGCTCGGCACGGTCTTCGCGCGCTGGAAGAACGTTGAGCTCCGCGTTCACGTCGACGAGGAAGAGCGCAACGGCCTCATGGAAGACGCGATCGTCGCGGTCGGGCGCTATCTCGCCGGCGGGATGATGATCACGCCCGACGCAGAGCCGGATGACGAGCTGTTCGACGTCCTCCTGATCGGAGACCTGACGAAGACGGAGCTCGTGCGCGTCATGCCGAAGATCTACCGGGGGACGCACCTCCCGCACCCGAAGGGCGAGGTCCTTCGCGGCCGCACCGTGTCGATCGAGGCCAACGATCCGCTGCCCATCCAGCTCGACGGCGAGCAGCCGGGCACGACGCCCGTGCGCTTCGAGATCGCCCCGGCGGCGATCCGCCTTCGAGTGCCCTAGCTTTCCGGCGTCTTTGGGGACGTTGTGCTGCCCGAAGACTTGCGCGCAGTCGAGGCTCGGCTTCGCGAGGTCGTTCGCTTCGGCTTCTCCAGCGCGGCCACGCGCTTCTCGAGCTTAGCTACGCGCTGCTCGAGCGCGTCCAGCCCGCGTACCTTCCGCTGGAGATCGTCGATACGCTCCCGCATGCTCCCGACGCTGTCGAAGAGCTTGGTCGTCGCCGGCGACGACGTGACCCGGGAGATCGCTTCTTCGCCCGCGTCGCTGAGCCTCGTGAGGAGGTCTTTTTGTTTCGGAGACTGAGCCATGAGGCAACCATAACGGCCGACGCTCGTCCGAGCCGAGGGCCAAGCTTGTATGGATGCGGTAAAGCCAAGCAGGAAAGGCCAACAAACCGAGAAATGAGGCCGTCCGAATAGACAGCATGCAACTACGACGTCGAACAAGAGCTCACCGGCATCACGAGGTCACAGCACACGTGATCCGGCAGCGGGCCGGCGTGCCGTACGAGGTGGAGCAGCGAGTCTGTAGCGAGTGCCACACGGTCCTCGCCGAGCGCCAGCTCCGCCGCGCAGCGGCTTAGCCGGCCGCACCGGCAAAGCCGGCACGGCCTCTTCTGGTCGGCGCCGCCCAGTCGGCGCCTTAGGTACCCGCTAACTCCTCTGCGAGCGCGCGAAGCGTCTGGCCCGCGCTCCCTTCGATCTTCACGACGACACGTTCGTCGAACGTCGTCGATCCTCTGTTCACGATCGCCACGACCCCGCCTCCGCGGCGCGTCTCCTCCGGGAGCTGCGAGACCGGCCAGACCTCGAGCCCCGAGCCCACGACCAGCAGCAGCCGGGCCGAACGGGCGAGCTCGTAGGCACGGTCGATCGCGGCCTCCGGCAGGAGCTCGCCGAAGAAGACGACGTCCGGCTTCAGGATCTCGCCGCACTCGGAGCACTCGGGCGCCGATCCGCGCTCCAGCAGGCGGAGAACCTCGTCAACGCGGTAGCGAGCACCACAGCCCGGGCAGGTCGAGGTTCGGATCGAGCCGTGCACTTCCACGACGTCCCGGCTGCCCGCACGCTCGTGGAGCAGGTCGATGTTCTGCGTGACCACGGCGCTCACATGGCCGGTTCGCTCGAGGTCGGCCAACGCGAGGTGGCCGGTGTTGGGCGCCGCCTCGGTCAAAGCGCGAAAGCGCAGCGCGTAGAAGCTCCAGATCTTTACGGGATCTGCCCGGAAGGCCTCGATGGTCGCGTACTCCTGCGGGTCGTACTTGGCCCAGATCCCGGTCGGAGAGCGGAAGTCGGGGATCCCGCTCTCGGTGGAGATCCCCGCACCGGTGAGAACGACGACCGGCCCGCGCTCGCGAATGAGGTCTGCCAGGCGCGCGACGCTCATCGCTCTAGAGTCCCCCCATCAACGGCTTCAACTTCAACACCGAGATCAGGGTCCGCTTCGCTGAGACGGACGCGCAAGGCATCGCGAACAACTCGGAATACCTCGTCTGGTTCGAGGTTGCGCGCGTTGACTATCTCGACCGCTTTCGAGGCGGTTACTCGTCGCTCCGGGAGGACGGCGTGGAAGCGATGACCATCGAGACCCACGTTCGCTATCTCAGCCCGGCCTACTTCGACGACCGGTTGCTCGTGCACGCCCGTTGCGTCGACGTGCGCGGCGCCCGGTTCCGCTACGAGTACGCCATCGAGCGGAACGGCGAGACGATCGCGGACGGCTGGACCGGTCACGCTTGCGTCGAAGCCAACACGTTCCGGCCCACGCGCGTTCCGGACTGGCTCGTCGAGGCGATCGCAGAGGCTGAAGCCTCTCCAGTCTGAGCGATTAGGGAGGCGAAACCTCGAAAGGCGGTAGGTCCTCCGGCGGGGGTGGAGGTGGAGGTGGCTTCTTCTTCGGCTTGGGCGGAGGCGGCGCCTTCGGCCGCGGCTTCGTCCCGTAGCGGACGACCTCGGGCTCGGAGCGATACCACGACGACCACGTGTTCGTCGACAGAAGCCTCCCGCTCCTCGAGTAGACCCGCCGGACGACGCTCGTGCTGCGCGACGGCTCCCCAGATTCCTCGACGACCTTGGTCCCGACCCACATGGACGGGTCCGGGACGCGCTTCAAGCCCGGCGGTCCGGTGACCTTCAGCTCGCCGGTCTCGCTCTCCACCCGCCTCCCCACGGGCGTCCCGTAGAGCTTCACGGTGAGCGCCGAGGAGCCGACGAATGTCCGCACGAGCAGCCAGTGTCCCGTGTCGTTGCGGAACTTGAGATCGATGTCGGGATAGTTGACCGTCGCATCCCGCCCCTGCGGGTAATGCGAGATGTAGAGCGCGTGGTTCGTTCGCGCCTCGATCGGCAAGCCCGCCTCGAACGCGGTGTTGAAGACGGTCGTCGAGACCTGGCACACGCCCCCTCCGAGCCCGTTCTCCAGCTCCCCGTTGATGATTACCGGCGCCTCGAGGAATCCCTTGTCCGAGGTGCGCGCGCCCGTCGTGTCGTTGAACGAGAAGACCTTGTTCGGGGCAATCAGGGCCTTGTCGATGAGGCGCGCCACGAGCTGGACGTTGTGGACGCGGTTCGGCTCCCCGCCGTAGTAAGTCGTGTACCCGGCCACACGGCCGGTGATCCCCATCGCACGCGCCTCGCGCGTCGACCGATCGGGCTGCGCCTGCTCGACCAGCAGCCGGGCGATGCGGTCGTTCGGACTGAGCGCCGCTGCGAGGATCGCGCGCTTTGCGGCGTCCACGTCGAGCTTCAAGCCCGGCAATGCTGGACGAACCTGGACGCGATCGCTCGGCAGAACGATGAAGGCGGCGTCCGCAGGCTTCCGATCCACTTGTCTGCGGAATCGCCTGAAATAGGCGTTTGCACCGGGTCCGCCGATCTGGAGCGACGTCGAGCCGTCGTGCGGCAGGTTGAGGATCTTGGAGATCCTCCACCGCGGCAGGCGCCAGCGTGTGTCACCCACGGCGAGGTGCACCGGCCCGGACACGGCTACGCGGGCGTCGTCGAGCGCCTGCTCGAGCTCCGACGCCTTCACGTCGGGCTGGCTGATTCGGACCGGGAGCGTCGTGTCGACGCGGTCGAGCGAGACGAGCGAGCTGAGGATCACGCGTGCCGACGCTTCACGGTCGAGCGATCGGCCCGTCGTGCCCCGCACGAGCTCCGGTTGCAAGCCGCGGAACCTGATCGCGGCATCGCGTTCCTTCCTGTCGAGGCGACCCGCGATGACGTCGAGCCGGTGGGCGAGAAGAGCCTCCGAGACGCGGGCCCGCGGGGTCACTTCTGTGCCGAAGAAGCGCGTGCCGAGGCGGCGGAGTCCGCGGACCGGGGCGAACCCGTCACCCTGACGGCGGGCCGTCTCGACCGCAGACCGCCAATCGACCTCGAGAATAATGTCCTTCGGCGGGATTGCCCAGCGGCGAGGCCCTGCTGTGAAAACGACCGGAGTGGTCTGGAGCTCGTCGTAGCGGCGCTCCAGGAGGGCGATCGCTTCCCCGGTTTTCAGACCGCCCACGGAGACGCCGGAGACCGTCGCGCCGTCGGGCAGGGTCTTGGGCGAGCCCGCGAACGCGAAGCCGAGGGCGAGCGCTGCGATCGTGAGCAGTACGAGGGTGAGCAGCGACCATTGCCACACGAGCCGCCTTCGCGCAGCCGCGCGCTTACGGCGGAGATAGACCGCCCGGGAATCTGCCTCCGCGTACAAGCGAAAGAGTCTACCCAGGCGCCAGGCCGACTCAAACCGCGTTTTCTCAGAAAGTGAAGAGCTCGATACCCCCGGAGACGTTCAACCCGACGCCCGTGATGTAGGCGGCGAGATCAGACGACAGAAACGCCACGGCGTTCGCGATTTCCTGCGGCTCGCCGGGACGGCGCAGAGCCGTTCGCTTCACCATCCGCTCGTTCATTTGCGGATTCCCGAAGTGGAAGGCCTCGGTGCCGATGATGCCCGGGACGATGGCGTTCACCGTGATCCCGTGCCGAGCGCCCTCCAGCGCCAGCGACTTCGTGAGGCCGAGGAGACCGGCCTTCGTCGTGGCATAGCTGGCCTGTCCGAAGCCGCCGAGCGTGCCCGCGACGGACGCCATGTTCACGATCCGACCCCACCCTCGCTCCTTCATCTGCGGCCAGACGGCCCGGCAGCAGTTGAAGGCCCCGGTCAGGTTCACCCGCAGGTCGCGTTCCCACAGCTCGGGCACCTGGTTCTCGAGCTGTCCGACGTGGTCCAGCGTACCGGCGTTGTTGACGAGGATGTCCACGGATCCGAGCTCCTCGACCGTCCGGCTGACCACCCTCTCCACCTGAGCCAGGTCGGTGACGTCGCACTTGAGCGCCAGAGCCCGGCGACCCATGGCCTCGATCTCCTGCGCCGTCTCCTCGGTGTGAATGAGTCCCTGGGAGCGCGCTGCCTGGGCGAGCGGGCCGTAGCGCTCGGCGTCCCCGGACTCGTCCGACTCGATCTGGATGTCCGCGATGACCACGTCGGCGCCCGCCTGGGCCAGCGTCAGCGCGTCGGCGCGGCCCAGGCCGCGGGATCCGCCCGTGACGAGGGCGACGCGGCCGCTCAGGTCGATCTCAAGGGCCATGTGACAACTTGTTACTTAGTCATTCGCGCGGCACCTCGGCGCCGCTTGCGGTGCCGAGCTTCAGGACGGCGGGTCTTTGCCCGCCGTCCGTCTGAAATGACCGGCCGACGACGATCAGGATTCCCCTCGCGGCAGAAAGATCTCGCGGGCGATCACGAGCCGCTGGATCTGCGAGGTGCCCTCGTAGATCTGGAAGAGCTTCGCGTCGCGCATCAGCTTCTCGACCGGGTACTCCTTGATGTATCCGTAGCCGCCGAAGATCTGCACCGCGTCCGTCGTGACCTTCATCGCAGTATCGGCGGCGAAGCGCTTCGCGTACGACGACTGCAGGGTGGCGCGCTCGCCTCGATCGAAGAGCCACGCCGCCTGCCACACGAGGAGTCGCGCGGCCTCGATCTCCGTCGCCATGTCGGCAACGAGGAAGTTGACGCCCTGGTTCATCGCGATCGGCTGACCGAACTGGACGCGGGTCTTCGCATACTCGACCGCATAGTCGAACGCCGCCTGTGCGACGCCGACCGCGCCGGCGGCGGTGCCCGGCCGGGTGAAATCGAGCGTCTTCATCGCGATCTTGAAGCCCTCGCCCTCTTCGCCGAGCCGGTGCTCGACCGGCACCCGGACGTCCTGGAACGCGAGCGCGGAGGTGTCGGTTGCGCGCTGGCCCATCTTGTCGAGGTGCTTCTCGACGGTCACACCGTCGAGTGCGGTCGGGACGACGAACGCGGACAGCCCCTTGTGTCCTTTGCTCTTGTCCGTCGAGGCGAAGACGACGAGCCAGTCCGCATGGCCGGCGTTCGTGATGAACATCTTCGAGCCGTTGATGAGGTACTCGTCCCCGTCACGGACGGCGGTCGTCTGTATGCCCGAGACATCCGACCCCGCATTCGGCTCGCTGAGGCCGAACGAGCAGAGAATCGGCTTCTCGACGAGCGGCGGCAGCCACTGCTGCTTCTGCTCCTCGGTCCCGGCGATCATCACCGGTGCAGAGCCGAGCGTGTTCGCGACGATCGAGACGGCGATCCCGGCGCAGCCCCAGGACAGCTCCTCGCCGATCAGCATCCCGTCGAAGCCGGGGAGCGCGAGGCCACCGTACTCCTCGGGTATGTGCGGGTTCATCAGGCCGACCTCGTGTGCCTTCTCGAGGATGTCCGCCGGATGGGTCGAGTTCTCGTCGTACTCGGCTGCCTTCGGACGAATCTCCTTCTCTGCGAAGTCGCGGGCGAGCTGCCTCAGCTCGCGCTGCTCGTCCGCGAGCGCAAAGGACACGCCCGTCCCCGCTCTCTCTTCGATCACTGCCATGCTCGCCTCGCCGAAGTTGACTGACTGGTCAGTCAGCAATCTAGCCCAGCGATGCCGCCAATAGACTGCCAGCCGATGGATTTCGAGCTCACAGACGAGCAGCGCCTGATCCAGGACACCGTTCGGTCGTTCGTAGACGAGCGGGTGCTGCCGAACGCCGTCGACAACGACATCAACCACACGCTGGACCTGTCCGTGATCGAAGGGATGGCCGAGCTCGGCCTGCTCGGAATCGTGATCCCCGAGGAGTACGGCGGGGCCGGGCTCGACTTCGTCTCCGAGGCGCTCGCCTGCGAGGAGATCGAGCGCGGCGAAGCGGCGTTCCGGACGCTGATCTCCGTCCACGTCGGTCTGAACTCGCTCTCCCTGCTGCGTTACGGAACCGAGGAGCAGAAGCAGCGGTACCTCGCTCCCCAGGCGCGCGGGGAGAAGCTCGCGTGCTTCGGCCTCACCGAACCGGCGGCCGGGTCGGATGTGGCCTCGATGCGAACGAGCGCCAAGCGCCAGGGCGACGTCTACGTCCTCAACGGGCAGAAGAACTGGATCTCGTACGCCTCGGTCGCGGATCACCAGCTCGTGTTCGCGAAGACCGACCCGAGCGCGAAGCACAAGGGCATCTCGGCGTTCATCGTCGAGCGCGGTTGGCCGGGCGTCTCGACTCAGGACACGGAGAACAAGCTCGGGATCTGGGCCGGGTCGACGGGCGAGCTCTTCTTCCAGAACGTCGAGGTCCCGGCCGAGAACCTCGTCGGCGAGGAGGGTCAGGGCTTCGAGATTGCGATGTACGGCCTCGACCAGGGACGGTTCACCGTCGCTGCGGGGGCGTGCGGCGTCATTCGGGCATGTCTGGAGCGGTCGGCGGAATACGCCCGCGAGCGGGAGACGTTCGGCCAGCCGATCGGCCGCTACCAGTTCGTCCAGGACATGATCGCCGAGATGATCCTCGGCTATGAGACGTCGAAGCTCCTGGTCATGCAGGCGGCATGGATGAAGAACGAGGGCAAGCGGAACACGCGCGAGACCTCGCTCGCGAAGTGGCATGCGACGGAGTCGGCGTTCCGGGCCGCGCACCTCGCCATCCAGGTGCACGGGGCGTACGGCTACTCGGCCGAGTACGGGATCGAGCGCTACTTCCGGAACGCACGGGCGCCGATCATCTACGAGGGCACGACGCAGGTACACAAGATGATGCAAGCCGAGCATGCACTCGGCTACCGGCGCCTGAACGGCCGGGACGGGGACGTCTCGCCACTATGCTCGTGGGCTCCGGCCCTCTCGCCGGCCCACCGCGCGGCCGGCCCCGTCCCAACCGGGGCCTAGCCGCGCGTAGAGCTGTCGCGCCTTAAGCGCCTCGCTCGATCGGGACGTCCACGAGGTTGCCCCACTCCGTCCACGAGCCGTCGTAGTTGCGGACGTTCTCGTAGCCGAGGAGCTCCCTGAGGACGAACCACGTGTGCGCGCTGCGCTCGCCGATGCGGCAGTAGGCGACGACCTCGGTTTCCGGCGTCACGCCCTTCTGCCCGTAGATCTCCCGCAGTTCGTCGGCGGCCTTGAAGGTGCCGTCGTCGGCGACTGCCGTCGCCCACGGAATCGACTGGGCCGTCGGGATGTGGCCGCCCCGCTGCGCGCCCTCCTGCTCGTAGCCGGGCGGTGCGATGAGCTCGCCGGCGTACTCGCCCGGGCTGCGGACGTCAACCAAGGACCGGCCCTCGGCGCCCAACCACTCGCGAACCTGGTCACGGTAGGCCCGGATCGACTCGTCGCGCTCCTGCGCCGAGTAGCTCGCGCCGGTCGGTGACGGCACGTCGGTCGTGAACTCCCGACCCTCGTCGATCCACTTCTGCCGGCCGCCGTCCAGGATCCGCGCGTCCTGGTGGCCGTAGATCTTCAGGTACCAGTACGCGTACGCGGCGAACCAGTTGTTCTTGTCGCCGTAGAGGACGAGCGTCGTGTCGTTGCCGACCCCGAGCCGCCCCATCAGCTGCTCGAACGCCTCCCTCTCGACGAGATCCCGTTCGACGGGATCTTCGAGATCCTCGCGCCAGTGGAGCTTCACCGCGCCGGGGATGTGGCCCTCTTCGTAGAGGTCCGGCTCCTCGTCGACCTCGGCGACGACGATGTCGTCGTCGTTCAGGTGCTCGGCCAGCCAATCCGTGGTGACGAGCACCTCCTTCGCGTAGCCGTTTGTCGCCATGCACCCTCCTTCCCTACTCGGGGGATCCTCTCATCCCCAAAAACGCCCGGCGACGCTGATAGCTTCCTCGTCCCCGTGCGCCCGCTCGAGGGTGTCCTCGTCGTCGACCTGACCCGCTACCTGCCGGGGCCGTTCGCGAGCCGCGAGCTGCTCGACCTCGGAGCACGCGTCGTCCGCCTCGAACCGCCAGGCGGCGACCCGATGCGTGACCTCGCGCCGGGCTGGCACGAGGCGCTCAACGCCGGCAAGGAGACGGTGACGTGTGACCTGAAGACCGAGCCGGAACGCGGACGGTCGTTGTGTGCGGAGGCCGACGTCGTCATCGAAGGCTTCCGTCCCGGCGTCGCCGAGCGGCTCGGCATCGGGCCGGCAGACCTCCCCGACACCGTTGTCTACTGCTCGATCACCGGCTTCGGGCTTGGCGGACGGCACGAACGACGGGCCGGACACGACCTCAACTACCTGGGCTGGGCCGGCGTTCTCGCCGACACCGCCCCCGCGCTGCCACCCACTCAGATCGCCGACCTCGCCGCCGGATCGCTCTCGGCCGTGGCCAAGATCCTCGCCGCTCTAATCGAGCGCGAGAAGACGGGCCGAGGGACACACGTCGTCGTCTCCATGACCCACGGCTCGCATCGCTTTGCGGCGCACCGACTCACGGGCGAGCCGATTCCGAAGCTCCTGACCGGAGGGCTTGCGTGCTACGGCATGTACGAGACCGCCGACGGCCGCCACATCACCGTCGGGGCCCTCGAGGGCAAGTTCTTCGCCCGGCTCTGCGACCTCCTGGGCCTGCCCGAGCTCGCTGCGCGCCAATTCGACCCCTCTGCGCAGGCCGAGATCGCGGGAGCACTCGCCGAGGCGTTCGCCGCCAGGCCTCTCGCCGACTGGCTCGAGCTCTTCGACGCAGAGGACGTCTCCGTCGGCCCCGTCGCCACTCTTGCGGAGGCGGCCGTGGAGTTCGGACACGGGGGATGAAGCCGGTCGCGCTTGCCCTCGTGGCCCTATCGGTTGCCGGGAGCGCTCCCGCGGCCGACCAGGCCCGACGCGCGACCCTCGAAGGAATCGAGCCCGCGTGGTCACCGGACGGGCGCCGCCTCGCGTACGTAGCCCCGGCGAGAGGCGGAGCGACGGATCTCTTCGTCGTCGACGCCGACGCCACCCATCGCGGCCGCCTGACGCGGACCGGCTCGGCCGACGAGCTGGCTCCCGACTGGTCGCCCGACGGCAAGCGCCTGGTCGTCGAGCGCGCCGGCGAGATCTATGTCCTTCGGGCCGACGCGTCGGTCGAACGGCGCCTCGTCGCGGGCTGGGAGCCGGCCTGGTCACCGGGCGGACGGCGAATCGCTTTCGTGCTGGACGACCGGCTGCACGTCATCTCAGTGAAGGGGGGAACGCCGCGCCAGCTGACGGCCGCGCCCGGCCGTGAGAGCGCCCCGGCCTGGTCGCCGAACGGACGTCGCATCGCGTTCGTCTCCGACGCGTCGCGCTTCCCGGACGTCTACGTGCTCGAGCTTCGTTCGGGCTCGGTCCGACGGCTGACGGCAGACCAGGCGACCGAAGCTTCACCGTCCTTCACGGCGAACGGGCAGAGCGTCGTCTACGTCAGCGACCGCGGTGGCGCCAAAGCGCTGTGGCGCGTACACGCCGCAGGCGGGGCTCCAACCAGGGTCGCCGCGATTCGCTCTGCCGCGGACGCGGTTGTGCGCCCGACGCCGCAGCGCGTCGAGCTCCTTCCCGACCTCGAGCAGCGTCCGCCCGCCGACCTCTCCGTGCGGACTGTCAAGCGAGGCGGCCGGCGGCACTTCCTTCTCGGCTTCGACTCGGCGACGGACAACGTCGGGCTCGGCCCGGTCGTGTTCACGGCCCACAGATCAAGCCGGAAGAGCCTCGTGATGCACGGGGCGCAGGTCGTCCGCCTGGCCGGTGGCGGCCGGCACACGTATCCGGCGGTCGGCGTCCTGCGTTACGTCCGCTCCTCCAGCCACTCGCACTGGCACGTCATGGGCTTTCAGCGCTACGAGCTCCGGCGGGCCTCGGACTATGCGCTCATCGTCCGCGACCGCAAGAGCGGCTTCTGCCTGGCCGACCACTGGGCACACGCGCGCGGTCACTTCCTGAACGAGCCGCGCGGGCCTGTCTTCAAAGGCAACTGCGAACAGGGAAGGCCGCAAGCCCTCGCCGCGTACCAGGGAACGTCGGTCGGCTACACGGACCGCTACCCCAGCCACTTCCACGGCCAGAATCTCGACATCACCGGAACACCGGCCGGGGCCTACGACCTCATCCACCGCGCGAACCGCAGCCTCTCGTTCCGCGAGCTTCGGTACGAAAACAACGCTGCCTCGCTGCGAATTCGCATCTCCTGGCCCGGCGGGCGCTCGCGCGCGCCCTCCGTTGGCGTCCTCAGAACGTGCCCGAATTCGGATCGGTGCTAGCAAGCCCGAGGGCTGCGGGCAGCGCGAAGAGGTCCGGGAGTTGGTTACGGCCGTCGGGATAGAGGCCCTCACGATCGACGAGGAACGCCGCCATCCCGAGCGCGCGGGCGCCCTCGAGGTCGTCTTCCGGCGAATCGCCGACCATCGCCGCGTGCTCCGGCTCGACGCCGAGCCGGTCGAGCACGGCCTGGAAGATCGTGGGGTGCGGCTTGACCTTCCCGTGGACCTTCGAAGACAGCGCGGCGTCGACGTCGAGCCTGTGGTGGGCGAGGAATTCGTCCACGTCCCGACCGGTGTTGGAGACGATCCCGAGCTTGAGGCCGTGCCGCCGGAGCTCGGCGAGCACCGGGGGCACGTCGTCGAAGAGATCGAAGTTCTGGGCGTGCTCCCAGGCCTTCGTCATCTCGACCGCGAACTCGGAGGCTCGTTCCGAGTCCCCGCCCATGCCACGGATGATCCGCTCAGTGAAGGCGACCCAGATCTCTTCGTCGTGGCGGAAGTCGGGGTGCTTGTGCAGGCCCTCGACCGCCTTGGCGCGGGCCTCCTTGTACTTCGCCGGATCGAGCTCGAGCCCGAAGCGCCGCCCGAGCCGCTGGTAGCCCTCTGGGCCCAGGTCGGGACCGGGCTTCGCCAGCGTGAAGTCGAGGTCGAAGAGCACTGCCTGGATGTCCATTGCGTTAGGGCGAGGGAGCCGGCCAGCGGTATGCGTCCGCCTGCCGCGAGGCCAGCGAAGGCAGCTTGGCCCGAACCTCCTCGAGCCGCCTCCTGTCGAGCTCGGCCGAGATCACCGTCTCCTCGTCCGGGGCCGTCGCGACGACGATGCCCCATGGATCCGCGATCAACGACCGCCCGAAGCTGAGCCTGCCCGGGCGCGTCTCGCCGATCTGAGCGGCCGCAGCGACGTAGTACTGGTTCTCGATCGCGCGAGCCCTGAGCAGCACTTCCCAGTGATCCTTGCCGGTGTAGAGCGTGAAGTGCGCCGGAACCGTGACGAGCTCTGCGCCCTGGAGCGCCAGGATCCGGTAGAGCTCCGGGAAGCGGACGTCGTAGCAGACGGTCAACCCGAGCGACCAGTCCTCGGCTTCGACTACGACCGGCTCGTCGCCGGGCTCCTCGGCCTCGGACTCGCGGTAGACGAGACCGCCGACCTCGACGTCGAACATGTGGATCTTCCGATAGAGGCCGACGATCGATCCGTCGGAGTCGAACACGATGCTGGTGTTCGAGAGCTTCGCGCGGCCCTCCCGACGCTCGGTGATCGAGCCGCCGACCAGGGTGATCGCGTGCGCCTGCGCCCATGACGCCATGGCTGCAACGGACTCGCCGTCATCGAGCGTCTCCGCCGCGGCATGGAGCTCGTCGGAGGAGCCGATCGCGTTCCACTTCTCGGGAAGGACGACGATGTCGGCTCCGGTGGCCGCCGCCTGTGCGACCAACCGCTCCGTCTTCTCGAGATTCGCCGCCTTGTCGGCCCGGCTCGTGAGCTGGACGCAGGCGACGCGCAGCGTGCCGGACATGGGCTGGCAGGATAGCTCTGGACATGAGATCGCCTCAGGAAATTCTCCAAGAGACGAAGACGATCGCCCTTGTGGGCGCCTCGCCGAATCCGGACCGGCCGAGCCACGGCGTCATGAGGTACTTGCTCGCGCGGGGCTACCGCGTGATTCCCGTGCGGCCCGACGGCGCGGAGGTGCTGGGTCTGCCGTCGGTGTCCTCCATCGCCGAGATCGAGGAACCGATCGACCTCGTCGACGTCTTCCGACGCGAGGAGGCGGCGCCGGATCACGCGCGCGAGGCGGTCGAGGCCCGGGCGAAGGCCTTCTGGCTGCAGCTCGACCTCCATTCCCCGGAAGCCCAGCGGATCGCAACGGATGGCGGCTTGGACTACGTGGAGGACCTCTGCACGGCGGTCGTCCACCGCAGCATGGAGAGGGCTAATCGGGGTGCCCAGATTTGAACTGGGGACCTCTCCGACCCGAACGGAGCGCGCTACCAGGCTGCGCCACACCCCGAGAGCCGACAGAGTAGCGCCCGTGGCGTCACGTGATGAAATCCTCGCCCACGCCCGCGACCTACTCGACCTCGACGCCTACCCGGACTACGGGCCGATGGGCCTGCAAGTGGTCGGCTCCGACGAGGTTACGAAGATCGCGGCCGGCGTCTCCAGCTCCCGCGAGCTCCATGAGCTCGCCGCGCTCGGCGGTGCGCAGCTACTCATCGTCCATCACGGCCTCTTCTGGGACAACGACCCACGGATCGTCGACGACCAACTGAAGCGGCGGCTCGAGGCGCTGTTTTCCGGGAACATCACGCTCGCCGCCTACCACCTCGCGCTCGACGCCCATCCCGAGATCGGGAACAACGCGCTCCTCGCCGGCCGGCTCGGCGTGCGGTCCCAGGAACGGGTGCTCGAGTTGGGCTTCGGAGGACCACTCGAGTCGCCGGTCGGCGTCGAAGAGCTGGCCGAGCGCCTAGGGCAGGCGACGGGCCAGGGAGCGCGCGTCTTCCACGGCGGCCCGGAACAGATCGAACGGGTCGCCGTCATCACCGGAGGAGCAGCGAAGCTGTTTCCGCAGATCGCCGCGCTCCGGTACGACGCGTTTGTCACCGGCGAGCCTGCCGAGCCGACCCTGCACCTTGCCCGCGAGCTCGGCGTTCACTTCCTCGCCGGCGGGCACTACGCGACCGAGACGTTCGGGATCAAGGCGCTGGCCGAGCGCCTGGCCGAGCGGTTTGACGCCGACTGGGAGTTTCTCGACCTTCCGAACCCTGTGTAAGATCAGAGCGTGTTGTTGAAGGAGCTGAGCGAGTGATGGATCGCCCAGTCCACAAGCGAGCCTTCGAGCCCGTGCAGCCTTCCGGTGCCGGGCTTTTTTGTTGCCCAGACCCAAAGCGAGAGGAGTAGCGGCATGGCGAATCACCTAACGCCTGAAGAGCTGTCGAAGGAGATGAACATGGATCGCGAGCAAGTGATCCGCCTCTGCATCGAAGAGGGCGTCCCGATCTACCAAGGAAAGATCGACAAGACCCTTTTTGCGGCACAGCTCCAGGCGACAGGCGCGCCGGCCCCTCCTCGCTGAAGGTCTCACGACCTTCAGCGACTCTATGAAGCCGGTCGCCGCTTTCGCGGCGCGCGGCCCAGAAGCCACGAGACACTTCCTTTTCTAGGTGCGCGACCGGCGGAACGGGCAAAGCCCGTTCCGCGGCGACTTATTACTTCTTCGCGGCAGCTGCGCGCTTACGTGTCGCGCCTGAGCGCGCGCTCTTCGCCGTCTCGGCGGGCGGCTTCTTCTGAGCCTCCGAAACGCTCTGGCGCAGCGCCTCCATGAGGTCGATGACCGGCGCCTCCTCGGGCTCCGGCTCGGGCCGCTTGATCTCCTGACCCGCGAGCTTCGCCTCGAGCATTTCGCGCAGGTCGCGCCGATAGTCGCTCTCGAGCTCGTCCGGCTCGAAGTCGCCTGACAGGCTGTCGATCACCTGGCGCGCGAGGTCCATCTCGGCGTCCTTGATCTCCGTCTCGCTCACGGCCTCGTCGATCTCGGCCTGAGAGCGGACGTCCTCGGCGACGAAGAGCGTCTCGAGGGCGAGAGCCTCGCCGCGCGGACGGATCAGGCAGAAGTTCTCCTGGCCGCGGAGGATGAACCGCCCCATGGCGCCCACGCCCGTCTCCTGCATGGCTCGAAGGAGCAGAACGTACGGCCGCCGCTGCGCCGGCTGCGAGGAGGGCGCGAGGTAGTACGTCCGGTCGTAGAAGACCGGGTCGACTTCGTCGAGCTGGACGAAGCGGGTGATCTCGATCGCGCGCGAGTCGTCCTGGACCATGATCGCCTCGAGGTCGGCGTCTTCGACGAAGACGAACTCGCCCTTTGCGACCTCCCAGCCCTTGACGAGCTCGTCATTCGGCACCTCGCGATCGTGCACCGGGCACCAGCGCTTCTGCTTGATCGGCGTCCCGCACTCGCGGTGCAAGGTGCGGAAGCTGACGTCGGACTGCCGCGCTGCCGGCTTCGTCGCCAGCGCAAGCCCGACCGGAATGTTGACCAGTCCGAAATTGATGGAACCGTTCCAAATCGTCCGCATGGCTCTCCAGTGTAAAGGGACCGAGTTCTTCGGCCTCTTCCTCGCCATCCCTTCCGCATACGATGTCTTCGGTGGCTGTTGAAGTAGAGCGCGCGGCGGGAACCCGAACGATCGCGAACCTCTGGCGGCGCGCAGAGACCCGAACCGGCACGGCCTACAGGGTCGAGACGGACGGCGAGTGGCGCGACGTCTCCTGGGAGGAGGCCCGTCAGACCGTCGACGAGCTTGCCAACGGACTGCTCTCACTGGGCGTCAGCAAGGGCGACGCCTTCGGGATCCTCGCTCGGACGACGCTCGAGTGGGTCCTCTTCGATTTCGCGCTGGGCTCGATCGGCGCCATCGGTGTCGGGATCTACCCGTCGCTCCCGCCGAAGGACTGTGCCTACGTCCTCGACCACTCGGACGCAGTCGGCATCCTCGTCGAAGACGACTCTCAGCTCGCGAAGATCGGGGCGGAACGCGCGAACCTGCCGAAGCTCCAGCACGTCCTGACATTCGCCGACGTGGACGACCTGCGCGCGAGGGGACGTGAATATGCGGCTGCCAACCCGGGCGCGCTCGAGCACGCCCGCTCCTCGATCGGCGAGGAGGACCTCTTCACGTACATCTACACCTCAGGGACGACCGGCCCGCCGAAGGCCTGCATGATCACCCACCGCAACTACTACGACATGGTCGGCGCGGTCGACGACGTCCCGCAGTTCATCGGCCCGGACGACCTGATCCTCCTCTACCTCCCGCTGGCCCACAACTTCGGGCGCTGCCTGCATCTCCTGTCGGTCTACGTCGGGGCGACGATCGCCTTCTGCCCGGATCCGATGCGCGTCGCCGAGGTGGCCCCGGTCGTCAAGCCGACGGTGCTTCCCAGCGTCCCGCGCGTCTTCGAGAAGGTGCACACCGCGGTTCAGGCGAGCTTCGACGAGGCGACGGGCGTGAAACGGCGGCTGATCCACTGGGCCCTCGCGGTCGGCAGGCGGGTCAGCGAGCTGAAGCAACAGGGCAAGCCTGTGCCTTCGGCGCTTGCCGCGCAGCACCGGATCGCCGACAAGCTGGTCTACTCGAAGATCAAGGAGCGACTCGGCGGGCGGTTGCGGCTGCCGATCTCCGGCGGAGCGCCACTCGCGAGGGAGATCGCCGAGTTCTTCCACTCGATTGACATCCTGATCATCGAGGGCTACGGCCAGACCGAGTGCACGACGGCGTCGAACGTGAACATGCCGACGGGATTCCGCTTCGGCACCGTCGGGCCGTCGATCCCCGGCATCGAGGTCCGCACCGCCGGCGACGGTGAGGTCCTCGTTCGCGGCCCGAACGTCTTCGCGGGCTACTACAAGGACGAGGGCGCAACACGTGAGGTGGTCGACGCCGAGGGCTGGCTGCACACGGGCGACGTCGGCCACATCGAGGACGGCTTCCTCACGATCACCGACCGGAAGAAGGACATCATCATCACGGCCGGCGGCAAGAACGTGGCGCCGCAGAACATCGAGAACGCCCTCAAGACCTCCAAGTACGTCTCCCAGGCCCTCGTCATCGGCGACCGCCGGCCTTATCTGACCGCGCTGATCACCCTCGACGAGGCCGAAATGGACAAGCTCGAGGAAGGCGCCAACGTTCAGGCCTTGATCCAGGAGGTCGTCGACGACGTTAACCGGGACAAGGCCTCGTTCGAGCAGGTCAAGCGCTTCACCATCCTGCCGCGCGACTTCTCGGCCGAGCTCGACGAGGTCACGCCGACGCTGAAGCTCAAGCGCAAGGTCTGCACCGAGCACTTCGCCGGCGAGATCGATGCGCTCTACGGCCGCTGATGCCGTTCGCCACGGCGATCGAGCACCACCGGACCGTCGGTCGGCTCGCTCATGACAAGAGGACCCCCACGCTGCTCGCCCTGTTGGCGGTGCTTTTCGCGAGCGTCTTCGCCTTCGCCAACATCACCGAGGACTATTTGACCAACGACCCCCTGGTCGATTGGGACGTCCGGTTCGCCACGTGGCTCCATTCGCATGCCTCCGACAACCTCGTCGCCTTCTTCAAGGTCGTGACCTGGGCTGGAAACAGCGCCCTATTGCTCGTTGTAGTCGCAGCGCTCGCCGTCGTCTTCGTACGGCGCGGACGCATGAACGACGCCGCCGTCCTGATCCTCGCGCTCGGTGGTGCGGGCGTCATCAACGCCCTGCTCAAGCTCGTGTTCCACAGGCCGAGGCCGGAGCTCGCGTTCGTCCACCTCGAGACCTACTCGTATCCCAGTGGACACGCTGCGGTCGCCACGGCGACGTACACGACGCTTGCATTCGTCCTGGCGCGTCGCTCAGGAGGCCCTCAGACGATCGCGATCGCCGCCGCAGCGATCGTGCTGGTCGCCGTGGTGGGCTTCAGCCGGCTCTACCTCGGCGTCCACTACTTGTCCGACGTGATGGCCGGATGGAGCTTCGGGCTTGCGTGGGCGAGCCTGTGCCTGATCGCTTACACGCTCTACGGAGAGCGCACCATCCGCCTTCGCCGCCGTTACCACCGGTAGCGCGAACGCTTCGGTGTCTTGTGTGACCCTGGGAAGAGTCTTAGACTCGCTACGCCGTCTCACGAATCCGAGGAGGGTCATATGCGCAAGCGCTTCTTCGGCGCGTTTCTGGCCGCGATTGTTGTCGCCGGCCTGACCGCGTCCGTCGCTGCGGCCAATCATTCGTGGAGCAACTACCACTGGGCGAGAACGGTGAACCCGTTCACGGTTCAGCTCGGTGACAACATGTCCGCGTCGTGGGATCCGCTCCTTGCGCGGGCGTCGTCTGATTGGAGCAAGTCGAGCGTCCTGGACACGGTCGTCGTTCAGGGTCAGGCAAAGGGCAAGTGCCGGCCTACGTCGGGCCGGGTCGAGGTCTGTAACGGTAACTACGGCTTCAACGGCTGGCTTGGGCTCGCACAGATCTGGCTCAGCGGCAGCCACATCACTCAAGGTGCGGTGAAGCTGAACGACTCGTACCTGAGCTCGGGCTACACGACCACGAACAAGCAGCACGTGATCTGCCAGGAGGTCGGTCACACGTTCGGACTCGACCATCAGGACGAGTCCGGCGCCGACCTGAACACCTGCATGGATTACTCCAGCAGGCTCGACAATCCGAGCCCGAATCAGCACGACTACGACCAGCTGGTCACGATCTATTCGCATCTCGACTCGTTCTCGACGCTGGGGACGAGTACGAAGACAGGTCTTGCCGGATCGGAACACGCATCTCCCACTGCGGTGGAGCGTTCCGACCGGATCGCGAGCTCGACGATCGTCAAGCACTACGCCGACGGGTCGAAGCTAGTCACCCATATCTTCTGGGCGCTCGGCTAATCGGAAAGAGTCGGTCGACCCCTCTTCACCCGAGTGAGGAGGGGTCGACGGATCGGTCTGCGGCTAGGTGACGCGGACGGTCAACACAAGCTTGTTGTCTGGCCCGATCGTCTTAACCTCGGGCATGCCGCGCATGTCGGCAACGCGCGTGTGGAAGCGATACAGGCCGGTCTTCGTGAAGCGGAGCGACACGCGCTGGTTCATCATCATGAACGGGCCCGTCCTGATCAAAGGTCCGGACACCTGGACGAGCTTATGCATGTCGATGTCCTGATTCACGACGACGAGCCTGGCGCCCTTGTGCAACGAGAGCCGGAAGCTTGCCGTCTTGGCCGTTCCCGCGCTCCAAACGTGGCAGCCCTTTTGAACGTGCACGATCGTCACCCGCTTCGTCACCGCAGCGGGCGCGAGCGTGGTGGTGACCGCGAACGTGATGGCCGCGACCAGAAGGAGCGCCGATATGAGCTTCTTCATCCCACACCTCCTTCAGCCACTGAGCTTGTCGCCTGTCCAGGAGGACGCCATCAGGGCGGTTTCTGATTGCTTGTGCGGGCTACTACCTACGGCGCCGGGGGAAGGATCCACATCGACGAAATACCCCTACGGGGTACAGTGTCGATGGGACCAAGGCGGATGAAAACGAAGACCTTCTCGGTTGCAGGGATGCATTGCGGCCACTGCGAGGCGGCGGTGAAAGGCGAGCTCGAGGGCATTAGCGGCGTCGAGACCGTCGAGATCGAGCTTGCGACAAAGATCGTCACCGTCCGCGGCCACGGCATCGATGACACGGCGCTGGTGGCCGCGATCGACGAGGCCGGCTACGACGCTGAACTGATTTCTTCGTGATGAGCATGGTCGCGGCCCCTGAACGTGTTCGGCTCGAGATCGAGGGCATGACTTGTGCCTCGTGCGCGGCTCGCATCGAGAAGAAGCTGAACAAGCTCGACGGCGTGGAAGTGACCGTCAACTACGCGACTGAAGAGGCAGCGGTCAGCTTCGATCCCGCGCGGGTTCAGCTTGAGCAGCTGATCCGTACAGTTGAGGCGATCGGCTACGGGGCCGCGGTCCCGCGGGCGGCCGCCGAAGGAACG
>DATGDB010000023.1:0-25241 GCA_035311205.1 Gaiellaceae bacterium | reverse complement strand
GATCGGCATGCCGTAAATCGGATTGCCGGGCTGATTGCGCGCCGCCGGATTCACGACGTCGTTCGCGCCGACGACGACGACGACGTCCGTCTGCGGGAACTCGGGGTTGATCTGATCCATCTCGAAGAGCTCGTCGTACGGGACATTGGCCTCGGCGAGCAGGACGTTCATGTGTCCCGGCATCCGACCGGCTACCGGATGAATTGCATAACGGACGTCGACGCCCTTGTCGAGCAGCAAGTCGCCGAGGTTGCGGACGTCGTGCTGGGCCTGGGCGACGGCGAGGCCGTAACCGGGGACGAAGATCACGCGCCGCGCGTATGCCAGCATGTAAGCGATGTCGTCGGGGGACGCCGTCCGGACGTTCCCATCGCCCCCGGCAACCGCCGCCCCGGCCGCAGCCGCCGCCGGTGCCGCTCCGAACGCGCCGAAAAGGGTCTGGCGCAGCGGCCGCCCCATCGCCTGTCCCATCTTGATCGTGAGCAGCGTTCCCGACGCGCCGACGAGCGTGCCGCCGACGATCAGCGCTGTGTTGTCGAGCACGAACCCCGTGGATGCCGCCGACAGGCCGGTGAAGGCGTTCAGCAGCGAGATGACGACGGGCATGTCGGCCCCGCCGATCGGCAGGACGAAGAGCAAGCCGACGGCGAAGGCGGCAACCATCACGAGGACGAGCCAGATCCCGTTCTCAGTGGTCGCGGTCAGGATGATGAGGACGGCGAGCGCGACCCCGAGCACCACATTGATCGCATTCTGCGCCGGGAAGACGATGGGACGGCCGGGAAGGAGCTCCTGCAGCTTCCCGAAGGCCACGAGGCTCCCCCAGAAGCTGACGGAGCCGACCAACGCCGAGAAAAGAATCCCCACGACATGTTCTCCGCTGAGCCGGCCGCCTTCAGGCGCGAGCCGGTGGAACTCCGCCGCCGCGATCAACGCCGCCGCGCCACCGCCGACCCCGTTGAAGAGCGCCACCATCTGGGGCATCGCGGTCATCCGCACCATCCGGGCCGACGCGACGCCGATCACCGACCCCAGGGCGATCCCGGACAGCATCAGCCAGTAGGTGTCGATCTCCTTGATCGCGAAGGTGAAGCCGACTGCGATCGCCATTCCGACGGCGGCGATCTGGTTCCCCATGCGGGCCGTGCTCGGATGTGACAGCCCTCTGATCCCGAGGATCAGGCAGATCGACGCGACGAGATAGGCCAGGTCGATCCAGGTGCGGCTCACGGCGCTTTACTCGTCCTCGTGCTGCCGGCGCTGCTTGAACATCTCGAGCATCCGATCGGTGACGAGGAAACCGCCGACGATGTTGATCGTCCCGAAGACGACCGCGACGAAGCCGAGCACCTTCTCGAGCGTGGAGTCGGCGGTGCCGACGATCAGCATTGCCCCGATGAGCACGATCCCGTGGATCGCGTTGGTGCCCGACATCAGCGGCGTGTGCAGCATCGTCGGCACTTTCGAGATCAATTCGAAACCGAGGAAGACGGCGAGCGCGAAGACCGTCAGCTCGGCGACGAGTTGAGCGTTCACGCGGGCACGACCTCGCGGGTGACGCAGGTCTCCCTCGTGATCTCGTCCTCCCAGTCGAGCGCGAGCTCACCCTCGGGGGCGAGATGCATCAGGAGCGCCTGGACGTTGCGCGCGTAGAGCTGGCTCGCATGGACTGGGACGAGGCTCGCGAGGTTCGTCGACCCGACGATTGTCACTCCTTCGCGAACGACCTCCTCGCCGGGCACGGTCAGCTCGCAGTTTCCACCCGCCTCGGCCGCGAGGTCGATGATGATCGATCCCCGCCGCATCGCCTCAACGGCGCTCGCAGGGATCAGCTTCGGCGCCGGACGGCCGGGGAGCAACGCGGTCGTGACGACGACGTCGAACTCCGGCAGCCGCCGCTCGAGCTCATCCTGCTGGCGCTGGCTCTCCTCCTCGGTCAGCTCCGTCGCGTACCCGCCCGCCGTCTCCTCGCCGACGACGCCGAGATCGAGGAACGACGCTCCGAGGCTCTCGACCTGCTCCCGCACCACCGGACGGACGTCGAAGCCCCACACGACGGCGCCGAGCCGTCGAGCCGTCGCGATCGCCTGCAGACCGGCGACCCCGGCGCCGAGAACGAGGACCTTCGCGGGCGGGACGGTTCCGGCCGCCGTCATCAGCATCGGAAAGAACCGCGGTAATCGATCGGCTGCAATGAGCACCGCCTTGTAGCCGGAGACCGTGGCCTGAGAGGACAGGGCGTCCATGGGCTGCGCGCGCGTGATCCGCGGGACCGACTCGAGCGCGAAGCCGAGTACGCCCCTCCGCGCCAGCCGCTCGATCCCTTGGCGGTCGTCGAGCGGCTGCAGGAACGCGATCAGGATCGACCCCTCCGGCAAGAGCTCGATCTCCTCGCCAGTGGGCTTCTGCACCTTGACGACCGCCTCGGCTCGGCTCAAAAGGTCGGCACGAGCGGAGAGGACCGACGCGCCTGCTTCCTCGAACTTGCGGTCGGAGAACGAGGCGGCCGCTCCTGCGCCTGCTTCCACGTCGATCTCGAATCCGGCGGCGACAAGTTTCTCGACGATTTCGGGGACGAGCGCCACACGGCGCTCGCCCGGACTGGCCTCCTTGAGCACTACCACCCGCACGGCGGGCGAATCCTAAAGAGGGAAAGGTGAGCGGGGGAGCGAAGACCCTCGCCGTGGTCCTCGCGGCACTCGCAGAGGCGATCGAGTCGCACGACCCCTCGATCGAGGGTCACCCGGCTCGTGTGAGCTCCCTGGCCGAAGTGATCGCCCGACGACTCGGATGGAAGAGCAGAGGCCTGAGCGCGCTCCATCTGGGCGGGCTACTTCACGATGTCGGCAAGCTCAACCTCGACGAGGCCGTCCTACGCAAGCCGGGCCCGCTCGACGATCGCGAGTACTGCGAGATTCGACGCCACCCGCTCGCCGGAGCGCGCCTGATCAGGAGGTACGAGGAGCTGCGGCCGGCGCTGCCGTGCATCCTGTTCCATCACGAGCGCTGGGACGGCAGCGGATATCCGACAGGCCGCTTCTGCGAGCAGATTCCGCAGGGCGCCCGGATCGTCGCCGTCGTGGATGCCTTCGATGCGATGACCTCGAACCGGCCGTATCGCGCGCCGCTCCCGCTGCAGAGCGCCCTCGCCGAGCTAAGGCGCGGAGCCGGAATGCAGTTCGATCCCACCGTCGTCCGCGCCTTCCTTCGCGCATGGAGCGACGGCGAGCTCGACCGGTTCCTGCCCGACGAGCGGCTCAGCGCCTAAGGCGCCGACTAGGCGGCGCCGACCATAGGAGGCCGTGCCGGCTTTGCCGGTGCGGCCGGCTAAGGCGCCGACTAGGCGGCGCCGACCAGAGGGGCCGTGCCGGCTCTGCCGGCTAGCCCTCAGAGAGCGGCCCAGACGTCGAGCTTCTGCTTCGTGCGCCGGATGACCTCGTCCGTGAACTCGTCCGTGGCCGCGTGTCCGGCGAGATCGGCGGTACGGACGCCGTCGGCGACGGCCTCCAGGCAGGCCTCGCGAATCGCGCGCCCTGCCTGCTGAGCCTCTTCGCCGCCGTAGCCCAGGAGCGCCGCCGCGGCGAGGATCATCGCCATCGGGTTCGCGACGTTCTTGCCCTGTAGCGCGGGCGCGGTCCCGTGCGCCGCCTCGGCCATGACTGCGTCGGGCACGTAGTCGTCGTCGAACGCGACGAGCAGCGACTCGGCGCCGGCGATGGAGCCGAAGAGCGGCAGGACGAGGTCGGACAGGACGTCGCCGTCTCGGTTCAGCGCCGGAATGACGAGCGGGGCGCCGCTCGACGTGACGAGGTACGCGAAGGTCGCATCGATCAGCTGCGGCTCGTACGGAACGTCGGGATGCCGAGCCGCCGCCGTGTCCATCTCTTCCTTCAACAGCCCTTCATAGACCGGGCTGACCGTGTACTTGGGGCCGCCGAAGACCTTGGCGCCCGTTCGATCCGCCAGCCGGAACGAGAACTCGGCAACTGCCCTGCAGATGCGGCGCTCGATCCGCTCTGTGCGGAAGGCCACCTCGTCCTCGCCCTCACCCTCACGCCACTCCTTGGCGCCGTAAGCGTCGCCGACCGCCATCCGTACGACGGAGATGGGCGCATGGACGCCACCCAACGGGACGACGCCGGGAATGCGGCGTCCCGTGCGCACGATTACGCGCCCGCCGATCTCCTCCCGCAGGATGCGGTTGGGCGAGCCGACGTCGCCGGCGCCCTCCGGCGTGATCGTGGCCGCCTTCAGGCCGAGCCCGTGCTCCCTGATTGCCGCTGCCGCCTCGTACACCACGGCGTTGTCGGTCTCCCGCCGCGACTCGAGCGAAAGATCGAAGCGCGGCAATTCGAGCTCGAGCCCGATCGCGTCCGGTGCGAGCACACGGAGCGACTCCTCGAGCAGTTCCTGCCCGGTCTCGTCCCCCTCCAGCACGACGATCGTGTTCGTATCCATCCCGGCGCGATTGTAGGAGGGATTGAAATTGCGCCAGATGTGAGAGAACACGCGGACTATGGCGAGACGAGGTGGGTGGACACGTGTGGGCTCTCGCAGACATTTTCGCTACGAGGACGCTCGAGGCAACCGCATCACGGACCCGGCGCAGCTGGAGCGGATCGAGTCGCTCGTCATTCCGCCCGCGTGGAAGGACGTCTGGATATCTTCGCGCCCGGGGGCGAAGCTCCAGGCGACCGGCGTGGATGCCGCCGGGCGCCGGCAGTACCTCTATCACCCCGAGTTCCGCGCCCGACAGGAGCAGGCGAAGTACGACAAGCTGATCCGTTTCGCCGAGAAGCTTCCGGAGCTCCGCGCCGCGATGTCCGAGCACTTGGACGGGGAGGAATACAGCTCCGAGTGGACGAGTGCGGTCGCGGTCCGGTTGATCAACCTGGGCTGGTTCCGAGTCGGCTCCGAGCGATACGCCAAGAAGTACCGAACGTTCGGGATCACGACCCTGAACAAGAACCACGCAAACGTACGTGGGAGTCGAGTTTCGTTTCGCTATCGAGGCAAGCGCCGTCTCCTCGTGCACACGGCGGTCGCGGACGAGGAGCTCGCGGGAGCGATCAGGGCGCTGCTGGAGCTTCCAGGCGGCCGACGGCTGTTCCGCTACGTCACGGACGGAGAGCGCTTCAACCTCAATGCTCGAAAGCTGAACGAATACATCGACGAGCACATGGGAGAGGAATTCTCTGCGAAGGACTTCCGCACCTGGGGCGGGACACTCACTGCGGCGATCGCCTTTGCGGAGTACGGGATTCCGGAAACGGAAACGGAAGCCAAGCGAGTCGTCGCCGCAACGATGCGTTCGGTCGGAGAAAAGCTCGGAAACACACCGGCTGTAGCGCGATCGTCGTACGTGAGCCCTGCGGTGATCGAGCAGTATCTCGACGGTCGAACGATCGACGACTTTCGACCGCGTCATTTGCGAGTCGTCGGCGCTAGAGATACCGGGCTCGATCGCGAGGAACAGGCACTGTTGTCGCTCTTGCGCTCGTGGCGCATTCGACAAGCGCTCGCTGCGGCTTAGTTTCTTCTTACGGATTCGCTAAGCTCGCCCGTAATCTCTGTGAAAAAGGAGGGTCGAACTTGGCTCGAAAGACTGTTCTTGTTTGCGACAGCTGCGGAAAAGAAGTCGGCGAAGGAAAGGGCGCGACGATGCGCCTGACCTATACAGACGCTCGCCGCGGCGCCAAGCAGGCCGATCTCTGCGACGACTGCGCGGGCACGACACCTGGCCGCGCGGTGGCCCGCAGAGGCCGCCGACCGAAGTCCGCAGCGGCGTGAAATCGGGCTCAGGTCTCGCGTAGCACGACGCGCCAGACCTGAGTCCGGAACCGTCAGGGGGCAGGTCTACGATAGGCCGATGGCCCTGACGCTCCTAGTCGGGCCGGCGAATGCCGGCAAAGTCGGGCGTTTGCTCGATCGCTATCTGGCCGCTCTCGACCAGGATGCGATCCTGATCGTGCCGAACCGGCCGGACGTCGAGTGGGCCGAGCGGGAGCTGCTCAAGCGAAGCCCGGCGCTTCTCGGCGGCTGGATCGGGACCTTTCCGAACCTCTTCCAGCACATCGCCGACGGCCATCCGGACCGTCGGCCGGTCGCCGCGGACGCCCAGCAGACGCTTGTGCTGCGCGCCGCCGTGGCGCGGACAGCCCTCAACGGCCTGGGTGACTCCGCCCGGGCGGCCGGATTCGCCGATGCGCTTCGCGACGCGATCGCCGAGGTCGAGGCCGGGCTGATCTCGCCGGACGACCTGCAGGGCCCGCTGGCCCGCCTGTACACGTCGTATCGCGAAGAGCTCGAACGCCTCGCTCTTTGGGATCGCCACCTCCTGCGGGCGGCGGCCGCCGAGCGGCTTGCGCGCGACCTGAGCTCCTGGCAGGGCCAGCCGGTCTTCGCGTACGGCTTCGAAGACCTCACCGCGGCGGAATGGGCCCTGCTGGAGACCCTTGCAGGGCGAGCCGAGGTCACCGTCTCGCTTCCCTACGAGCCGGGGCGCCCTGCATTCGAGTGGCTCCATGACACCTCCGAACAGCTTCAGGCGCTGGCTGCCGGCTCGCTCGAAGAGCTCGCGCCGCGCTACGAAGACGTCGCTCATCCGGCGCTCGCGCACCTCGAACGGGCGCTCTTCGGGGGCAGCACGGACGAGGCACCGGCCCTCGAGGGGGCCATTCGGTTCCTCGAGGGCGCCGGCTCCCGAGGCACGCTCGAGCTCGTCGGCGAGGCGGTGCTGGAGCTTCTTCGGGCAGGAACGGCGCCAGGGGAGATCGGCGTCGTCGTCCCCGCGCTCGAGCGGTGGCGCGGCCCGATCGACACGGCGTTCGGAACGCTGGGTGTGCCCTACGCGGTCGACGCGCCGCTTCGGTTCGGCCAGACGGCTTACGGCCAGGCCCTCCTCGCGCTCCTTCGCTTTGCGTGGAGCGGCGCCGAGCGCGGCGAGCTCTTCCGCTTTCTCCGCTCGCCGTACTCTGGACTGAAGCGCCACAGCGTGGACTACGTCGAAGGCCGGCTTCGCGGCCGGGCGATCTCGGCGCCGTCCCGCGTGGAGGAGGAGCTCGAGTCGCTCCGCGAGGCTCGCCTCCCGGCGCTGGACGCCGTGCGGGCATCCGAGTCGCCACTCGAGGCCGCCCGCGAGCTCTCCGTCTCCATGCTTCGGGCCGCACACGGGCTGGAGCGGCCGGTGGCGGACGAGCACACGCGCAACGACCTCCGGGCATATGAGAGCTGCCGCAGGCTGCTGAAGGATCTCGAAGGCTGGGAGCGGATCGCCGAACCGGTGTCCCGCGAGGACGTCATCGCAGCGCTGGAGCGAGCAACGGTGCGGCAGCCGTCCGCGACGGACGACGGCCGTGTGCCGGTTCTCGACCTCATGCGCGCCCGAACTCGCCGGTTCGAGCACGTCTTCATCCTCGGCCTCGAGGAGGGTGGGCTCCCTCGCCGGTCACCCGCCACGCCGTTCCTGGACGACGACGAGCGCCGCCGCCTGGGCCCGCGGCTGCGGCGTGCGGACGCGGTCACCCGCGACCGCTACCTCTTCTACACGGCCTGCACGCGGCCGACGAAGCGCCTCCATCTCGTCCGGGAAGCCGCATCCGATGAGGGCAGCCCGCGCGAGGCGAGCCCGTTCTGGGAGGAGGTGGTAGGCCTCTTTCCGCCGGACGATGCCGCTCGCTGGACGACTCGCCGCCCGCTCTCCTCGCTGACCTGGCGGCTCGAGTCGGCCCCGAGCGAGCGAGAGCGGCTGCGGGCGCTCGCGATCCTCTCTGCGGATCCGAACCGGCGAGAGGAGGCCGATGCGCTGGCTCGTGCGAACGGCTGGAAGCGCAAGCTCGTTCGCGCCGACGGCGCCCTTCAGCGGCCGACGAGGCTCACACATCCGCGTGTGCTGGAAGAGCTCGAGGCCCGCCGGGTCTTCAACGTCACGGAGCTCGAGCGCTTCGCCGACTGCTCTTCGGCCTGGTTCATCGATCGGGTGCTCGATCCCAGGACGATCGATCCGGAAGTCGACCCGAAGCTGCGCGGCTCGATCGCCCACAGCGCGCTCTTCAAGTTCTTTACGGGCTTCCCCAAGGTCCTCGGGAGCGATCGCATCCGGCCGGAGCAGGTGGAGGATGCCGTCCACTTCATGCGCGAGTGCCTCGAGCAGGCATTGAGCGGCGTGCGCCTCGAGATGACCGAGCTGCAGCGTCGGGAGCTCGAACAGACGCTGTCACGCGACCTCGAGCGGCTCGTTCGTGCCGAGGCTGCGGCCGACTCCCCGCTCGAGCCGCGCCAATTCGAGGTCTCGTTCGGGAACGAGCGCTCCGCGCCGGAGCTTCAGCGCGGCCTCGGGCTGGGCGAGGACCTCGTCCTCTCGGGGAAGATCGACCGAATCGACGTCGAGCCGCTGAGCGCGCGCGGCATCGTCCAGGATTACAAGGCCGGCAAGCATGCGCCGTCCGCGCGCGAGATGGAGAAGGAGCTTCGGCTCCAGATCCCGCTCTACATGCTCGTGCTCCGGGACCTCATCGGAATCGAGCCGCTGGGCGGCTTGTACCGGCCGCTTGCCGGCGGGCGCAGGCCGCGCGGCCTCCTCCGCGCGGACGCCAAAGCGGACGTCGTCGGGGGCTCTCGCAACGACTACCTGCCCGAGGACGAGTTCTGGGCCCAGGTCGAGACGGCTCGGCAGACCGCGCGAGAGCTCGCCGGGCACATCCGCGCCGGAAACGTCCGCCACAACCCCAAGGGCGGCGAGTGCCCGACCTGGTGCGACCTGTGGCCTATCTGCCGCGTGGAGCGAGCGTGAGACATCGCTTGCGATGTCGCTTTCAGGCCGTGCGGGCTTCGCCCGTGCGGCCGTCTGCAATGACCGGTCGACGCATGCCGACTAACGAGAGTCGGCTGTGACCTGGCAGCCGAATCCAGAGCAGCAGGAAGCCATCGAGGCGAAGGGCCGTGTCTTCGTTTCCGCGGGAGCCGGCACAGGCAAGACGGCGGTGCTCGTGGAGCGCTTCGTCAGGGCCGTCTGCGATCACGGCGTCGACGTCGACTCGATCCTGGTCATCACGTACACGAAGCGGGCGGCCGGTGAGCTGCGAACCCGGATCCGGGCGGAGCTCCGCGCCCGTGGTCGCCTCGATCTCGCCCGGGAGCTGGACGGAGCCTGGATCTCGACGATCCACGGCTTCTGCAACCGGCTATTGAAGACGTATCCGTTCCAGGCTGGTCTTGACCCGCGCTTCCGCGAGCTGGACGAATCGCAGGCCGCTGTCCTTTCGGGAGAGGCGTTCGACGAGGCGCTCGACGGCTTCTGCGCCGACGGCGATCTCGAGCGCGTGCGCCTCCTCACCACCTATGGGGCGCGCGGGCTGCGCCGAATGATCACCGGGATCTACGAGACACTTCGCTCGGCCGGACGCGATCTCACCCTCGAGCTCGGAGAGCGCCCGGCGCTCGGAGAGCGGCTCGAGGAGCTGCGCGTCGCGGCGCGCTGCGTCGTTGACGACGTGTCCGCAACGGAGCTCCAGCGCGCCAGCGCCGGGGCGCTCCTCGAAGCGGTCGGCGGCGACGCGCGGCCCGACGACCTGCTCGACCTCAGTGCGCACCGCGCCAAGGGTGAGCGGATGGCGAGCGTCGAGGAGGCGCGGCTCGCCGTCCAGCAGGCGGCTCTCGACGAGCTCGCGATGCGAGACCGCGACCTTGTCCAGCAGCTGCTCGACGCCTTCACCGAGGCCTACGCCGCGGCAAAGCGCAGGGAGTCGGCGCTCGACTTCGAGGACCTCCAGCTCGTCGCCCGCAAGCTGCTCCGCGAGCATCCGGAGATCAGCGACCGCGAGGCGTTCCGACTGCGGGCGATCATGGTCGACGAGTTCCAGGACACGAATCGCCTCCAGTCCGAGCTGATCGATTTGCTGGCCGATGCGCCGGGCGAGCGAGATCTCTTCTTCGTCGGCGATGAGTTCCAGTCGATCTACGGCTTCCGCCACGCCGATGTCCAGGTCTTCCGCGAGCGGCGGGAGGCTGAAGGGGGTGGCCGGGCTCTCGTCCGGAACTACCGCTCGCGCCCGGAGGTGCTCGCCGCGGTCAACCACCTGTTCCGCGGCGACTTCGGCGACGACTTCCAGCCGCTGACGGCATCGGGCGAGTTCCCGGATCCGGTCTTCGGCCACCCCGTGGAGCTCCTCGTGACCGACAAGTCCAGCTACTCCGGCACCGGCACACACTGGCGTCGCGCCGAAGCACGCAGCATCGCGCGCCGTGTGCGGGAGCTGATCGCGAGCGGCGATGCGACGGCCGGCGACATCGTGCTCCTGTTCGCGGCCGGCACGGATGCCGAGTGGTACGAGCAGGAGCTCCGGCGCCAGGACGTCCCGACCTACCGCGCAACCGGACGCGGCTACTTCGGGCAACAGCAGGTCGTCGACGTGCTGGCGTATCTCTGCCTGCTCCAGAACCGCTACGACGACCGGGCACTCCTCAGCGTCCTCGCCTCGCCGTTCGTCGGCGTCTCCAACGACGCCCTCGCCCTGCTGCGGCGATCGGCCGGGCGGCGTCCGCTCTACGCCGGGCTCGAGCGTTCGCTCCCCGAGGGCCTGGGCGAGCAGGACAAGAGGCTCCTGCTCGCGTTCAAGCAGCGGTACGCGCGGCTCGTGGAGGCCTCGACGCGGGTGTCGCTCGAGCGCCTGTGCGAGCAGATCCTGGTTGAGCACGACTACGACCTCGCCGTGCTCGCCCAGTGGGACGGGCGCCGGCGCTACGCGAACATCCGGAAGCTCGCGCGGCTCGCGCGCGCGTACGAGGAGCTGCGCGGGCGCGACATCGAAGGCTTCCTCCGGTTCATGCGGGACCAGGAAGCGGTCGGCGCCAAGCAGCTCGAGGCCGTAGCGGAGGAAGAGGGGGCGGACGCAGTACGGCTCCTGACCATCCACGCCGCCAAGGGGCTCGAGTTCAAGGTCGTGATCGTCGCCGATGCAGGACGGGATCGACCGGCTCCCGCCGCCGACGAGCTGCTGGCGCTCTCCGACGGGCGGTTCGGGTTCCGCGTGGTCGATCCGGTCACGAGCCGTCGGCTTGGCGCGTTCGACTACGAGCAGGTGCGCGAGGCGCGGGAATCCGAGGACCGTGCTGAGCGGCTGCGGCTCTACTACGTCGCGATGACGCGGGCGATCGATCGCCTGATCGTCTCCGGCGCCATCGACCCGGAGAGTAAGGCGGATGCGGCGACGCCGCTCGGATGGGTGCTCGGCCGGTTGGACGCGGACGAGGAGATCGCCGGAGCGGGCAGAGACCCGATCGAGCTCGAGCGCGACGACGCCCGCCTTCTCATCCGCGTGGACCGATTCCAGACCGAGGAGCCCGTCATCGAGGTCGAGCCACCCGAAGCCGGTGAGGACGGCCAGCTCGAGCTCTTCGCCGCCAACGGCGGCGGGGCGCTGCCGCCGCCCGCGCCGAAGCTCCCCGAGCTCGAGCCGGTCCCGCTGCCGCCGCTCCACACGCTGAAGTCGCTCTCGTACACGTCGCTCTCGCTCTTCGAGCGCTGTTCCTACCGCTACTACGCGGAGCGCGTGGTCGGGCTGCGGCCGGCCGATTCGAGCGGCCGTGTTCCCGGGCAGAGCGGCCTGGCGGCGACCGAGGTCGGAGATGCCGTGCACCGTCTGCTGGAGCAGATCGATCTCGCGGCGCCGGTGGCGCCGGACCTCGAACAGGCGCGCGCCTGGTATCCCAGCGTCAGCGAGGAAGAACTGACGCGCATCGCGGGATTCCTGCGCACCTACTGCGAGTCGGACGTCGCGCAGCGGATCGCGGCCCTCCCCGGGACGACCGTCGAGCGCTCCTTCGCGTTCGAGCACGACGGCGTGCTCCTGCACGGCCGGCTCGACGTCCTCCACCGGGAAAACGGCCGCGCCCTCGTGCTCGACTACAAGACGAACACGCTCGAGAACATGTCCCCTGAGGAGATCGTCGAGCACGAGTACCGGGCACAGCGCCTCGTCTACGCGCTCGCCTGCTTCCGCGCCGGCGCGGAGGAGGTCGAGGTCGTCTACCAGTTCCTCGAGCGACCCGACGCCGTCGTCTCGACGACCTTCCGGCGCAGCGAGCTGCCAGCGCTCGAGGCCGAGCTCTCCGAGGCGATCGCGCGCGTCCGTGCGGGGGATTTCCTGCCGACGCCGAGCGAGCAGGCCTGTGCCGGTTGTCCGGCGCTTGACGTCGTGTGCGCGGGCCCGCGCCTGCCGCTCCCGGCGCCGGCGACGCCACCCGCAGCCGCTGTTGCCACGTAGCTACGTCGGCGAGGCGCGGGCGCGCGTCGGGCCGAAGCGCGCACGAATTCTGCCGATCATCCAGCGCCTCCTGCGCGAGCATGCCGACGCCGCGATCGCGCTCCGGTTCCGCTCCGACCTCGAGCTCCTCGTGAGCGTGATGCTCTCCGCTCAGACAACGGATGTGAACGTCAACCGCGTCACTGAGCGGCTCTTTGAGAAGTACAGGACGCCCGAGGACTACCTCGCCGTTCCGGTCGAGGAGCTCGAACGAGACATCTTCGCGACCGGCTTCTACCGGCAGAAGGCCAAGGCGCTCCGGGGGACGATGGCGATGCTCCTGGCGGACTACGGCGGTCAAGTGCCGCGGCGGATGGAGGATCTCCTTCGCCTACCGGGAGTCGCTCGCAAGACCGCCAACGTGGTCGCCTCCGAGCTCGGCGAGCCGCAGGGCATCGTCGTCGACACCCATGTGCGGCGGCTGTCGCAGCGCCTCGGCCTGACCCGCCAAGAGGATCCGGTCAAGATCGAGCGCGATCTGCAGAAGCTCGTGCCGCGCGAGTACTGGGGAATCTTTCCGCACCTGCTGATCTGGCACGGCCGCCGCGTCTGCATCGCGCGCGACCCGCGGTGCGAGGAGTGCGTCCTGAGCGAGCTTTGTCCTTCGTCCCGGATCGCGGCAGACTCAGGGCCCTGATGGACACGTTCCTCAACATCCTGGGCCTCGCGGTGCTCGTTGTCGGGGCGACCTGGCTCGTTCGCTGGATCGCGTCCCCCCTTCGCGGGCCGCGCGGGGAGGGTGCGCCGCCCGAGGAGGTCCTGGAAGAGGCCCGCCAGGCCGCGCTCAAGTTCGAGTGGGACCGCGTGCTCGCCGGCGACTTCGACTTGTTCTAGGCCGGCTGCTTTACGGGCACCGGCACGGCCTCGGACTCGGCCCGCGGCGCAGTCGCCGCGTCGTACGGGTGGCCTTCCTGCGCCGTCAGCCAGCGCTCGGCGTCGAGCGCGGCCATGCTGCCCATCCCGGCGGCGGTGATCGCCTGCCGGTACGTGTGATCGACGACGTCGCCCGCCGCGAAGACGCCCTCGACGTTCGTCGCCGTGCCGTCGTGCGTGAGGAGGTAGCCGTGCTCGTCCATGGCGAGCTGGCCCTCGAACAGTCCGGTGTTCGGATCGTGGCCGATCGCGACGAAGAATCCCTGTGCGGGGATCTCGCTGACCGCGCCCGTATTGACGTCGTGAACCTTGACGCCGGTGACGCCGGTGTCTCCCAGGACCTCGTCGACGACGGCGTTCGTGACCCACTCGATCTTGTCGTTTGCGCGGGCCCGGTCGAGCATGATCTGCGACGCCCGGAACTCGTCTCGCCGGTGGACGACTATCACCTTGTCGGCGAACTTCGTCAGGAACGTCGCCTCCTCCATCGCTGAGTCGCCCCCGCCGACGACGACGATCTCCTTCTCCCTGAAGAAGGCCGCGTCACAGACGGCGCAGTAGGAGACGCCCCGCCCCTGGAGGACACGTTCGGACTGGAGCCCCAGCTGGCGGGCGTTGGCGCCAGTCGTGACGATCACGGCGTGCGACAGGTACTCCTCGTCGCCGATGTAGACCTTGAAGGGCCGCTCCGAGAAATCGACGCGGGTGACGTCGTCGGAGATGAACTCGGCGTCGAAGCGCTCGGCCTGGCGGCGGAAGTCCTTCATCATCTCCGGCCCCAGCACACCCTGCGGGTAGCCCGGATAGTTCTCGACGTCGCTCGTGATCATCAGCTGGCCGCCCCACTGGAAGCCCTCGATCACCAGGGGCTCGAGGTTCGCGCGGGCGGCGTAGAGCGCGGCCGTATACCCGGCCGGACCGCCACCGATGATGATTAACTCGCGAACATTCACGTTCATTCCGTTCTCCATAGGAATTAGGCCCGGTTCTTGGACCTGTCAACAGTATTCAACGAAGCGGACGGGTTGAAACTTCCCTGTGTGAGGGCTTCGCTAACCACTTACGCGACGAGCTCACCGCACAGATAGAGGCGTCCACCACGAGCCTCCGCGTCCTCGGACAGTGTATGGCGGTGGGGGCCGTCGGGGAGTAGATGCACCACCTCGTGGCCCCGCGCGACGAGCAGCTCTGCGATCAGCCGCCGGTGGCAGCGCCACCACACGGTCTCGGCGCACAGGAAGCAGGGAGCCGGTTCCTGCAGCGCCGCGGCGAGCGCCTGTTGCCACTCGGGCCTGCCCATCCTCGCCGCGTAACTCCGGAAGGCAGACGTCCGGATGCACCCGAAACGCTCTTCACCCGGCTCGCCGCTGCGGCGCCCGCCCAGCGCTTCCGCATGGCGGTACTCGATGCCGGCCTCGGCAAGGCTGCTCGCAAGCGTGACCTGGTTGAACTGCGGATTCCGTCTCGAGCTCGGGTAGCGCCGGACGTCGACGACCGTTCGAACTTTCGCCTTCCGAAGCATCTCGAGAAGCTCTTCGGCACTCCTCGTGCCATGACCAACCGAATACGCCGTCACGGACATAGAATCGCCGTCAGTGGCCAGCAGTGTGACGTGGGATGCACTCCGGCAACTCGCTGGTTTCAGAGCCGAGAAAGGCTGTGCCATCAGCCTGTACGTCGATCTCGATCCCAGCGTCTCCCCGACGCCCGGGGACGCTCAGACGAGAGTCCACTCGCTCCTCGACCAGGGTGAGAAGAAGAACAACAGCACGCACCATACGCATGAGGTACGCCTGGGACTGAAGTCGGACTTTGGGCGGATCCGAGCCTTCTTCGACGACGAGTTCGAACGGGACGGCGCACATGGGCTCGCTCTGTTCTGCGCGGGTCTCGACAACGTCTGGCAGGCGCTGCCGTTGAGCGAATCAGTGCCTGACCAGCTCAAGGTCGGACGCGAGCTCTACCTGGCCCCGCTCGTGCCGCTTGTCGGCCGCGGAGAGGGCGCGGTAGTCGCCGTCGTTTCGCGCGAGCAGGGCCGCCTCTACCGCCTGCGCGCAGGACGCCTGGACGAGGTCGCCGACCTGTTCGAGGAGCAGCCGCGCCGGCACGACCAGGGGGGCTGGTCGCAGGCGCGCATCCAGCGGCGGACGGACGAGCTCACGAAGGACCATCTCAAGGCCGTCGGTGAGGAGCTCGAGAGGGAGCTGCGCCGGCTCCGCTATCCGCGCGTCGTCGTCGTCTGTCCGGAGGAGATGAAGCGCGAGCTCGCGGAGCTTCTGGCGGGTGACGCCCGGAACGCGATCATCGGCTGGACGACGGCGAAGGCCCAGGCCTCCCCGGTCGAGCTGCTCAGCGCGGCCATGCCCGTGCTCGAGGAGTGGCGCGAGAACCAGGAGTCCCAGAGCATCGAGCGCTGGAAGGAGGAGGTCGGCCGCCACGCGCGTGCGGCGTCCGGCTGGGAGGAGACGCTCGAGGCCGCTTCGGATGCCCGGATCGAGCGCCTGCTCTTCCAGGAGGGCGTCGAGCATTCGGCGTGGGTCTGCCCGGCCTGCGGCCGGGTGAGCGTCGACGGCGGCCGCTGCCCGCTGGACGGCACGGAGATGGAGCAGCGCGACGAGGGGCTCGACCTCGCCGTCCACCAGGTGCTCGCGCACGGCGGCCAGGTGCTGGCTCTCCGCCATCGCCAGGATCTCGAGCCGGTCGGCGGCATCGGCGCGCTTTTGCGCTTCTGAGCCTCGACCTCGTCATCTTCGACTGCGACGGCGTTCTCGTCGACAGCGAGCGCATCTCGGTGCGCCTCGACGTGCAGGTGCTGGCGCAGCTGGGCTGGCCGATCACCGAGGAAGAGGTGATCGAGCGCTTCGTCGGCAAGACCGACGAGGCGATGACGCGCGAGATCGAGGAGCACCTGGGCCGGAAGCTGCCGGGCGCGTGGGACGAGGAGTTCGAACACCTCTACCGCGAGGCGTTCGATGCGGAGCTCGAGCCCGTGGACGGGGTTGTCGAGGCGTTGGAGCACATTTCAGCGCCGACCTGCGTCGCGTCGAGCGGCCGGCTGGAGAAGATCGAGAAGAACCTGAGGCTGACCGGGCTCTGGGAGCGCTTCTCCGGAAGAATCTTCAGCGCGGCCGACGTCGAGCACGGGAAACCGGCGCCGGATCTCTTCCTCCACGCGGCGGCGGAGATGGGCGCTGAGCCGACCGCATGTGCCGTCGTCGAGGACAGCCCGTTCGGCGTGGAGGCGGCGCACGCGGCGGGCATGAAGGTCTACGCGTACGCGGGCGGGATCATGCCCGCGGAGCGCCTGCGCTTCGCGGACGTCGTCTTCGAGGACATGCGCGAGCTTCCGCGGCTGCTCGGCTTCAGCCGGCGCGACGGAGCGCGCTAATCGCGCAGCAGCCTGCGGAGCACGTACGGGAGGATCCCGCCGTGGCGCACGTACTCCCGCTCGCGGGGAGTGTCGAGCCGCAGCCGCGCAGTGAACTCCTTGTCGTCGGCCCGCACGGTCACCTCGCGCGCCTCGCCGTTCTCGACGCCATCGACGGAAAAAGTCTCGCGGCCGGTCAGGCCGAGCGTCGCCGGCGTCTCGCCGTCCTGGAACTGGAGCGGGAGGATCCCCATCATCAGCAGGTTCGAGCGGTGGATCCGCTCGTAGGTCTCGGCGATCACCGCGCGGACGCCGAGCAGCTTCGGCCCCTTCGCTGCCCAGTCGCGTGACGAGCCGGAGCCGTACTCCTTGCCCGCGATGACGATCAGCGGCGTTCCTTCCTGCTGGTAGCGCACCGAGGCGTCGTAGATCGTCATCTCCTCGCCGTCCTGGAGATGGATGGTCCACGTGCCTTCACTGCCGGGCACGAGCAGGTTCTTGAGGCGCACGTTCGCGAACGTCCCTCGCACCATCACCTCGTGGTTCCCGCGCCGTGAGCCGTACGAGTTGAAGTCCTTTCGCTCGACGCCGTGCTCGATCAAGTACTTGCCCGCAGGGCTGTCGGGCTTGATCGCGCCGGCCGGGGAGATGTGGTCGGTCGTGACCGAATCTCCGACCTGGACGAGGCAGCGCGCGCCTTCGAAGTCATCGACGGTGCCCGGCTCCGGCGACATTCCGTCGAAGTAGGGCGGCCGCCGCACGTAGGTCGACTCGTCGCGCCAGTCGTACAGATCGCCTTCGGGGATGTCGAGCGAGCGCCAGCGCTCGTCGCCGGTGAAGACGTCCGAGTAGGTGCGTCGGAACATGTCGCCCTCGACGGCGAACTTCACGGTGGCATCGATCTCCCCGGTGCTCGGCCAGATGTCCCGGAGGTAGACGTCCTCACCGTCGCTGGCCTGTCCGAGCGGCTCCGTCGTGAGGTCGATGTCCATATGCCCGGCCAGCGCGTATGCGACGACGAGCGGGGGAGAGGCGAGGTAGTTGGCCTTCACCTCGGGATGGATGCGCGCCTCGAAATTGCGGTTCCCCGATAGCACCGAGCAGACGATGAGCTCGCCGTCGGTGACCGCTTTGGAAATCGGCTCCGGCAGCGGGCCGGAGTTCCCGATGCACGTGGTGCAGCCGTAGCCCACGGTGTAGAAGCCCAGCTGCTCGAGATACGGCGTGAGCCCGGCGCGCTCGTAGTACTCGGTCACGACCTTGGAGCCCGGGGCCAGGCTGGACTTGACCCAAGGCTTCCGCTCGAGACCGAGCTCCGCCGCCTTCTTGGCGACGAGCCCGGCGGCGACCATCACGCTGGGGTTCGACGTGTTGGTGCAACTCGTGATCGCGGCGATCACGACGGCTCCGTGCTCGAGCTCGAACCGCTCGCCGTCGAGCTCGACGGGGACCGCTTGCGCCCGCTCGGCCACCACGACGTCCGGTACGGACGCGGGCTCGGGGACGGCGATCGGACCATGCCCCGGCGCATTGTCGGCAACCGGATCGCTTGCAGGGAAGGACTCGGCGACTGCCTCGTCGTGCGCATTGCCGTAGTCGACGCCGAAGCTCTCGAGCGCACCAAGGAAGGAGCGCTTCGCGTCCGTGAGCGGAACTCGATCCTGCGGCCGCCGCGGCCCGGCCAGGCTCGGTTCGACGTCAGCCAGATCCAGCTCGACGACCTCGGAGTAGGTCGGCTGGTGCTCCGGGTCGTGCCAGAGCAGGTTCTCTTTGCAGTAGGCCTCGACGAGTGCGATCCGCTGTTCGTCCCGCCCGGTCAGCCGCAGGTACTGGAGCGTGACGTCGTCGACCGGGAAGAACCCGCACGTCGCCCCGTACTCGGGCGACATGTTCCCGATCGTTGCCCGGTCGGCGAGCGGCAGGTTTGTGACCCCGGCGCCGAAGTACTCCACGAACTTCCCGACGACCCCGGTTTGCCGGAGGATCTGCGTGACTGTGAGGACGAGGTCGGTCGCCGTCGCGCCCTCGCGGAGCGCTCCGGTCAGACGGAAGCCGACGACCTGGGGGACGAGCATCGAGACCGACTCGCCGAGCATCGCGGCCTCCGCCTCGATCCCGCCGACGCCCCACCCGAGGACGCCGAGGCCGTTGATCATCGTCGTGTGTGAGTCCGTGCCGAGGAGCGTGTCCGGGAACGCCTGGCCGTCCCTGGCCTCGACGACGCGGGCGAGGTACTCGAGGTTGACCTGGTGGACGATCCCCGTGTTGGGCGGGACGACCTTGAAGTTGTCGAACGCTTGCTGTCCCCAGCGGAGGAACGCGTAGCGCTCGCCGTTGCGTTCGTACTCGCGGTCCGTATTGACCTCGATCGCCATCCGATTCGCGAACGCGTCGACCTGGACGGAGTGGTCGATCACAAGCTCTGATGGGAGTTGCGGATTCGTACGCGCGGCGTCGCCGCCGAGGTCGTGCACCGCGTGTCGCATCGCGGCGAGGTCGACGATCGCCGGAACGCCCGTGAAGTCCTGGTGAATGACGCGGGCGGGTGTGAACGCGATCTCGCGCGAGGGCTCCTCCTTGGCCGCCCACTCAGCGACCGCCTCGACGTTCTCGGGTGAGGAGGTGCGCAGGGCGTTCTCGAGCAGGATCTTCAGCGTGTAAGGAAGGCGCTCGATGTCGTACCGCTCCTGGAGCGGCGCCAGGCGGAAGATTTCGTAGCGCTCGTCGCCGACTTCCAGCGTGGAGCGCGCTCGGAACGCGTCGGCCATGGTGTCGATTCTATGGGCGGTGCCCGTGCTGCGGTCTGGGCGTGGCCGAGCGAGCCACTGCCCTGGGGCCTGGCCCCGGGATAATGGCCCGGCCGGACGGTCCGAGCGACAGGGCCTGCGCGGATCCGCTTGGCTAGCGGCCACTTGGCCGCTCGGGCCACGTCAGGGTGCCAGGCACCGGGACACGGCTCCCAAGGACACCCGGCCGCGAGTGACCCGCCGGAGGATGCGGCGAACTAGGCGGCGCTCGTGGGCTAGGCCGCGTCGAGCGCGCGCGGGAGCTCTTGTGCGACCGAGACCTCGACCGGATCTGACTCGGCGGCGCGCTCGAGCTTCGTGTCGAACCGATCGAGCCGCTTCTCGGCCTCGGCGAACTTCGACTGCGCGTTCCCGATGTGCTTCCCAATTACCTGGAAGTCGTCCCGGAACCGATCGAAATCGCCCTGGAGCTGCGCGACGTACGCCATCACCTCGTGCGCACGCTGCTCGATCTGCATCCCCTTGAGGCCGAGGACGATGACCTGGAGCTGCGACGTGAACGTCGTCGGCGAAACCGGAAAGACCCGCTTGTCGTGCGCGTACTGAAGGAGCGCGCCGGTCTTGCCGCAGACGAGCTCGTAGTAGACGCCCTCCGAAGGCAGGTACATGAGAGCGAAGTCGTACGTGCCCTCGTCCGGGCGGATGTACTTGCCAGCGATCGCGTCGACGTGGTTCTTCAGGTCACGCGAGAACGCCTTCTCGTAGAGCGCCCGTTCGTCGTCGCTCTCGGCGTCGGCGAGTCGCTCGAAGTTGTCGAGCGGGAACTTGGCGTCGATCGGGACGAGCCGCTCGACCTTGATCACCGCGTCGACGCGCTCGCCGGTCTTGAACCCGTACTGGAGCTCGTAGGCGTCGGCTGGCAGACGGTCGCGCAGAAGGTTGCCGAGGAGGAGCTCGCCGAAGCCGCCGCGGGCCTTCGGCGGGCGCAGAGCCTGCTCGAGCTTCTTCAGGTCGTTGGCGCGCGCCAGGATCTCCGCGTTGGCCTGGCCGAGCTGGCCGAGCTGATGATGGATCGCGCTCGTCGTCTTCGTCGTCGTCTCGAGGCGACGGTCCATCGTCGCCGTCATGGCCTCCAGCCGGCGGTCGACGTCGGCATTGCGATCGGCCAGCTGACGGGCTGACTCGGCGCGCAGCCAGTCCAGCTCCCCACGAAGGATGCGCAACACACGCATGCCGGCCACCGCAAGGCCGACCGCCAACAGGACCAGAAGAACAGCTGTCACGATCATGGACCCGTAAACGGTAGAGAGCGGATCGGACGGCAGAGGGGCCGCGCTCACGGCCCCCCTGCCCGAAAAGCGCTAGGGGATGTCGCGCTCGGCGCGCTGTTCGGCGACCTCGTCGCGGGCGTCCGACGCCATGTCGTCCGCGCGCTCCACCTGTTGCTCGGCTTTGCCCTCGGCCTCCTGGGTCATGCCTTCGGCCTGCATTCCGCGGTCGTCCGTCGCCTCACCGACTTCCTTCTTGCCTCGTCCGAGCAGTCTGTCGAGCCAACCGGCCATTTCGCTCCTCCGTTGGGGTTCGCGACCCCGTCAGTATGGGTGATACGGAAGCCGAGCGCAGCTACCATGCGCGCGCTTTGCCCAAGAAGTCACGTACGCCTCCGCCGCCGAAGCGGCCGGTTCAGGCGCCCAGGGTTCGAACAGCCGAGCGCGACCCCCGCAGGAGCCGGATGATCATCTACGCGCTCATCGCGTCCGGGCTCGCGATCCTCGGAATCGTCGCAGCGGCCTTTGCCTTCTCGGGTGGCGACAACGGGAGCGGTGCCGAGGACGCGATCACGGCGCTGCGCGACGCGGGCTGCACCTACCAGAGTCCGGCGCCACAGGGCCGGACACACGTGTCCGCGTTGCCGAAGGGCTTCAAGGCGAACACGGTTCCGCGGTCGAGCGGGCCTCACTCTCCGCAAACGATCATCTACGGGGCCTACACCGACGAGGTGCCGGAGCTCAACGCCGTCCACAATCTCGAGCACGGCGCGGTGATCCTCTACTACGGGCCGAAGGTCCCGACGAGCACGGTCGACCGGATGGTCGCGTTCTACAACGAGGATCCGAACGGCCTGATCGTCTCCAAACACTCGAAGCTGGGCGCCGACGTCGCCTATGTCTCCTGGGCGCATGTGGCCCGCTGCTCGAAGTTCGACGAGGACCTGGCCTCGAAGTTCATCGACGAGTTCGCCTTCAAGGGCCCGGAGTCGTGTAAGAGCGACATCGAGCAGGGCTGCTTCCGCAAAGAGAACATGACGCCGGGCAGCGGCTGATCCGCGAGGGACAGAGCTATCCTTGGCCGGGCCGGGGTGGCGAAATCGGTGATACGCGGCTGACTTAAAATCAGCTGCCCCCTTCGAGGGGCGTGCGGGTTCGAGTCCCGCCCCCGGCACCTCCGTCCGACGCTTCCGTGCTCCTTCTGCTCGCGATCCTGGCCGCGCTCTTCCTGCTCCCCTCACCGTGGAGCTACATCGCCGTGATCGCCGCCGCCGTGGTCGAAGCGGCCGAGCTCGGCGTGTTCGTCTGGTACTCGAAACGCCGTGGCGCGACGACCGGCGTGGATGCGCTTGCCGGCGCCCGCGGCGTCGTCGTCCAGGCGTGTCGACCGCTCGGCCAGATCCGTGTTGCCGGCGAGCTTTGGCGGGCCCGCTGCGAGGAGGGGGCGGACCCTGGAGAGGCCGTGGTCGTCGACTCGCTCGGGCCGGACTTGACGCTCTTCGTACACCGGGATTCGGCCTAGACTCAGGCCGTGGCCAAGCTCGACGAAACCTCGGTCGAGCGGTCTCCGCTCGAGTGGGACACACCGCTCTTCCGTATGGCGCTCGGACAGTTCGAGCAAGCGCTCGAACATGCCGACGTGCCCGATTTCGTGTCCGAGCGGCTCCGGTTTCCTGAACGCTCCACGATCGTCGGAGTGCCGGTGCGCCGCGACGACGGTACCGTCGAGACGTTCCCCGGCTACCGGGTCCAGCACTCGACCGTGCTCGGCCCGACGAAGGGCGGGATCCGCTACGACGTGCACGTCGACCTCGGCGAGTGCGCCGCCCTCGCGATGTGGATGACCTGGAAATGCGCGCTCCTCCAGCTCCCGTACGGCGGCGCGAAAGGTGGCGTTCGCTGTGAGCCGCGACAGCTGTCCGCCGATGAGCTTCAACGCCTCACGCGCCGCCTGACGATCGAGCTCCTGCCGGTGATCGGGCCCGAAGAGGACATCCCCGCACCGGACATGGCGACGAACGAGCAGACGATGGCCTGGATCATGGACACGTACTCGATGCAGGTGGGGCACGCCGTGCCCGAGATCGTCACGGGGAAGCCGGTGACGATCGGCGGCTCGGTCTTCCGCCGGGAGGCAACCGGAGCAGGGGTCGTGATGGTCATCGAGCGCGCGTGCGAGCGCTTCGGCTGGCAGCTCGCCAACCAGCGCTGTGTGGTCCAGGGATTCGGGAACGTCGGCGGCGTAGCGGCGCGCGAGCTCGTTGAACGCGGGGCGACGGTCATGGCGGTCTCGGACATCTCGGGCGGGGCGTTCAACGAACGCGGCCTCGTTCTCGAAGACGTGACCGCGTGGATCAAGAATCACGGGTCGCTGGAGGGGTATCCGCTTGCCGAGCACGTATCGAACACCGAGCTGCTCGAACTTCCGTGCGACATCCTCGTCCTGGCGGCCCTCGAGGATCAGATCGGCGGCGAGAACGCAGGCCGGATTGAGGCCCGGATGGTCGCCGAGGGAGCGAACGGCCCGACGTCGATCGAAGCCGACGCGATCCTCGCCGAGCGTGGGATCCACGTGCTCCCGGACATCCTCACGAACGCCGGCGGCGTGACGGTCTCCTACTTCGAGTGGGTCCAGGATCTCGGCAGGCTCTTCTGGTCCCGCGACGAGATCCGCCACAAGCTCGCCGAGAAAATGGGGGACGCCTTCGACCGCGTCTGGCAGCTGTCCGAGCAGCTGCAGATCACGCCGCGCCGCGCTGCGCTCGTGGCCGCGATTCGCGAGGTCTCGGGAGCTTTGACCGCCCGCGGCATCTATCCGTGACCCTCGTTCGCGAGGCGATGGTCGTCGAGCCGCGTACGCTCGACGCGGACGTGAGCGCGCAGGAGGCCGGCGTGCTGCTGGCCAAGCCGGATGTCCGCGCCGTCTTCGTCTGCGCCGACGATCGGCTCGTCGGGGTCGTCACGCGGAAGACGCTCGTCCGCGAGGTAGTGGCGCCCGGACGCGATCCACGCTCGACGCCGCTCGGGGAGATTGCCGAGAAGCCGCACTACACGATCGATGCGGAGATGCAGGCGGACGAGGCCTTTCGGTTCATGGAGGAAAAGGACGCAGAGCGCGTCCCGGTCGTGGAGGACGGGAAGCTCGTCGGTGTGCTCGCGCGGGTGGTGCTCCAGCGGCGGTTAGCGGAAGACGAGCCGCCGCGAGAGGACTAGCAACAGGTGTAGGCCCCCGGCGGCGCCGCTCCTTCGACCGGAGCCGGCAGCTTCGCTGCCTCCAGCGCGGCGCCGTGGAGGATGTCGCGCTCGCTGACCTCGAGCGCGTCCAGTCCGAACTGCTCGAGGACCTGTTCCACGAGCACCGCCCCCGCGACGATCACGGGAGCCCGCTTCGGATGGAGGCCCGGCAGCCGGCGGCGCTCGTCCAAGGTCAGCGCGGCCAGCCGCTCACGCTGTTGACGCACAGCCTCGAGGGTGAGCCGGTGGCCGTGCGTCCCGAAACCCTCGGGCTCGTCGAGGCCCATGTCGAGCGCCGCGAGGGTCGTGATCGTCCCCGCGACGCCGATCGCATCCTGAACCTCCGGCCGGTGCGGAAGCTGGGACCGCACATACTCCGCCGCTTCCTCGAGCGCGGCGGCGGTCGGCGGGTCTGAGTACAGGAAACGCTCGGTGAGCCGCACCGAGCCGATGTCGACACTCGCCCGCGAGCGGATCTGGCCCTCGGCTCCGACCACGAACTCCGTCGAGCCGCCGCCGGGATCGATCACGAGCGTCGATCCCGGCCGCCCGTCGGCCGCACCAAGAAAGGTCAGTTCGGCCTCCTCGTCCCCGGAGAGGAGCCGCGTCACGAAGCCGTAGCTCCACTCGATCTCGCCCAGAAAGGCCTCGCCGTTCTCGGCATCGCGCACGGCGCTCGTGGCCACTAGAAGGACGCGCTCGGCGCCCAGCCGCTCGGCTTCGCGACGATAGTCCGAAAGCACGTTCCTAACACGCGCGATCGACACCGGAAGCAGGCGACGGCGCGTATCCACCCCTTCGCCGAGCCGAGTGATCTCCACACGCTTGGAGACCTCCTCGACCTCTCCGCCCTCGACATCTGCGACGAGTAAGCGGGTCGTGTTCGTGCCCTGATCGATCGCTGCCACTCGCATATCGCTGGCTACCCTAGTCCGATGTTCCTATTCAGAGACAAGACTGAGATGGTCGAGCCGCGCGAGGCGCTGGCCGGCCGCGACGAGCCGATGGTCGTGCCCGAGCGGCATGACGTGCTCGGCACGCCGATCACACCGCCGTTCCCGGAGGGATTCGAGCAGGCCGTGTTCGCGCTGGGCTGCTTCTGGGGCGCTGAGCGCGTCTTCTGGCAGGTGCCCGGCGTGTATACGACCGCTGTCGGATACGCCGGTGGCTACACGCCGAACCCGACCTACGAGGAGGCGTGCAGCGGTCGGACCGGCCACGCTGAGGCCGTCCTCGTCGTCTACGACCCGGAGAACACGAGCTACGAGGACATACTCCGGCTGTTCTGGGAGAACCACGACCCGACCCAGGGCATGCGGCAAGGGAACGACGTCGGCACGCAGTACCGCTCCGCGATCTACTGGCAGAACGAGGAGCAGCGCGCCGCCGCAGAGCGTTCACGTGAGGCGTACCAGCGCGAGCTGAGCAACGCCGGCTACGGCGAGATCAC